>NZ_JAAKZY010000222.1 GCF_011045015.1 Streptomyces scabichelini | reverse complement strand
GGGAAGCATGGGCCGGTGGGCGGACCGGCCTGGACGGGCTCGTTCTCAAGTGACGGACGGGCTGGAAACACCTGGCCTGCGCAGAGAGGTGGACGCAGGCCAGGTCCTGACGACAGCCGCTACTGGTCCGAGGAGAAGCGCACCGCCCCCGCCGGGATGCGGGCGTCGCACCACACTCGTACGCCCTCCCGGAGTTCGTTGTCCGGGCCCACCGATGCGGCGTCGCCCACGACAACCCCCGTGAGGATCGACCGTGCGCCCACCTGGGCCCGTGCGCCGATCAGGCAGTCCGTGATCACCGCGCCCGGTTCGATGACGGCGCCCTTCAGGACCGTACTGCCGGATATGCGGGCGCCCTCGCCGACTGACGCACCCTCGCTCACCACCGTGCCGCCCGTCAGCTTCGCGTCCGGGGCGACCGAGGCCGTCGGCAGGACGAGGGAGTCGCCGCAGCGGCCGGGGACGGCGGGGGACGGGGCGCGGCCTAGGACGAGGTCCGCGGAGCCTCGTACGAAGGCCTGGGGGGTGCCGAGGTCCAGCCAGTAGGTCGAGTCGACCATGCCCTGGAGGTGGGCGCCCGAGGCCAGCAGGTCCGGGAACGTCTCGCGTTCCACCGAGACCGGACGGCCGGTGGGGATCGTGTCGATGACCGAGCGGCGGAAGACGTACGCCCCCGCGTTGATCTGGTCGGTGACGATCTCCTCGGGTGTCTGGGGCTTCTCGAGGAAGGCCTGTACGCGGCCAGAGGCGTCGGTCGGGACCAGGCCGTACGCCCTCGGGTCCTCGACCCGCGTCAGGTGCAGGGAGACGTCCGCGCCCGAGGACTGGTGCGTGGCGACGAGGGCGGCGATGTCCAGGCCCGTGAGGATGTCGCCGTTGAAGATGAGGACCGGGTCGTCGGGGGCGGAGCGAAGACGGGAGGCCACATTCCGGATGGCGCCGCCCGTGCCGAGGGGTTCGGCCTCGGTGACGTACTCGATGTGGAGCCCCAGCGAAGAGCCGTCGCCGAAGTACGGCTCGAAGACCTCGGCCAGATAGGACGTGGCGAGCACTATGTGCTCGACCCCGGCCGCTCTCGCCCGCGCCAGCTGGTGCGCGAGGAACGGCACCCCCGCCGCCGGAACCATCGGCTTCGGCGTGTGCACGGTGAGCGGGCGCAGCCGGGTTCCCTTGCCGCCGACCAGGAGGATCGCTTCTGTCACCTGTCGTCTCTGCTTCCCTGTGGGGCCGGCCGAACTGTCTTTCGGCCGGCCAGTGTATGCAGACCGTTCACTGGCCGTGGGGAGCCTCGGATGGCCGTGCGGAGCCGCGGCCCCGACCTCATCGGCCCTGGTAGCGGGCAGAACTGGCCCTGGCCTTGCCGAGCTTGGCGTACAGCCGACCTCCTGGGCACGCGGTGGCGAAGCCGTCCCGGTGCCCGGAGATCACATTCAGTCGTACGTTCTTTCCCTTGCGGTAGAGATTGCCACCGCCCGACTTCAGATATGTCTTGCCCGCTGGATTCCTCCCGTGAAGGCCGAGCTTCCACGCCGTGAGCCGGGCGATGGCGTTCACCGCGGCGGCGCGCGGTTTTGTGCGGTCGAAGCTGCCGAGAACGGCGATCCCCATGCTGTTGCTGTTGAAACCAAGGGTGTGCGCGCCCATGACGGGCTTGGCCACGCCTCCGGCGCGCCCCTCGTAGATGTTTCCGCACTTGTCGACGAGGAAGTTGTAGCCGATGTCACGCCAGCCACTGCTCTTGACGTGGTAGCGGTAGATACTGCGGATGACTGAAGGGGCTTGCGAGCAACGGTAGTTGTTGCCCGAGGCGCTGTGATGGACGAAGGCGGCCTTCACGGTCCTGGTGTAGAGGAACTGCCGCTCGCGCAGGCCCTCGTCCGCGCCCCAGCCGCGGCGGGTGACGATGCGCGGGCGTGGGCCGATGTACGGCTTCGCGCCTTGTCCTGCGGTCTCCTCGCCGCGGGTCGCGAGGAGGTCCTGCTGCGTCTGCTTGACGGTCAGTTCCGGGATCGCGGTGGCGCCGAGCGGCGCGAGGTCGGCGTTGACGGCGGAGGCGGCGGCGGACTCGGCGGTGAGCGCGCTGGCGTTCGGCGCCTCCAGTTCGGGGCCCTGGGGCGGGGGCTCGATGCCGGGGTCGATCAGTTCGAGGCGCAGTCCGCTGGGCAGCGGTTCGCTCGTGGCGGTCCGTCCGGCCCCCTCCTTCTCGCCCTTCTCGCCCTTCTCGTCCTTCTCATACTGCCCGGCCTGTACGCGCACCTCCACGCCGTCCGAGTCCCCCACCCACAGCGGCGCCGTGGAGCCCCGCACCCGCCCGGAGGTGCGCTCGACGGTGTCCGGGTCGGCCGCGTGCTCCAGGTTGTGTGTCTCGACGTCCTGCCAGGCGGACCACTTGGCGGTGCCGGCGGCACGCGTACGGACCTGGACGCGGCCGTGCAGTTCGGTGTCCGGGTCGTCCCAGACGACGCCGACCAGCGAGAAGTGGCGTACGTCGCGCCGGGGCAGCCCTTGCACGGCGGCGGAGCCGGGGGCGCGGTCCCTGGAGAGCGGGACGAGCGGGAGCGACTGGGTGCTGCCGGGGACGGCCGCGGCGGCCGGCACTTCCGGGGCCGCCGGTCTCTCGGCCCTGACCCCCGCAGCCGTGGGTCTGGAGGTGTGGGCCGAAGCGTCGGAGGAGGACGTCAGCGGGAGGGCCAGGGCGGCGGCACACGTGACGGCGATCGAGGAAGCAAGATATCCACGCATGTCCCTGATCTTGGACATAGTCATACTTATCTGTCCATCCGGGACTTGACGGACTGTCGACCGGTCATCGCCCGCAATCGTCCGAACCGGTGGCCCGGGTTACCCCGCCCGGGCGAGGGCCCGCGTACGCTTTCCTCTCGTGACCGCCACCGACCGCACCCCTGCCGACCTGCTGCGATCCGCGCTCGCCGCGGACCCGGCACGCCCCCTGGTGACCTTCTACGACGACGCCACCGGCGAACGGGTCGAACTGTCCGTGGCCACCTTCGCCAATTGGGTGGCCAAGACCGCCAACCTCCTCCAGGACGAGCTGTCCGCCGAGCCCGGCGAGCGGGTCGCGCTGCTGCTGCCCGCGCACTGGCAGACGGCGGTGTGGCTGCTCGCCTGCTCCTCGGTGGGCGTGATCGCGGACGTCGGGGGCGATGCGGCTGCCGCCGACCATGTCGTCGCCGGACCGGGGCGGTTCGAGGCCGGCCTCGCCTGCCCGGGTGACCGGATCGCGCTGTCGCTCGCGCCGCTGGGCCGCCGCTTCCCGACTCCGCCCGCCGGGTACGCCGACTACGCGGTCGAGGTCCCCACCCAGGGCGACCGCTTCCAGCCGTACGCCCCTGTGGACCCGGAGGCGCCCGCACTGATCGTGGCCGGGGCGGAGTTCACGGGCGCGGAGGTCGTCGAGCGGGCACGCGCGGATGCGGCCGGGTTCGGGCTGACGGGGCCCGGGTCGCGGCTGCTGTCGGGGCTTCCGTACGACTCCTGGGAGGGGCTCAGCGCCGGTCTGTACGCGCCGCTCGCCACGGGAGCCTCCGTGGTCCTGTGCCGGCACCTGGATCAGCTCGGCGAGGACGCGTTGGCCAAGCGGATCGAGAGTGAACGGGTGTCGGCGACGGCTCGCTCCGGGGGCAGCGCCGGATAACTGCGGGTTGTTTGGTCGCTGCGGGCCGTCCGTGGTTGATCGCGCAGTTCCCCGCGCCCCTAAGGGGCGCGGCCCTTGCCGTCACTTGAAGACGTACCCCATTTGGTCTACCACCCACGGCCCGTCGGCCCCATCCGAGTCATCGTCGTAAGAGCACGACACGCTCGTACGCCGTGAGGGGTGGAGTCATAGTGACCGGCACTGGAGGAGGCAGGCGGCGGCGGTTGGTGCGGTACGCGGCGGGCGGTGTCGTTCTCCTCGTGCTCGCGGCCGCAGGGGGCGGTTGGGCCGTGTACCAGAAGCTGAACGGGAACATCACGGCGGACGAGGCGGCCGCCGCCGAGCTCGCCCGGTACGAGAAGGAGCGGCCGACCGCGCTGGTGCGGGGTGCGCAGAACATCCTGGTGATCGGGTCGGACTCGCGCTCGGGCAAGGAGAACCGCAAGTACGGCCGGGACTTCGGCACCGAACGCTCCGACACCGCGATCCTGCTGCACCTCGCGGCGAACCGGCGCAGCGCGACCGCCGTCTCGATCCCCCGCGACCTGATGGTGGACGTGCCCGGCTGCCGCCGCTCGGACGGCAGCCGCACCAGGCCGGTGTTCGCGATGTTCAACCACGCCTTCCAGGCCGGGGGTTCGGCCTGCTCGATCCGTACGGTCGAGAAGCTGACGGACATCCGGATCGACCATCACGCGGTCGTGGACTTCAACGGCTTCAAGGACATGGTCGACGCGGTCAACGGCGTCACGGTGTGCCTGAGGAAGCCGATCAACGACCGCGCCGCGAAACTGCGGCTGCCCGCGGGCAAGGTGAAGCTCAACGGCGAGCAGGCCCTCGGCTATGTACGCGCCCGCAAGAGCATCGGTGACGGCAGCGACACCGAGCGGATGGAACGCCAGCAGCGGTTCCTGGGCGCGCTCGTCACCAAGGTGCGCAGCAATGACGTACTGCTGAATCCCGTGAAGCTGTATCCGGTGCTCGACGCGGCGACCTCGTCGCTCACCACGGACCCGGCGCTGGCCAATCTGCGGGGCCTGTACGACCTCGTCCGCGGCCTGCGCAATATCCGCACCGAACGTGTGCAGTTTCTGACGGTGCCCCGGGAGTCGTACGACTACAACCCCAATCGCGACCAACTCGTGGAACCCGAGGCGGAGAAACTCTTCGACCGGCTGCGAAGAGACGCTCCCGTGGAGGTCGCGAAGGAACTTCCGGCGGATTCCGGCGCAAAGCGGAGCGCTGAGACGTCGGGCGGGGACAAGGAATCGTACGAGGACAGCGCTGAAGACAGCGGTGAGGAGTCGTACGACTACGACCTGTATGACGAAGGCTTTGACGACGACTCCGGCGACCACGAAGACAGCTACGGCGACAACTACGGCTGGGATGACGGCAAATCAGGCGGAAAACGGAATGACGGACCCTCATCCAGGTCGAGTCCGGCGCCGACTTTCCGCGGGAACACGGCGGCCGAGGACGCCTGCGGTTAAGCCCCGAACGCCTCTGCGAGTAAAGGGAACACCAAGCCGGGGAACATCCGTCCAAAAATATGGGACGGAATGCCCGGTTGTAAGGCGTGCAATTTGTCACCGCCGTCCCTTGACGCTGATCCGGCCGGATAGTGTGAGCGGTCCGGTGCACCCGGCCATGAGGTCATGCACTGCTTTGAAGGAGACCGGGCGCTTTTTTGAGGGGGAAGGCGCCGCGTGGCCCCGACGGAGGACTGACACAACCGTGGACGCGCAAGGCCGAGGGCGGGCGGACAACATCGACCCCGCAGACCAGTGGGTACTCAATCCGAACACCGGTGACTACGAACTGCGACTGGGTACTTCCACAGCGCAGCCGTCGGTCCCGGGCCCCCGCTCCTCCAGAACCGCCACCGCCGGTGCCGCCGCGCCCCCGCGCGGCCGTACGGCGCCGGGGCGGGATCGCCCCGGGGCACCGGAGGCGACGCCGGAGCCGGGGCTGCCCGGGCCGCGCAGGCGGCGACCGCCGCAGGGCCCGCCGCCCAGCCGTCGCAAGGGCCGCCCGCAGAAGTCGAAGACCAAGAAGGCCCTGGTCTGGACGGGCGGCGCGGTGGCCTTCCTGCTGGTCGGCACGAGCGGTGCCGCGTACTTCTACTACCAGCACCTGAACGACAACATCACGTCCGTCTCCGACGACGGTGCCGGCACCGGTGGCTTCAGCAAGGACCGGCCGATCAACATCCTGCTGGTCGGCACCGACAAGCGCACCGGCAAGGGCAACGAGAAATACGGCGACAGCGGCAGTGCCGGTCACGCCGACACGACCGTCGTCCTGCACGTCTCCAAGGACCGTACGAACGCGACCGCGTTGAGCATTCCGCGGGACCTGATCACCGACATCCCGGACTGTCCGACGACGCAGGAGGACGGCACCCAGGAGGTCATCCAGGGCACGCAGCAGACCCGCTTCAACAACAGCCTCGGCCAGGAAGAGCGGACGCCGAGCTGCACGATGCGGACCGTCACCGAGATCACCGGTCTGAAGATGGACCACTTCATGGTGGCCGACTTCAACGCGGTCAAGACGCTGACCTCGGCGGTCGGCGGTGTCGATGTCTGTCTGGCCAAGGACATCAACGACCCCGATTCCAAGCTGAATCTGCCCGCGGGCGAGCACACCATCGAGGGCGAGGAGGCCCTGGCCTTCGTCCGCACCCGCCACTCGGTGGGCTTCGGCGGTGACCTGAGCCGGATCGAGATCCAGCAGCAGTTCCTCAGCTCGCTGATGCGCAAGCTGAAGTCGAACGACACCCTCACCAGCCCCACGAAGCTGGTGAAACTGGCCGAGGCGGGCACCAAGGCGCTCACCGTCGACTCCAAGATCAGCAGCATCGGCAAACTCCGGGATCTCGGCCTGGAGTTGGGCAAGTTCGACATGAAGAACCTGACCTTCGCCACGGTTCCGGTCATCGACAACCCCACGGAGAAGGTCAAGGCGACGGTCGTCCTCGACGAGGCCAAGTCCGCCCCGCTGTTCAAGATGATCCGCGACGACACCTCGCTGACCGCGGTGGAGAAGCAGAAGAAGGCGAAGAAGCAGGCCGAGAAGACCGAGGTGGCCAATCGTCTGAAGGGGTCCAGGGCGGACGCGTCCGAGGTGCGCGTCGACATCTACAACGGTGGAGCGCCTCCCGGTTCCGCCCAGGAGACGCTGACGTACCTGCAGACCGAGGAGGGCGTCACCAAGTCCAGCCAACTGGGCAACGCGGCTGAGACGCTGGCGAAAACAACCTTGGAGTACTCTCCCGACCAGGCCGATCAGGCCCGTAAGCTCGCCGACATCATGGGCTTGCCGGCCTCGGCTCTGAAGCCCGGACAGAGCGAAGAGAACGCGCAGGGACTGCCCGCGATGGTGCTGACCCTGGGCGAGGACTTCCAGGGAGCCGGTGTTCCACTGACCTCACCGTCGAAGGCGCCGGAGGGAGTTCAGCAGTCCACGGCGGACAAGGTCGAGTGCGCCAAGTGACCTGTGACCTAACC
The DNA here is from genome assembly GCF_011045015.1 of Streptomyces scabichelini. GTDB lineage: Bacteria > Actinomycetota > Actinomycetes > Streptomycetales > Streptomycetaceae > Streptomyces > Streptomyces scabichelini. The sequence continues at coordinate 9,290 of NZ_JAAKZY010000222.1, read as the reverse complement.
GGTCCGTCCCGCGTCTAACTGACCAGACACGGGGCGGACCCGTGTCGGGCACAGGGTGGGGAGGGACAGGGAAGATGGCGCAGAGCAGTGTGCGCGGGGAGGGGGCGCGAGGGCGCGCCCCGCATGCGGAGAGACAGGACGCGGACGAGAGCCCGTACGAGGGTGACGCGCCGCCACCGCGGACGGCCCGGGGTGGGGGCCGGCACGGGGGCGGACCGCAGCCACCGGGGCGCAGACGTCGCGTACTGCGCTGGTCGGCAACGGTCCTTTCGGTACTGATACTTGGTACCGCGGCCACCGGTTATCTCTATTACCAGCACCTGAACGGGAACATAAAGAAGGACGACCTGAACCTGGGGGACAACAATCTCGCCGGGCCGACACCGAACGCGGCCGGCCAGACTCCGCTGAACATCCTGCTGATCGGCTCGGACGCGCGGGACTCCAAGGAGAACCAGAAACTCGGCGGCGCCAAGGAGACCTTCGGCGCCACGCCCCTGGCGGACGTCCAGATGCTGCTGCACGTCTCCGCCGACCGCAGCAACATGTCCGTGATCAGCATGCCGCGCGACACCCTGGTGCAGATCCCCAAGTGCACCGACCCGGACACCGACAAGGTGTACGAGGCGAGCAGCGGGCGGACGATGACGAACCAGAGCCTCGGCCACGGCGGGCCGGGCTGCGCGGTGGCCACCTGGCAGGAGCTCACCGGTATCCGCATCGACCACTTCATGCAGATCGACTTCGCGGGTGTGGTGTCGATGGCGGACGCGATCGGCGGCGTACCCGTCTGTGTGAAGGCCAACATCTACTCGAAGGACAGCTCGGGCAAGGGCTCGGGCCTGCGGCTGGAAGAAGGCACCCACCCGGTCAAGGGCGAGCAGGCCCTGCAGTGGCTGCGTACGCGGTACGGCTTCGAGGACGGCAGCGACCTCGCGCGCGCCAAGGCACAGCACATGTACATGAACTCGATGGTGCGCCAGCTGCGCGAGAACGCCACGCTGAGCAACCCGAACAAGCTGCGCAGACTCGCCGAGACGGCGACCAGGGCCATCACCGTCGACGAGGGCCTCGGCTCCGTCAAGAAGCTGTACGACCTCGCCGACGAGCTGCGCAAGGTGCCGACCAAGCGCATCACGATGACCACGATGCCGAACCGGTACGTGGGCGCGCGCGTGGAGCCGACGGAGGACGCCGAGAAGCTGTTCCGCCTGGTGCGCGAGGACATCGCGCTGGACGGCCAGGACAAGAAGAAGAAGAAGGCGACCGAGGAGAAGACCTCCTCGGACCCGGCCGCCGCGGACGCCGAGATCGCGGTCCTGGTGCAGAACGGCACGCGCACGGACTCGCTCGCCCCGGTCGGCGGACGCGCGAACACGGTGGCGCAGTTGCTGATCGAGAAGGGCTTCGGCAAGGCGGGGGCCGACCTGACGGCGGCGACGGCCGAGGACAAGACGGTTGTCCGCTACCCGAGCGCGGAGCTGGAGGGCGATGCCCAGCGGGTCGCCAAGTCCCTTGGTGTGCCCCTGAGTTCGGTGGAGAGGTCGACGAACGTCTCCGGTGTGACGCTGGTGGTGGGCGCGGACTGGCGCGAGGGCACCACGTACAAGGCCCAGAAGGAGGACGACAAGACCCCGGACACGGCCGAGGCCCTCAACGGCGCCGACAAGACGGCCTGCATGGAAGTGGACCCGGACTTCACCTGGTCCTGACGGATCCTTCGGACAGGGTCAGGCCTCGCTGAGCACCGCGGGCCGCCGTGACGCGATCACCTTCCTGGCCAGCGCGCGTGGGCTGGTCAGGAAGCCCCAGCCCCACGACATGTGCATCGTGGCGAGGGCGACGGGGATCTGCAGGCGTGCCTTCAGCGGGAGTCCCTTGCCCGCCGGTACGGAACCGGCGGCGATGGCCGCGAGATAGCCGGCCGGGATCACGAGTCCCCAGGGAGTCAGCGCGGCCCCCACGACGAGGCCCGCCGCGATCGCGCAGACCGCGACCGGCGGGGCGAGGTAGCGCAGGTTGATGGAGCCCTCGTGGTAGCGGGCGACGACGTGGCGCCAACGCCCGTAGTCCTTGTACTGCTTGGCGAGGGCCCTGACCGAAGGACGCGGCCGGTACGAGACCCTCAGCTCGGGCGAGAACCAGATCAGCCCGCCCGCCTCCCTGATCCGGAAGTTCAGCTCCCAGTCCTGGGCGCGGATGAACTCCTCGTTGTAGCCGCCCTGTTGCTCCAGCGCCTCGCGCCGGAAGACACCCAGGTACACGGTCTCCGCCGGACCCGCCTCGCCACCCGTGTGGAACGCCGCGTTCCCGACGCCGATCTTCGACGTCATGGCGGCCGCCACCGCGTGCTCCCAGTCGTTCTCGCCCTCGGCGTGCATGACGCCGCCGACGTTCTGCGCGCCGGTCTCCTCCAGGAGGCGTACGGCCGTCGCGATGTAGTTCGGCGAGAGCATGCCGTGCCCGTCGACGCGGACGACGACGGGGTGGCGGGACGCCTTGATCGCGGCGTTCAGCGCGGCCGGGGTGCGGCCGGTGGGGTTCGGCACCGTGTGCACGCGGGGGTCTTCTCGTACAAGCTCGGCGGCGATCTCGTCCGTACGGTCCGAGGAGGGACCGATGGCGATCACGACCTCCATCACGCCGTCGTACTCCTGGGCGAGGATCGCTTGGACGGCTCCGCGCAGGTGCCGCTCCTCGTCGAGGACGGGCATGATCACGGATACGGCGGGGAGGCGCCCGTCGGAATTCACGTGCTCGGGTTCCCTCTCGTCTTCACGGCCGGGGGTCCGCCCGCCGCGCAGCGGCTGTCAGGCGCGCCGCCCCGGGAGATGCGGCATCAAGGCCGTACGTTACCGCGAATGGGGGACACGCTTGCGCGCCGCCCGGGGTGCTGCGGCGGTCAGCAGATCGTATGGGCCTACGGTTCTCACGGATCCCACATCAGGCCGACGCGGAGGTGTCTCCCTTGCCCACGCCGCCCCGCAGACCCGCTCGCCCTCCGCGGCAGCGCCCGGCGCGGCCGCACGTACGGCGCAAGCGGCCGCGGTGGGCCATGCGGGTGGTGACCGGGCTCTCCATGGCGGTGCTCGCGACGGCCGGCATCGGGCACGCGGTCGTCACCGGCGTCGACGCCGACATCGACCGCATCGACCCCTTCAAGGACATGAAGAACCGGCCCGAGCAGGGCGACGGCATGAACGTCCTGCTGGTCGGCACCGACGGCCGCGACAGGATCACCCGGGCCGAGCAGAAGAAGTACCGCCTCGGCGGCTCACCCTGCCACTGCACGGACACCGTGATGATCGTGCACATCTCCCAGGACAGGAAGCGGGCCAGCGTCGTGAGCCTGCCGCGCGACTCGTACGCCGAGACGCCCGCGCACATCGACCGGACCACCGGCAAACGGCACCGCCCGCACGCGCTCAAGCTCAACGCGGCGTACGCGGAGGGCGGGCCGCAGCTGACCGTGCGTACCGTCGAGAACATGACCCGCGTGAAGATCGACCACTACCTGGAGGTCGACTTCACCAGCTTCATCAAGACGGTGGACGAACTCGGCGGCGTGCGGATCTGCACGGTGCGCCCGCTGAAGGACTCGCACACCGGCCTCAATCTGCCGGCCGGGACCCACGACCTGAACGGCGGCCAGGCGCTCCAGTACGTGCGCTCACGCCACATCGACGGCGCCGCCGACCTCGGCCGGATGCAGCGCCAGCAGCGCTTCCTGGCCGCGCTGATCGAGCGGGCCACCTCGTCCGGTGTGCTGCTGAATCCGTTGAAGTTCCGTGACGTGACGCAGACCGTGCTGAGCTCGGTGCGGGCGGACAAGGGGCTCGGCACGGACAAGCTGGTCGATCTGGGCTGGGCGATGCGGAACTTCTCGCCGTCCTCCTCGGAGTTCACGACCGTCCCGATCGGGCGGTTGGGTCACGTCGTGAAGGGCATCGGCTCGACCGTGAAGTGGGACGAGAAGAAGGCGGAACGGCTCTTCCAAGCCCTGCGCGAGGACAAGCCGCTCGCCCCGCACCACGTCCCCTCCGAGGCCGTACGCGTCGATGTGGCCCCGCAGCAGATCCGCGTCCAGGTCGAGAACGGCACGACCACGCCGGGCCTGGGCAGGCGGATCGACAGGGCGCTCTCCGCGACCGGCTTCCGCACGACCGGCGTCCCGGTGAACGCCCGCGACCGCTCCGTCGACCGCACCCGCATCATGTACGACCCCGGCTGGAACCGCTCGGCGAAGTCCCTGGCGGCGGCCCTGCCCGGCAGCGAACTGCGAGCGGTCAAGGGGCAGGGCCCGACGCTGAAGGTGATCGCCGGAGCGGACTTCAAGCAGGTGACGAAGGTACGGCCGGAGGATCCGGCGCGGGGCGAGTCCACGGTGGTCACCGGGGACGAGGTGGGGTGTCCGTAGGTAGGGACGGGACGTGAGGGCGGGAGGTGAGGGCGAGGTCAGTCCGCCGTAACCGTCACCTTCTCGTCGTTCTTCAGCTGGTCCACCAGCGTCTTGACCTTCGCGGTGTCCCACTGGAGATTGCCGTTGGGGGCGTTGCCGGAGATCGGCATGTTCATGGACTTGCCGTCACCGCCCGTGATGCCCTTCATGGCCCAGAACATGGAGGCCAGGTTCCACAGCGACATGTCCTTGTCGACGGTGAGGGTGTCGAGGCCGGCGCCCATGGTCGGGTAGAGCTTGAAGGGGTTGAGGACCGTGGACGGCGTCGCGGTCTGGCTGGCGAGGGCCGCGAGGAACTTCTGCTGGTTCTTCGTACGGTCCAGGTCGCTGCCCGCGAGCGCGTACCGCGTACGGACGAAGGCCAGCGACTGCTCGCCGTTGAGGGTCTGCTTGCCCGCCTCGAAGTCGGCACCGGACTTGGGGTCCTTCATGCCGCCCTTGGGGATCTCGATCTCCACGCCGCCGACCGCGTCGACGATCTTCGCGAAGCCGGCGAAGCCGATCTCCGCGTAGTGGTTGATGTGCAGGCCGGTGTTGGCCTCGACGGTCCGCACGAGCAGCTCGGGCCCGTCCTCCGCGTACGCCGCGTTCAGCTTCACCTGGCGGCCGGTGCCCTCGTAGAGCTTGCCGGAGTCGGAACCCTTGAACGACGGAATCTCGACGTTCGAGTCACGCGGCAGCGAGATCATCGTGTTCCCGTTGTCGCCGACGTGCAGGATCATCATCGAGTCCGTGCGCTTGCCCTCGGCGGAGCCCGTACGGAGCTTCTTCTTCTCCTCGGCGGACAGGCCCTCGCGGCTGTCGGAGCCGACGATCAGGTAGTTCGTGCCCTCGCCCGCCTCGGGCCGGTCGATCACCTTCGACAGGTCGACCTCGCGCTTGAGCTTCGAGTCGGCCCAGAAGTACGTGCTCACGGAGACCACGACGAACAGCGTGACCACGACGATCGCGGTCCACTTGATGCGGCGGCGCCAGTTCGGCGCGGGCCGCGCACCCCGACCGTGGGGCGCGGGACCCTCAGGGCCGCCGCCGCCCGGCGAGCCGTACACCTGGCCCGTGTTGTAGCCGCTGTTGTATCCGTCGTCGGCGTACCCGTATCCGTCGTCATACGAGTGCTGGGGCGGGATCCCGCCCCGTGGTGGCGCCGACTGGCCCGGACCGGAGCCCGGGCCGCGCCCCATCTGCCGCATGACGCGCGCACCCTCGGGCTGGGCGCTCGCGCTGCCGCGGCCGTAACGGTCGCCGCCGTTGTCTCCGTGCCATCCCTCGGGCCAATTGTTCATGGGCAACAGTGTGCAGTGCTCGGCTGTCCGACTTACAAGAGTCGTCGGAAAATCAACCCACTGCTGTTGCAAAGCTGATGCAAACCGGCCCTTGTGGGCCCTTACATAAGGGGGGAGGCCATGACAGACCAGGCGTACATAACCGGAATTCGATATTCCGGACGCCTTGCGGGGCCCGACGGTTCGAGGGCACCCGGCGGCGTCCGCCGGGTGCCCTCGAACCGATCGGCCGGGACTCTCACATCGTGGCGCCGGCCATCGCGCGGCACATCTCCGAACAGCGGCGACACGCCTCGGCGCAGCGCATCATCTGCGCGTCCTCCGGCATCGCCATACACGCCTCCGCACACATGTCGCAGGCCCGCGCGCACATTGCGCACATCTCGGCCGACATCGGTGACCTGCGCATCATCATGTCCGCGCACATGCGGGTCATCTCGGAGCAGTCGATGAGCGCGCGCATGACCTGCATCTGGGCCTGACCGCCCATCTGCATGCAGGAGCTCATGGTCTCCTCGCACGTGCTGTGACAGGACATGCACGCCTCGACGCAGTCCTGCATCGCCTTGCTCATCGGGGTCATGGTTCCGGGCTGCTGCATGGCTCCTCCTCGGAGTAGCGGGGCCCGGGCGGGTCCCGTGCCCTTCCGTGGTACGCCTCCCGGCAGCCCCGCGCCACCCGGCGCGGGACGGTCTGTTTCTGTCGGTCGGCCGGTCGGTCAGCCGGTCGGTCAGCCGGTCGGTCGCAACGGAAAGCCCCCGGCATCGGATGGATGCCGGGGGCCGTACTGCGCTGGCGAGGCTCCTACGGCAGGTTCCTCGCCATGACGATCCGCTGGACCTGGTTCGTGCCCTCGTAGATCTGCGTGATCTTCGCGTCGCGCATCATCCGCTCGACCGGGTAGTCGCGGGTGTAGCCGTAGCCGCCCAGCAGCTGCACCGCGTCCGTCGTGACCTCCATCGCCACGTCCGAGGCGAAGCACTTCGCCGCCGCGCCCTGGAAGGTCAGGTCGGCATCACCACGCTCCGACTTGGCCGCCGCCGCGTACGTGAGCTGGCGGGCGGCCTCGATCTTCATGGCCATGTCGGCGAGCATGAACTGGACGCCCTGGAAGTCGCCGATCGGCTTGCCGAACTGCTTGCGCTCCTGGACGTAGCCCTTGGCGTAGTCGAGGGCGCCCTGTGCGATGCCCAGTGCCTGCGCGGCGATCGTGATGCGGGTGTGGTCAAGGGTCTTCATCGCCGTCGCGAAGCCCGTGCCCTCCTCGCCGATCATGCGGTCGGCCGGGATGCGGACGTTGTCCAGGTACACCTCGCGCGTCGGCGAGCCCTTGATGCCCAGCTTCTTCTCCGGCGCGCCGAAGGAGACCCCGGGATCGGACTTCTCGACGACGAAGGCCGAGATGCCCTTCGAGCGCTTCTCGGGGTCCGTCACCGCCATCACCGTGTAGTACTCGCTCACGCCCGCGTTCGTGATCCAGCGCTTCACGCCGTTGAGGACGTACGAGTCCCCGTCGCGCACCGCCTTCGTCTTCATGCCCACCGCGTCCGAGCCCGCGTCCGGCTCGGAGAGGCAGTACGAGAACATCGCGTCGCCCTTGGCCAGGGGCGACATGTACTTCTTCTTGAGGTCCTCCGAACCGGACAGGATCACCGGGAGCGAGCCCAGCTTGTTCACGGCCGGTATGAGGGAGGAGGACGCGCAGACGCGGGCCACCTCCTCGATCACGATCACCGTCGCCAGCGCGTCCGCGCCCGCGCCGCCGTAGCTCTCCGGTACGTGGACGGCGTGCAGATCGGAGGAGACGAGGGCGTCCAGGGCCTCCTGCGGGAACCGGGCCTCCTCGTCCACCGCTGCGGCGTACGGCGCGATCTTCGCCTCGGCGAGGGCGCGGATCGCGTCGCGGAGCATGTCGTGCTCCTCAGACGGGCGGTAAAGGTCGAAATCAGCCGATCCGGCCAAGGTATCTCACGCTCCAAGGACGCTAATTACCGTTAAGTAACCCAAATTTTAAGGGCCTGCCCACCCAAGTGATACGTGAGCTTGGCGACAACGGGAACGACAACCGGGAACGACAACGGGGACATCATCGGAGAGTTGCCCGGTGAGGCGGCCGACCGGGCCCCGACTATGCTCAGGCAGCGCATCCGCCCGATACCTACTGGAGCACCCCATGGCCTTGAAGATGACCGTGATCGGCACCGGCTATCTCGGCGCCACGCACGCCGCCGCCATGGCCGAGCTCGGCTTCGAGGTACTGGGTCTCGACGTCGTCCCCGAGAAGATCGAGATGCTCAAGCGGGGCGAGGTCCCGATCTACGAGCCGGGCCTCGAAGAGCTGCTGCGCAAGCACGTCGCCGGGATCGAGGGCTCCAGCGGGCGACTCCGCTTCACCATGGACTGGGCCGAGGTCGCGGACTTCGGCGACATTCACTTCGTCTGCGTGAACACACCGCAGAAGCACGGCGAGTACGCATGTGACATGTCGTACGTCGACGCCGCCTTCACCTCGCTCGCCCCGCACCTGAAGGGCCCGGCCCTGGTCGTCGGCAAGTCGACCGTGCCCGTCGGCTCCGCGGACCGGCTGGCTCGTACGCTGACCGAACTCGCGCCCGCAGGCGAGGACGCCGAACTCGCCTGGAACCCCGAGTTCCTGCGCGAGGGCTTCGCCGTCAAGGACACGCTGCACCCCGACCGGATCGTCGCCGGCGTGCGCAGCGAGCGCGCCGAGAAGCTGCTGCGCGAGGTGTACGCGACGCCGTTGGCCGAGGGCACGCCCTTCGTGGTGACCGACTTCCCGACCGCCGAGCTGGTGAAGACCTCGGCGAACTCCTTCCTCGCCACCAAGATCTCCTTCATCAACGCCATGGCCGAGATGTGCGAGGCCTCGGGCGGCGACGTCGCCAAGCTCGCCGAGGCGATCGGCCACGACGACCGGATCGGGAAGAAGTACCTGCGGCCCGGGATCGGCTTCGGCGGCGGCTGTCTGCCCAAGGACATCCGCGCCTTCATGGCACGCGCGGGCGAGTTGGGCGCCGACCAGGCGCTGACGTTCCTGCGCGAGATCGACTCCATCAACATGCGCCAGCGCGGCCAGATGGTGGAGCTGGCGCGGCAGGCGCTGGGCGGCGGCTCCTTCCTCGGGAAGCGGGTCGCGGTGCTCGGCGCGACGTTCAAGCCGGACTCGGACGACGTACGGGATTCGCCCGCGCTGAACGTCGCGGGGCAGATTCATCTCCAGGGCGGTCAGGTCACGGTCTACGACCCCAAGGGCATGGAGAACGCGCAGCGGCTGTTCCCGACCCTCGGGTACGCCGATTCCGCGATCGAGGCCGTACGGGGCGCCGATGTCGTCCTGCATCTCACCGAGTGGCGTGAATTCCGCGAGCTGGATCCGGCGGTGCTCGGCTCTACCGTTTCGCGACGGGTTCTGCTGGACGGGCGTAACGCACTGGACCCGGCGGTGTGGCGTGCCGCCGGCTGGACGTACCGGGCGATGGGCCGGCCGGCGGCTTAGCCGTAGTTGCGGTGTGGGGTCTTTTCCCGCC
>NZ_JAAKZY010000221.1 GCF_011045015.1 Streptomyces scabichelini | reverse complement strand
CCCCGGGCGAGGTCTTCCCGCCCAGGCGCAAGCCGCCCGCTCCGCCCGCCAAGCCCCCACAGCAACGCGTGGCCGGCTAGCCACCGCCCCCGATCCGTCCGCCACGCGGTCCCTGGCTACTCTGAAAGGCATGGACTACGTCTCCGCGCTCGTGCCCCCCGTAGTGATGGCCGTGTTCTTCATCGGTCTGATCGTGACGATCGTGAAGAGCCAGGGCGGCGCCAACAAGGCCAAGGAGGACGCGGTCGTCGACGCCGCCCTCGCCCGCGCCGACAACACCCGCCAGGCCTCCCACGAGCGCGACCGCAGCACCGACGCCTGAGCTCATGCGACCCTTTTGCACCTTCTGTCAATCGGGACCCCATTCGTCATGCAATGACTGAAATATCCCACTAGGGTGCTGAGGTGTGCCTCGCCCCTTGGGAGAACTCGAAGACGCGGTCATGTCGCGGGTGTGGAAGTGGAACCGCCCGGTGACCGTTCGAGAAGTTCTGGAAGATCTTCAGCAGGAACGGTCCATCGCGTACACCACGGTCATGACCGTTTTGGACAATCTCCATCAGAAGGGCTGGGTACGCCGCGAAGCGGAAGGCCGGGCCTATCGATATGAGGCGGTATCCACCCGCGCCGCCTACGCGGCCGCACTGATGCACGAGGCCTGGTCACAGAGCGACAACCCGGCCGCCGCTCTCGTCGCCTTCTTCGGCATGATGTCCCCGGAACAGCGCGAAGCGCTGCGCGATGCCCTCCGCATCGCGGACGGCCCCGAAAGCACGACCGGCGAAACTTTCGCCGGTGAAACGGCGACCGGCGAAACCGCCACCGGCCGGAACACCACAGGCGAGAACCCCGCCGCCCCCAAGGGCGACACCGGGCGATAACGTCCGGTCATGCCAGCAGAGCAGCCCGAAGTCACCACCGGTAATGCCCTCACCGTCCGCCGGGCCAGGACCAGCGATGTCCCGGCGGTACGCCGCCTCCTTGACGCGTACGTCCGTGGCGGCATCCTGCTCGACAAAGCGACGGTGACGCTTTACGAGGACATCCAGGAGTTCTGGGTCGCTGAACGGGATGCCGACTCAAGCGATGCCGACTCAAGTGATGCCGGTTCAAGTGATGCCGGTTCAAGTGCCGAGGTGGTCGGCTGCGGAGCACTGCACGTGATGTGGGAAGACCTCGCGGAAGTCCGCACTCTCGCGGTGGACCACACGCTCAAGGGCGCCGGCGTCGGCCATCACTTGCTGGAGAAGTTGCTGGAGACCGCCCGCTGGCTCGGTGTTCGCCGGGTATTCTGCCTGACCTTCGAAGTCGACTTCTTCGCGAAGCACGGCTTCGTGGAGATCGGTGAGACACCCGTTGACCCCGAGGTCTACGCCGAGCTACTGCGTTCCTATGACGAGGGCGTGGCGGAGTTCCTCGGTCTCGAACGAGTGAAACCGAACACCTTGGGTAACAGCCGGATGCTTCTGCATCTGTGATCGTCGGCGCGGAATACGCCCGGCACCCGTTGCCCAGGGGCCCTATGTCCGAAACGCGCACGTTTTCGGTCTTCCCGGGTCCCGTCCGTCTCTCTCGGTCTCTCCCAGGGGTTTGTGTTTTTCCAGCAAAAGCGGTTTGCTTTCCGACGTACTGCAGTACTGCATATAACAGGGGGCGTGAAACTGCGGCAGCCGCCGCGGCCTCGGCCCTGAAGTTATCGATGAAAGGAAATCCGGTGGCACAGAAGGTTCAGGTCCTTCTTGTCGACGACCTCGACGGCGGCGAGGCGGACGAGACCGTGACGTTCGCGCTGGACGGCAAGACGTACGAGATCGATCTCACCACCGCCAACGCGGACAAGCTCCGCGGCCTTCTCGAGCCGTATGTGAAGGGCGGTCGTCGTACCGGAGGTCGCGCCTCTGGTGGGCGCGGCAAGGCGCGCGCCGCTTCCGGTGGGAGTCAGGACACCGCGCAGATCCGCGCCTGGGCGAAGGAGAACGGTTACGAGGTCAACGACCGTGGCCGCGTTCCGGCGTCCATTCGCGAGGCTTACGAGAAGGCCAACGCCTGAGAGCGGGCTTGCCGCAGGCGGATCCGGTGGCACTGCGTTGCCATCGTGTCCACGAGTCGTACGAGATCGGGGGCGCCCCCACCGCCCCCGCCGAGCGCCGACATGGTCGGCAACGCAGGTTCCACCTCGCAGTCAGGCTCCGGGGGCCGCAGCCAGACGGCGGTCCCCTGCGAGCCGTCCACCGCGGTGTGTCGCACGCCGCGTGGGGGCAGCGGCGCCTCGATGCGCCCGCCCGCGCCGATCGCTCTGAGATCCAGCGCGAGAGACCCCCACTCCAGCCAGTCGAGCAGCCCCGGCAGCTCGTCCGCGCTTCCCGCGGCCACCAGCAGCCGCATCCGGTCCGCCCGTACGGCCACCGGAGAACGCGGCCCCAGATGCCGGAACGCCGCGTAACCCGCCTCAGCGGGCACCTCCAGGACGTCGAAGCGCAGCCCCGTCAGCAGCTCGACGGGAGGCCCGGGCACTGTCGACCAGCCCAGTTCGTTCTCGTACCACTGGCGCACCTGATCGTCGGTGTCCAGTGGTCTGCGAGGGAGAGGGAGGATGGGGACCATGCCAGAAGCAACCTCCAGAACAGGCTTCAAGTTACGTTAGGTGTTCGCGCGTGCGCACTGAGTGCCGGAAACGGGGGCGTGTGGAAGCACTCGGCAGCGCAAGGATGTTCGCCCATAGCGGAGGGAACCGGGGTGCGCGGCATGGACTGTCAGTTCGTACGGGTAAGACATCCCTAGTGGGAGGGGCGACACGCAAGGCTCGGGCGTCTCACGTTCGCCATCGGCGTACAGATGGTGAGGGTATCTGCCTGGCCTGCGGGAACATCGTCTCGCACGCTTGGGTTGGAGCAGATGTCGGCGTTCGGCGATTGGGAGGCCAAGGACGGGTGTCGGCAGATGGAATGAGCGGTCCCCGCTTGCGGGACTAAGCTGCGGAAGGACAGGGAGGGGAGCGTCCCCTTACTGCCTGACCGCTCTGAGGAGCGATTAACGATGTTCGAGAGGTTCACCGACCGCGCGCGGCGGGTTGTCGTCCTGGCTCAGGAAGAAGCCCGGATGCTCAACCACAACTACATCGGCACCGAGCACATCCTCCTGGGCCTGATCCACGAGGGTGAGGGTGTCGCCGCTAAGGCCCTGGAGAGCCTCGGGATTTCGCTCGAGGCGGTCCGCCAGCAGGTGGAGGAGATCATCGGGCAGGGGCAGCAGGCCCCGTCCGGGCACATCCCCTTCACCCCCCGTGCCAAGAAGGTCCTGGAGCTGTCGCTCCGCGAGGCCCTTCAGCTGGGCCACAACTACATCGGCACGGAGCACATCCTGCTCGGCCTGATCCGTGAGGGCGAGGGCGTCGCCGCCCAGGTCCTGGTCAAGCTGGGCGCTGATCTCAACCGGGTGCGGCAGCAGGTCATCCAGCTGCTCTCCGGCTACCAGGGCAAGGAGACCGCCGCCGCAGGTGGGCCTGCCGAGGGCACCCCCTCGACGTCCCTGGTCCTCGACCAGTTCGGCCGGAACCTCACCCAGGCCGCTCGTGAGTCCAAGCTCGACCCGGTCATCGGGCGCGAGAAGGAGATCGAGCGGGTCATGCAGGTGCTGTCCCGCCGTACGAAGAACAACCCCGTGCTCATCGGCGAGCCCGGCGTCGGCAAGACCGCCGTCGTCGAGGGCCTGGCGCAGGCCATCGTCAAGGGCGAGGTGCCCGAGACCCTCAAGGACAAGCACCTCTACACCCTGGACCTGGGCGCGCTGGTCGCCGGCTCCCGTTACCGCGGTGACTTCGAGGAGCGCCTGAAGAAGGTGCTCAAGGAGATCCGCACCCGCGGCGACATCATCCTGTTCATCGACGAGCTGCACACGCTGGTCGGTGCGGGTGCCGCCGAGGGCGCCATCGACGCCGCTTCGATCCTGAAGCCGATGCTGGCCCGCGGTGAGCTCCAGACCATCGGTGCCACCACGCTCGACGAGTACCGCAAGCACCTGGAGAAGGACGCCGCGCTCGAGCGCCGCTTCCAGCCCATCCAGGTCGCGGAGCCGTCGCTGCCGCACACCATCGAGATCCTCAAGGGCCTGCGCGACCGGTACGAGGCGCACCACCGCGTCTCCATCACGGACGAGGCCCTCGTCCAGGCCGCGACCCTGGCCGACCGGTACATCTCGGACCGCTTCCTGCCGGACAAGGCGATCGACCTGATCGACGAGGCCGGCTCCCGGATGCGTATCCGCCGGATGACCGCGCCGCCGGACCTCCGCGAGTTCGACGAGAAGATCGCCGGCGTTCGCCGCGACAAGGAGTCCGCGATCGACTCGCAGGACTTCGAGAAGGCCGCCTCTCTGCGTGACAAGGAGAAGCAGCTCCTGGCCGCCAAGGCCAAGCGGGAGAAGGAGTGGAAGGCCGGCGACATGGACGTCGTCGCCGAGGTCGACGGCGAGCTGATCGCCGAGGTCCTCGCGACCGCCACCGGCATCCCGGTCTTCAAGCTGACCGAGGAGGAGTCGAGCCGCCTGCTGCGCATGGAGGACGAGCTCCACAAGCGGGTCATCGGACAGAAGGACGCCGTCAAGGCGCTCTCGAAGGCGATCCGTCGTACGCGCGCCGGTCTGAAGGACCCGAAGCGTCCCGGTGGTTCGTTCATCTTCGCCGGCCCGTCCGGTGTCGGTAAGACCGAGCTGTCCAAGGCGCTCGCCGAGTTCCTCTTCGGTGACGAGGACGCGCTGATCTCCCTCGACATGTCGGAGTTCAGCGAGAAGCACACGGTCTCGCGTCTCTTCGGTTCGCCTCCCGGTTACGTGGGCTACGAAGAGGGCGGTCAGCTCACGGAGAAGGTCCGCCGCAAGCCGTTCTCGGTCGTCCTGTTCGACGAGGTCGAGAAGGCCCACCCGGACATCTTCAACTCGCTGCTGCAGATCCTGGAGGACGGTCGCCTGACCGACTCCCAGGGCCGGGTCGTGGACTTCAAGAACACGGTCATCATCATGACGACCAACCTCGGCACCCGGGACATCTCCAAGGGCTTCAACCTGGGCTTCGCGGCCCAGGGCGACACGAAGTCCAACTACGAGCGGATGAAGAACAAGGTCTCGGACGAGCTGAAGCAGCACTTCCGTCCCGAGTTCCTCAACCGTGTCGACGACGTGGTCGTCTTCCCGCAGCTGACCCAGGCCGACATCCTCGCGATCGTCGACCTGATGATCGGCAAGGTCGACGAGCGCCTCAAGGACCGGGACATGGGCATCGAGCTCTCCCAGTCCGCGAAGGAGCTGCTGGCGCAGAAGGGTTACGACCCCGTGCTCGGCGCCCGTCCGCTGCGTCGCACGATCCAGCGTGAGGTCGAGGACAGCCTGTCGGAGAAGATCCTCTTCGGCGAGCTGCGTCCCGGTCACATCGTGGTCGTCGACACGGAGGGCGAGGGCGAGGCCAAGACCTTCACCTTCCGCGGTGAGGAGAAGTCGGCGCTGCCGGACGTCCCGCCGATCGAGCAGGCCGCTGGTGGGGCCGGTCCCAACCTGAGCAAGGAGGCGTGACCCTCCGGGGTTGAGCCGCAGAGAACCGAGAAGGGGGCCGGTGCTTTCAGCACCGGCCCCCTTCTCGTGCCCGACAGGGGGCTACGGGGTGGCTTACGACAGCTGGCCGTCGTAGTCCGGCAGCTTGTACGTCTTCTCCGCGTGGCCGCCGGAGAGGTCGGTGGGGGTGTTGCCTATGTTCGCGATGATCGTGTAGCCCTTGGCCTCGATCTCGGCGCGCTTGGCGGTCTTGTACTCGGCCTTGTCCCTGAAGAGATCGCCGAAGTTGCGGACATAGAGCCCGGACACCTTGTAGCCGACGTGCTTGAGGTTGTAGTCGGTCACGGAGCCGATGATGTCCGGTCGCGCCGTCACGAAGAACAGGGCGACGCCGTGCTCCTGGGCGTACTTGGCCACTTCGAGGACGGGTGCGTTCGCCGGGGACGGGTAGCTGAAGCCGAAGTCCGTCTCCAGCGTGGTGTTGTCGATGTCGAAGACGATCGCCTGCTTCTCGCCCGCGGCGGCGTCGGCGATGCGCTCCTTGAGGTACGGGAGCGCCTGGTCCATGACCGCCTGGCAGTCCTTCTGCCAGGTGTCGTAGTCGACGTCCGCCGCGGCGGCGGACGTGGCGGCGGACGTGGCGGACGCGGCCGGTGCTGCGGCGGGGGCCGCTGCCGGGGTCGCGGCGGCGGCAGGGGTCACCAGGGCCGCGGTGACGGCCGTGGCGGCGGCGGTCACGCCGATGAAGCGCTTCCAGCTGCTTCCTGTCATGGGGGGTTCCTCTCGCGTCGAAATCGCGTCGGAGCACTGAAGGACCACTGAGGTACTGACGTACTGAGTACTGACGTACATGGGTCGCGCTGCATCGTCACGGGCGTGTGAGGCCGCAGGGAGGCGAAGACATTACCGGTTGGTAACTGTAGGGTGCCCAGGTGGAGTTGGGCTAGATGACTGTGTGCGTCTTCGTGACCCTGTGTATGCCCGGGAAGAGCTGGAGGGTGTGCTCCGGCACTTCGGTCGCCTGCGGCGCGAGGACGAATTCGACCGAATGCAACCCCGGAAACAGAGCCTGTAGCGCCGAGAGATCTTCGTTTCCGGTGAATTTGTTGAGCCGAAGTCGCCTGATGCCCGGCAGCGCGGGTCCTTCGGTCCAGGGCGCCGCGGTCAAGTTGAGTCGCAATTCCTCCAGTTCGGGGAGCATCGCGACCTCTTCGTAGTCCTCGGGAGTGAGTGGCGCGGAGAGGTTTCCCAGGCTCAGCACCTTCACGGAACGCATACGGTGCAAGCCGCGCAGTCCGGTGAAACGGAGGGCGCTCCTGGTGAATCGCAGATACTCCAGCGGCAGGTCCGGGAGTGCGGCATCGACGGATTCACTATGGAGCGGCACGCCGGTGTCGAGCTTGCGCAGGGTGGCCGAGGCCGAAAGCGGTGCCAGCACATCCGGCTTTTCCAGACCTGGCATGAGGGCCAGCGACAGCCATGGCAAAGGCATTTCGGCCAAGGGGGCGAGGCTCTCCACGTCCGGACTGTCACTGATGTCCAGGTGAACGAGCCTGCGCAGCGCTGAAAGGCAGTCCAGACTGCCCAGCTTGTGGTTCTCCCGCATGGCGAGCATGCGCGTCTCGTCATGCGCGAGCCAGGTGCTCAGCTCGGCCTCCTCGAAGTCCCCGACGAGCCGGAGATGGGGACGGCCGCCGAGAGCGTGCAGGACGCGGAGATGGGCGGCCGAGGCGGCAGTGAAGTAGAAGTCGTCGGCGCGGAGATGGGTGATGACGTCGGCGGCGTACCGCTCGGTGTCGAACCGATCCCAGGCCCAGGCGAGTTGAGCGCGTACCGGCAGCGACGGGTGACTGCGGAAGCGTGCCAGGACAGGGATTGCCGCGTCTCTGTCGATCAGGGACGCCGTGACCACCACGGCCCTGGCATCCGCCTCGGACAGGCCCTCCGGGCCGGGGAGCAGCTCCAGGACGAGCGAGCCCATCGAGGCCAACTCCTTGGCCTCCCGTGTCGTGCGCGGCGGGATGAGCGTCGCTGCCTGCTCCTCGACGTCTGCCCGGACCGTCGGGTCGAGTTCCGTCGCCTGCTCGAGGCATGCCACGGCGAGGAGGCGGATGCGGGTGCGCGCGGTGCGGTCGACATGTTGGACTGAGGAGAGCAAGTCGCTCAGAAACGTGGCCCGTTCGCGAGGCCGCGCATGGGCGACCGCCATGCGGATCACATCCGACCACTGGTGGTCGGCGGCGTTGCGGACCAGGAGCCCGAAGTCGCCGTCCTCCACCGCCGCCTTCGCGCCGAGGTAGTCCTGGAAGGTGCGGTGGACGAACTCGACGGTTCCCAGGGCGGGTTCGCGCAGCAGACCGCTGCGTACGAGGAGATGGCGGTAGATCGCGGGGGCGTCGCCCTGGCTTGCGACGGCCGGCAGGGACGGGAGGGCGTCGGCGATGATCCGTACGGCGCGTTCGCGGTCCATCTCCAGCCGGTTGTTGCGGATCAGCCAGTAGGCGAGGCGCTGGAGGAGCTGGATCTGGGGGAGTTCGGTCAACTGGATGCCGTCGTGCGGGACCATGTCGCGCTCTTGGTCGCGGCGCGCGAGGAGCATGGAGAGGGCGGCGTCGTACAACTCCTGCCGCCCGTGCGGGAGATAGCCGCGCCGGTCGCGGTGCAGGGCGCAGATGAGGCCGCACATCAGGGGGTTGGTGGCGAGTCGGCCCAGGTCCGGCTTGGTGCGTACGGCGTCGAGGAGGGAGGTCTCGTACGCGGTGAGGCGTTCCGGGTCCGGGGCGTCGACGCGGGCCGCCCTGTGCCAGCGTTCGATGAACGCCGCCACGTCGGTGGGGCTCATCGGTGAGAGGGCCAGTTCGGTGAAGCCGTCCGCGGCGAGCCAGTCCTCGCGTACGGCCGAGGGGCGCGAGGTGACGAGCCACTGGTTGCCTGGATAGGCGTCGATCAGGTCGCGGAGCCAGCGGCGCGTGCGTTCGCGGTCGGGCTCCGGGATCTCGTCGATGCCGTCGACGAGCAGCAGCCCGCGGCCCGCCGTCAGCACCCGGTCCGGCCAGCCGTCCGGGGCCGCGCCGTGGAACGGGACGCGGACGGCGGCCAGGAAGTCGGCGGGTGCGGGCAGTCCGTCGGCGCGGCGGACGAGCGTACGCAGCGGCAGTACGAAGGGGACGCGGTCCCCGCGCTCACCCCGCGCCGCCGTCACGGCGAGCCACTGCACCAGCGTCGTCTTGCCCGACCCCGCCACGCCGCGCAACAGAACCAGGTCGTGGTCGACGAGTGCCTCTTCGGCGGGGAGCGAGCTGCCGGAGTAGGCGATGTATCCGCTGTCCGACTCCTGGTCATCGGTGGAGCGCAGGGCCTGGAGCGTGAGGTAGGCGGCGTCCAGGGGCCAGCGGTCGGGGGAGTTGGCCAAGTCGATGCCGTAGATGGTGAGTTGGCTGTGCTTCGTGGCCGTGTACGCGAGGTAGCGCTGCTCGAAGTCGTCGTCCGCGCTGCCGGGAAGCGGGGTTCGTGCCAGCAGCTCGTCCATCTTCGCGATGAGTTCGGCCTGGCGACGGGTCTGCTCGACGAGCGCGCGGGGTACGAAGGTCGACCGCTGCGTGAAGAAGTGCAGGATGTGCAGGCAGGCCGTGTCGAGGAGCCGCTCGTAGAAGAGCGCCGTGTCGAAGCTGAGGCCACGGTCGGGGTTCCCGGCGGCCTGGCGGAGGTGGAGGGCGAGGCCCGCGTGGCCGAGCTCCACCGCCTGTACGTCCGTCATGGTGAGGTCGCCGAGCGCATGGAGGGTGGCGGCCAGGGCGTGGACCACGGGCTGTTCCTCGTCGACGGGAAAGGGCCGTTCCCCGCTCTGCAAGGTGCTCTTCAGGGCCCTTCGGACCAGCTCGCCGGCGAGTTTGGTGACGTCCTTCTCGTCCAGAGTCCGCTTCTCTCCCCGGAAGGAGACGCGCGACGAGATGCGTACGGGCCTGTCGACCAGGCCGGCGCCCGGGCCCTCCGCAACGAACAGCTTCTTGACGAGCGGGGTGATCACGCTCGACGCCAACCGGACACCTACGGATGCTGGTTCCATGTCGCTCCCCCGAGGGCATGGCGGGTACATGGTCAGCGTAACTGTCGGGATGTGCGCTGTCCGTGGACCTCGCGCGGTAAAAGCAGGCAGTAAAAGCACGCAGTAAAAGCAGTGGCCCTGAGGCTCGGTCGGGCGGGAGGATCCGCGGTGTCCCGACCTGCCTTCAGACCTCCAGACCTCAAAGACCTCAAAGACCTCAAGACCTTCAGAGGGAGCCGTTCAATGGGCGCCGACGAAACCGAAGTCCGTACGACAGCAGGGGTGTTGCGTGGGATCGGAGAGGCGGGGCTGGCGGTGTTCCGGGGGATTCCCTTCGCGGAGCCGCCGGTCGGTGCGCTGCGGTTCGGTGCGCCGCGGGCCGTGCGGAGCTGGGAGGGCGTACGGAAGGCCATGGCGTACGGGCCGCCGCCACCGCAGTCCGCGGCGTTCGGCATGGACGCGCTGTCCCTGGACGCAGGCGACGACTGGCTGACGCTCAACGTCTGGACGCCCGAGCCGGGCCCGGACTCCGGGCTTCCGGTGATGGTGTGGCTGTACGGGGGTGCGTACAGCATCGGGATGGCCAGCCTGCCCGAGTACGACGGCGCGCGGCTGGCGCGCGAGGGCGTCGTCGTGGTGACGCTCAACTACCGGGTGGGGATAGAGGGTTTCGCGCTCATCGAGGGGGCGCCGGCCAACCGGGGGCTGCTCGATCAGGTCGCCGCGCTGGAGTGGGTACGCGACAACATCCGGGCCTTCGGCGGCGATCCGGACCAGGTCACGGTCTTCGGCGAGTCGGCGGGGGCGGGATCCGTGGCCGCGCTGCTCGCGATGCCGCGCGCGGCCGGGCTCTTCCGGCGGGCTGTCGCACAGAGTGTGCCCGGTACGTTCTTCTCGGCCGAGCTTGCGGCCGATTTCACCGGTGCCTTCGCCGCCGAGCTGGGGCTGCGGCCGACCGTGGCCGACCTGGCCTCGGTGGCGCCGGATCGGCTGCCTGCCGCGGCGGACGCGGTGGGTGCGCGGATGCACACGGACGCCGTCGGTGCACGGACGGGTGGGTTCGCGGAGCGGTGGGGGCAGGTCGCGTATACGTCGATCCCGGTCTCCCCCGTCGTCGACGGGGAGGTCCTGCCGGTGGACCCGTGGCAGGGGCTGGCCTCCGGCGCCGGCCGGGACGTCGAACTCGTCGTCGGCCACACGCGTGACGAGTACCGGCTGTTCCTGGCGCTCAGCGGGATGCTGGGCGAGGTGACGGAGGATCAGGCGGATGTGGCGCTACAGGTGTTCGCGCCCGGTACGGCCGATGCGTATCGTGCCGCGTTTCCGGCCGCGGGCCCGGAGGAGCTGTACGAACGCGTCCACTCCGACTGGCTGTTCCGCATGCCGTCACTGCATCTGGCCGAGGCGCAGGTCGCGGCGGGCGGGCGTGCGTACTTCTACGAGCTGATGTGGGCCGCGCCGGGTATGGGCGGAGGGCTCGGTGCCTGCCATGGGCTCGATGTGCCGCTGGTCTTCGGCAACTTGGACGGGGGCCTGCCCGCGATGCTGCTCGGTGAGACGCCGCCTGCGGAGACGGAGCAGCTGTCCGCGCACTTCCGTACCGCGTGGACGGCCTTCGCGTCCGGCAATGGCCCGGGCTGGCCCGCGTACGACCTGGAACGGCGGCTCGTCCAGCTCTTCGACACGAGTCCGGCGGTGGCGGCGTATCCGGAGGAGGTGTCGCGGGGGCTTTGGCGGGGGCATGTGTTCGGGGCGTTGCCGTTGGGCGGCTAGTCGACGGTGATCGACGGGCGATCGACGGGTGGTCGACGATTGGTCGGAGTCAGAGCAACCCGTGTTTCCGGCACCACTCCTCGATGCTCCGGCTGTCGCTGTCGCCTTCGAAAGTGCCGTCACAGGCGCCGTCGCAGGCGCCTTGGACGGCTTCTCGCCAGTGGCCGCCGGCAGTGATCGCTTCCGGGACCGAGGGATGGATCGAGAAGACCTGGACGAGCCCCGTGATCCGGAAGATCCGGAGGAGCCGGTCACTGTCGATCACGAGCTTGAGTGATCCCTCGCGTGTGCGCAGCCGCTTGAGGCTGCCCACGAGGGCGCCCAGGCCGGTCGAGTCCAGAAAATCCACGTCCCGCAGGTCCGCGATGAGGTGGAGGACGTCCTTGTCGAGGAGATCGATCACGCCTTCGCGCAGCTTCGGAGCTGTGTAGACGTCGATTTCGCCGGCGATCTGGAGGACGGCGCAGTCGTCGCCGACGCCGATGGGGTTCAGGTGTAAATCCGTCACGTCAGTCTCCGATCCCGTCATTTCTCGTCATTGCGTGGAATGACAACGAGTCATGCAGGACTACGGTATGGCGATCGACGAGGCTTGTCAATGGTGACCTTTCGCTGTCATTATAGAGAATGACGTCACGAAGTGTGAGGCATGACGTGAGGGAGCCGGGATGCGGGTCGAAGAGGCCATCGGAAAGCAGATCGCGCGCTTCCGGGAGGCGCGGCGGCTGTCGCTGACGGAACTGGGTGAGGCCATGGGTCAGTACCTGGACCGACCCTGGAGCCGACAGGCCGTCCACCAGGCCGAGCGTGGCCGCCGCGCCTTTACGGCAGCCGAGTTGACCGCCATCGCCCTGGCTCTGGACACCTCGGTCCCCGCGTTGTTCCTCGCGGACACGGAACGGATCGAACTGCCAGGCAGGACGATCTCGGCCGAGGAGTACCGGGGGATCCTCCTGTACGCGGGCAAGGACGCGCCCTTGGACGGCGTCGATGAGCTGATCGTGGCCCTGCACGACATCGGGGAGGTTCTGTCGAGGCCCACGCTGGCACGGCTTGCGAGGATCGGGGCGGTGGCGGAGCAGGTGGCTGGTATGACAGCGGGAGGCGAGGCGGCGGCGTCCGAACCATCCGGTGAAGGGACGAGGTCGTCGCGGAGCTAGAGCGTGTCTCTTTGATGGGTTGATCAGTTGATCGGATGTGTCAGTCCGATTAGTGATCACCGATGCGATGTGGAACCGGATCGAGCCGCTGATGCCGGCCGATCCGACCCGTGGACGACGATGGGCCAACCATCGCCGGACCCTGGAAGCCATCGCGTGGAGGTACCGCACCTGCTCACCCTGGCGCGACCTGCCAGAAGAGCTCGGGCCCTTTCAGACCGCCCACAAACGCCTGATCAGGTGGGCAATGGACGGCACATGGGAACGGGTCCTCGCGGCGGTCCTTGCAGCGGCGGACGCCGATGACGACGTGGGCTGGACCGTCTCGGTGGACTCCACCGTCTGCCGGGCTCACCAGCATTCGGCCGGAGCCAGGAAAAGGGGGCGCCCGGCCGGTCCGAGCCCAAGGCCCACGCACTCGGACGCTCCCGCGGTGGCTTGCGCACGAAGGTCCACCTGGCCAGTGATAGCAGGGCACGGCCTCTGTCCCTCCACGTCACCGCGGGCAGGCCGGTGACGCGCCGGCCTTCGAGGCGGTCATGGCCGGAATCCGGATCCCGCGGAGCGGACTCGGCAGGCCAAGAACCCGCCCTGCGGTCGTGCTTGCGGATCGCGCCTACTCTTCCCGTGCGATTCGTGGCCACCTCCGTCGACGCGGCATCCGCGCGGTCATCCCGCAGCCCGCCGACCAGATCGGCCACCGTCTGCGGCGAGGCCGCGCCGGAGGCCGCCCGCCCGGCTTCGACGCCGAGACGTACAAGGAGCGCAATACCGTCGAGCGGTGCATCGCCCGACTCAAGCAGTGGCGCGGCCTTGCAATGCGGACGGACAAGCTCGCCATCGCATACCAGGCCGCACTCCACCTTGCTGCCATCTTCATCTGGACCCGGCGCTGAGCAAGGCGTCCGAAGGATTCGTCAGGCCAGCGCGTGGACGACGAGCCGGTTCTGATCTCCGTCAAAGATGCCGGCCAGAACGTTGGCCTCCCGCCGGTCCCCATTGAAGAGATTCCGCTGGTCGACGTGCACGGTCAGAAGCGTACCCACGATGAGAGTCCACGAACGAGAGGAACCCCAGCCGACGCGCGGCTGGGGTTCCTCAAGGCGGTGAGTATCGGTCAGCGGGTGGAGTCGCCCACGCCGTAGACAGCTCGTCTACGCGTCGGCGGACCGCACCCCCTCGCGATCACCGTGGATCAGGCGGGTCAGCGCTGCAGGGTGAGCAGGCCCGGCCGGTACGGCAGCGTCAGGTACTCGGCGCCGTCCGAGGAGGGGTTCCTGCCCTGGTAGAGGAGCTGCAGGTTGCAGGGGTCGACGGTCATGGTCTGGTCGGGGTTGTCGCGGACCAGGTCACCGTGGCTGATGTCGTTGGTCCAGGTGGCATTGCTGTTGGCCTTGCCGGCGAAGGGGTTGCTTTCGGTGGCGGCCTGCGGGGTCCACGAACCGTTCAGGCTGGAGGCCGTGAACGAGCGGAAGAAGCGCTGCTCGTTCACACCCCGAGCCTCGACGAGCATGAGGTACTGGTTCTGGCCCTTGACCTTGTAGACCTCCGGCGCCTCGAACAGGTTCTTCTCCGTGTCGCTCATGACCGTCGTGAACGAGGAGCCGAAGCTGCTGGGGAAGTTCCCGATCGGCATGCTCGCCCGGTAGATGCTGCCGTTGTCAGCGGCGAAGAACAGGTACATGTTCTGGTCGTCGGCGATCATGGTCGGGTCGATCGGGGCATCCTTCCGGTTCGGATCGGGGTTCTGGGGGAGGGTGCCGGTGAACAGCGGCTGCTTGGCGGACCAGCCGTTGGGGTTGGTGGGGTCGCTGGACGTGCGGTAGTAGAGCGGCCACTGACTCCACTGGGACACCATCACCCAGACGTTCTTGGGCGCGAAGTAGAACACTTCGGGCGCCACGGCGGACTCGTTCATCGGGGTCTGGGTGGCCGCCCCCATGTCCGACCAGTTCGTGAAGGGACTGAACATCGTCGAGCCCCAATTCTGTCCGTCGGAGGTGGTTGCGTAGACCAGGTGCTTGCCGTTGTACGTGGTGGTGCTGAAGTCCTTCAGCGCGACCTGCCCGTTCGCCGGCTGCGCCAGCGGGCCGGTCGAGGTCCACCGGTAGGTCGACGGAAGAGCACACGCGTTGCCCGTCCCGGCCAGGCCGGTCCACTTCTGGTTGGTGCCGCCGTGGCACGACCAGATCTGCACCGCCGTGCCGTTGGTCTTGCCCCAGCCCGAGACGTCCAGGCACAGCCCGGACCGCACGCCGACGATCGTGCCGTCGGGGTTCACCCGCCACTGCTGGTTGTCACTTCCGGTGCAGTTCCAGATCTGCACCGGGGTCCCGTTCGTGGTGGCGCCGCCCCGGACATCCAGGCACTTGTTGCCGTACACGGTCAGCTGGTTGCTGTCCGTCAACGTCCACTGCTGGTTGTTTCCGCCGTGGCAGTCCCAGATGTGCACGTTCGCGCCGTCGGTCTGGCTGAAGCCCTCCACATCGAGACAGCGGCCGGAATCAACACCGCGCACGTCGCTGGTGGTGGCCGCCTGAGCCGGGCCGGCGACGAGCAGCGCCGCCAGCGCCGCCAGCGCGGCCAGGGCCGCGACCGCTGCGGCGAGCACCGCAGATGGATGTCTGCGGCTGAAACTACGTCTGTGCATAAGGACCTCGTCATCCTTGAGCAAGCGACTCCGGCTTGGCCCGTCAGGGGCTGTCAGGAGGCGGTGTGGTGTGGCCCTGAAGTGTTCGACATAACGAACATGGGTCGAAATGTCGGGCAACTGGATAATAGGGTTCCGGTGATCAGCGTCAATACCTCGCGCAAAACTCGCGGGCAGAAACGTTCGCAGGCTGAAACCAGGCAGCTTCAAGTCCCGTGGTTGTACGGGTCTTTGGCGTGAGGGGCAGGTAGCGGTGCGGGCGGGCTTTGTGATCATTACGGACCCCGACCAGGTCGCTCACCTGAGCCTCTGGTTCGGCTCGGTGCCCAACCCGCGCTCGCGGCGGGGCCGGTGGCACTCACTGACGCCGGTCCGGTCTACGTGTGCCTGCGGCGGTCGTCTGCGGTGCGGGGAGCGTCGAGAACTCGCCGAGCGGGGTGCGAGGGCCTCGGGTGGGCCGTTCACGGGCCCTCGCTGTGGGCCCTCACCTGCTCGGGTGGCGGCGTACACCGTCGCCGGCGGCGATCGGGCGTGCGCCGGGGGCTGTTGACGGCGACGCCCCGGACCGGGCGGTGGCTGCCTACCTCGCCGACCGGCACCACGCCACCGACCAGCACCACGGGGGATCGTCGGCGTCCGCACCCGCAGTGCTGGGCAGGTCGCGCCAGGGTGAGCAGGTGCGGTACTTCCACGCAATAGCCTTAAGGGTCCGGCGGTGGTCAGCCCACCGTCGCCCACGGGCCGGATCGGCCGGCATCGGCGGTTCGATCCGGTCCCACATCGCACCGGTGATCACTAATCGGACAGACAAATCCGATCAACTAACCAACCCATCAAAGAGACACGCTCTAGGCGCTCCGCTGGGTGAACGGTGATGAACCTGCGGGCCGACGGGGGCTGGTCGCACAGTTCCCCGCGCCCCTTACAGGGCGCGGTAGCGCACCGGACGGTGATGTGGTCCAACGGCAATTGTGCAGCGGGCTGCTGCACAATTGGCTTCGGCCATGTGCGGGCCAGCAGCCAAGGATGAGCTTGCCGATCTGCCAGTACATCTGGACCGGTTCGGTGTTGACGGCTCGCTGCGCGCGGAGGCGTGCGCACGCGACGGTTTCCTTGACCTCGCTGAGCAGGTCGCCGTACCAGGAGGGCAGGGCGTTCTGCTGTGCGGGGAGGGTGAGCTTGGCCTCGGTGTTCTTGTGCATGGGGCGAGGCTTGCGCACGTGATCTTTACGCGGGGGCGAACTGTGTTCAGGTCATCCGAACGTGTGAGTTTGGCGCGAGGGTTCGTATGAGGGCGGCCAGGGCGGTGGGGGTGGTGG
>NZ_JAAKZY010000220.1 GCF_011045015.1 Streptomyces scabichelini | reverse complement strand
CCCGCACCCCCCACCCACCCAGGGGCGCGGGGAACTGCGCGACCAGCCACAACGCACCCGCAGCCGCGACACGCAGTGTTCCCACCACCCCCTGGCGGGGGTCCGGGGCGCAGCCCCGGTTGGGCGCCCCTACGGGGCGCTCAGCTGTCGCGGCGTTCGCGTCACGGTCAGGCGCGCTGCCCTTGCCAGGCGGGCGAAGAGCAGGGCGTCCTGGACTGCTGCTGCGTGGGGGTCGTTGTTGAAGTAGGTGTACACGTCCTGGTCGTCGGGCCAGGTGGTCGCGATGCGGTGGGTCCAGGTCAGCAGGGACCGGCGGCCGTAGTGCGGCCAGTGGTGGGCTCGGCCGACGTGGAAGCGTACGTAGCCCCAGTCGGTGGTGCGCCACAGCGGGGTCACCGGGCGGGCGAGGACGTCGGCCCAGCAGAGGGCGGCGCCTCGTGACTCCAGTACCTCGCGTGTCTGCGGTGTCCACCAGGAGTCGTGGCGCGGTTCGACCGCGACCCGGGTGCCGGGCGGGAAGCGGGCGAGGCAGTCGTCGAGGAGGGCGGGGTCGGCGCGCAGCGTGGGCGGGAGCTGGAGGAGGACGGGGCCGAGGCGGTCGCCGAGTCCCGCGGCGTGGCTCATCAGGCGGTGCACCGGCTCCTCGGGGTCTCGCAGGCGCTTGATGTGGGTCAGGAAGCGGCTCGCCTTGACGGCGACGACGAAATCCGGCGGAGTGCGGTTCCGCCAGGCCTCGAAGGTCTCCCGCGACGGCAGCCGGTAGAAGGCGTTGTTGATCTCGAGCGTGGCGAACCGCGCCGCGTACTCCTCGAGCCAGAGCCGCGTGGGCACCCCGGCCGGGTACAGGACGCCGCGCCAGTCCTTGTACTGCCACCCCGAGGTGCCCACGAACAGGGTCATACCTCCATCAAAGCACCAGCCGAACGCCGCGTGGCTTACAGGTACAGCCCCGCGTCCGCGCCCTCCCGCGCCCCCGGCACCGACGTCGGTGACGTGCCCCGGCGCAGCGCGTACAGCTCTGCCAGGGTCGCGCCCTCGCGGCCGAGGCCCTCTTCCGTGCCGAGCCAGGCGACCGACTCGCGGCGGGTCAGCGGGCCGACCTCGATACGGGCCAGGCAGCGGCCCGGGCGGACGACGGCCGGGTGCAGGCGCTCCAGGTCCTCGTTCGTCGTCACACCCACCAGGACGTTGCGGCCCTGGCCCAGCAGGCCGTCCGTGAGGTTGAGCAGGCGCGACAGCGCCTGACCCGCCGTGTGCTTCGCCTCGCCGCGGATCAGCTCGTCGCAGTCCTCCAGCAACAGCAGCCGCCAGCGGCCCTTGCCCGTGCCGTCCTCCTCGCCGATCGCGATGTCCATCAGATAGCCGACGTCGGAGAAGAGGCGTTCCGGGTCGAGGACGCAGTCCACCTGGCACCAGTCCCGCCAGGAACGGGCCAGGGTGCGCAGCGCCGATGTCTTCCCGGTGCCCGGCGGGCCGTGCAGCAGGAGCAGACGGCCCGCGATGTCCTCCGGTGTCGTCTTCATCAGGCTGTCCATCGCGTCCGCCACCGGTGCCGTGTAGTTCGGGCGGATCTCGTCCCACGTACCCGCCGAGATCTGCCGGGTCGTACGGTGCGGGCCGCGCCTCGGCGAGACGTACCAGAAGCCCATCGTCACGTTCTCCGGCTGCGGCTCGGGCTCGTCCTCCGCGCCGTCCGTGGCCTGGCCGAGCACCTTCGCGGCCAGCTCCTCGCTGGTCGCGGTGACCGTGACGTCGGCACCGCGGTTCCAGCGCGAGATCAGCAGGGTCCAGCCGTCGCCCTCGGCGAGCGTCGCGCTGCGGTCGTCGTCGCGGGCGGACCGCAGCACCTTGGCGCCCGGCGGCAGCAGCGTCGCCCCGGAGCGCACGCGATCGATGTTCACCGCGTGCGAGTGCGGCTGCTCGCCCGTAGCGAAGCGGCCGAGGAACAGCGCGTCGACGACGTCCGACGGGGAGTCGCTGTCGTCGACGTTGAGCCGGATCGGCAGAGCGTCGTGTGGGTTCGCAGACATGCCGACATGATCCGTCACACGCGCGTCCCATGCACCCGGTTTCCGTGTGGGACCCCGAGTGTCCGGGAACCTCCCCCACGGCCCACCCAGGCCACTACTGTTGTCCTTGATGGGACGTCATGGGTGGAATTCGGGGGTGCGGCGGTGGCGGCTCACCGCTCTGCTCGGCGTGGGGGCGGCTGCTCTCGCCCTGGTACTGACCTTGATCAACACGCTGCCCGGAGACGGCGGGAGCGCCGCCGGCACGACCCGTGACGGCGACAAGGTGCACGGCACGCCCGCCGTTCCTCCCGAGGAGACGCAGCCGGACCTCGGCTGGGGCTTCACCCACACCCAGTTCAGCGCCGACGAGGGCAGCGGTGCCGCCACGAAGCGGGTGGGAGACCGCCTCGGCGAGCAGCCCCTGCCGCAGATCCAGCACATCATGGGCTGGGGGGCGGACAACCCCGAGCCGGTCAAGGGGCGTTACGACTTCGAGGACATGGACCGCCGTATCGACTTCGTCCGGGAGTCGGGCGGCACCCCGGTCGTCACCCTGTGCTGCGCCCCGGACTGGATGAAGGGCGGCAAGTCCGGCGCGGACAACACCAACTGGAGCCAGGACGCGCTGGAGACCGCCCCGCGGCCCGAACACTTCGAGGACTACGCGGCGCTCGCCGCGACCGTCGCCAAGCGCTATCCGGACGTACGCAACTTCATCGTGTGGAACGAGTTCAAGGGCTTCTGGAACGACGCCGAGGCCCGCTGGGACTACGAGGGCTACACCGAGCTCTACAACCTGGTCTACAAGGCGCTGAAGAACGTCAACGAGGACATCCAGGTCGGCGGGCCCTATCTGGTGATGGACAGCCTCGACCCGCGCGAGGAAGACGCCTCGACGACGGTGAAGGGCACCTGGGGTGCCATGGACCAGCGGGTCCTCGACGCCTTCGACTACTGGAACAAGAACAAGGCGGGCGCGGACTTCGTCGCCGTGGACGGCTCCAGCTACACCAAGGACGACGAGCTGCTGCCCGACGAGTTCGCGGCCACGGACAAGTTCACGGCCGTCAGCCGCTGGGTGCGGGAACGGACCGGCGAGCTGCCGCTGTGGTGGGCCGAGTACTACGTGGAACCGGCCGACGCCGACGACGAGCGGGACGGCTGGTCCGAGCCGCGCCGTGTCGCCGTCCAGGCCTCCGGAATGATCGCGATGGCCCGCGGCGGCGCGACGTCCGCCTTCTACTGGAACCCGGAGAAGGAGAAGGGCTCCGACTGCGCCGGTTGCCTGTGGACGCCGACCGACAAGGCCGACGGCGGCAAGGCCCTGCCGATGCTCGGCCTTCTCTCCCGCTTCAACAAGGAGTTCCCGCCGGGCACGGAGTACGAGCAGGTGTCCGTCGCCGCTGACGTCGCACCGAACGTACGGGTCCTCGCCGACGACAAGGCCGTCCTCGTGGTGAACACCCAGGACCGGAAGATCAGTGCCGAGGTCGACGGGAAGCGGTTCGACATGGGCGCGTACGAGGTGAAGTGGCTCACCCGGTAAGCCACTTCACCCCGTGAGGCAGGGCTCACGCCATCGTCACGAACCGCTGCACCAGCGAAGCCAGCAACACCGCCAGCAGCGGCAGCGAGAACCAGAAGCTGCTCTGCAGCCACTGCAACTGGCGCACGCTCGGCCGGACGGCCACCCGTACCACCTCGCGCGTCGTCAGCAGCACGATCAGCGCGATCGCCGCGAGCCCGCCCACGACCGACCACGGCGTCCAGGTCACCTGGGGACCGATCGGGCCGGGATCGGCCTTCTCGACGCCGCCGTCCGGCTGGTCGCGCAGCGCGTACACGGTCGCGTCCTTGTTGACGAACACCTTCCGCAGTTCCTTGCGTTCGTCGAGGTTGCTGATGAGCCGTGACTCCCAGCTCGCCGAGTAGCCCACGTCCATCTGGAGAGAGATCACCTGGCTGCGGTTGACCATGAGGTACGAGTTCGCGCCCGCGTCCTTGAGCGACTTGACCAGACCCGACACCAGCACCGGATCGGGCGGCGCCAGGGTCGGCACGTACTCCACCTTCTCCATGTCCCGCGCGCCCCAGGGCATCGCGGGCGTCACGGTGTTCACCGGGTCGTCGCTCAGCCACAGCAGCCGTGCGGTCGGCTCGTCGTGCGCGTACACGTACTCCATGGCCGCGACCTCGCCCGGCCGGACCCGCTCGAAGGGCTCGTTGCCCCAGCGCGCCACCAGGAAGCCGCCGACCAGGACCAGGCCCGCCATCAGGGCGGCGAGCGGGGCGAGGCTGAACTGGTCGCGCTCGCGTTCCTTCGCGGTGACTCCGGTGCGCGGGAAGAGGGCGAGTCCGGCGAGCAGCGCCGCGCCCGGCAGGGCGAACATGAAGACGCGCAGCGCCATTTCGCCGCCGTACGACTGCATGCCGAAGCCGAGGAACGGCACGAAGGTGAGGACGATCAGCGAGCGCTCGCGGTACTTGTGCTCGCGCCGCCGCCACCAGCCCCAGCAGGCGAGGGCCATCACGGAGCCGGCCAGCGCCACGCGCGCGTACAGCACGAGTTTGTGGGTCGAACTGCCGCCCTCGATACGTCCGGAGACCGACGACGACACATTGCCGCCGACGCCACCGACGCCGCCGAACAGCTCGTCGAAGTGCCCCGACCAGTACGGCTCGGCGAGGAAGCCCACCCAGACGGCGACCATCACGGCGAACAGGATGGGCAGTCCGCGCAGTTCGGAGCGGCCGATCAGGACGAGGATCGCCAGGACGCCCAGCATCACGAACGGGGTGAGCTGGTGGGACGGTACGGTCGCCGCGAACAGGCCGATCAGCACCATCAGCAGGACGGCCCGCTGGCGCCGGTCGGTCGGCTCGACCTCCAGCTCGCCGGGCCGCCGCTTGGTCCACAGCACGCGCGGCGCCCGGAACCAGACGAGCAGGATCGCCACGAAGACGATGTAGAGGAGGTACGTGAAGCCCTGCGGCGAGAAGTAGTCCTGGCCGACCCAGCCGCTGAGCACGAAGATCCACACGCCGGTCCACTTGGCGCGCCAGCTCGCCCGCATATGGCGTACGAGCAGGAACATCGGTGCCAGGTAGAGGAGCTGCATGGCCGTCGGCCACCAGCGGATGACCTCCGTGAGGTCGTTCACCCCGCAGGCCTTCGCGACGAACGCGGCGGCCGCGAAGAAGCCCGGCCAGCTCCAGCGCGCGTCCAGGTCGGGCACGGCCGAGCCGGTCCTGTCGATGTACTCCAGGAACCCGAGGTGCTGCCATGCCGTCGCGAACCGTGGCTCCGTCTCGATCACCGCGGGCAGCGCGTGCAGCGAGACCACGGTGGCCAGCAGGGTCACCAGGAGCAGACCCTTGTGCTCGCGGGTCCCCCAGAGCAGTGAGGCGAACACCGTGACCAGCAGGGCGGCCCCGACCAGCGTCGGCACGGGCAGGACGGACACCAGGCCGAGCCCGCCCATCCGGTCGAGATCCCGCTCGCCGAGGCCGAACACGGGCACCCAGTACAGGACGAGCGCGGCAATCAGCAGACAGCCGAGGACGACGCCGACCCGGGTCGGCCGCAGCTGCTCCCATGGGGACGGGGGCGGTTCGGGCGGCGGAGCGGTCTCGGCTTCCCGGCGGGCCGGCGCGGATGAGCCGGACGGTGCGCCTGCCTCGGGTTCGTTCTCGGGCTTCGCCTCGGCCGGTCCCAGGGAGGCCTCGCTGCCCGGTTCCCGTTCTTCGACGGGCAGGCCCAGCTCGGAGCGCGGCGCCGGCAGTTGGAGGGGCGCCTTGATCGCCCAGGTCGGCCGGTGATCAGGCCGGTCATCGGATGGGTCGTCGGGTCGGTCGTCGGGCCGGTGAACCGGCCATTGAACCGCGGGCGTCCCGGTGGGCGGCGTCCCCGGTCCCGGCCGTACGTCCGGCCGCCGCTCCTGGTGGTCGAAGTCGACGTGCACGCCGAGGGCGAGGGTGTCCGAGTCGAGCTTCTGCGCCCAGACCGGGCCGCGCCCCTTCTTCGGCTCGGCCTTGTCCTGTGCGGGCGCCTCGCGGGCGCCCAGGTCCGCCAGATCACCGTCGGGCGCCGCGTCCTCGGGCACGGCGGCGGGCGGCGCCGTCCTGACGATCACATACAGCTTGGGCGAGGCGATCGCCACGATCACCGCGAGGGCGGCGACCTCGGCGACGCCCGCACCGGTCAGGCCCATGGTCGGAAGGAGGATCACCGTGAGGCCGAGCACCAGCACGCACAACAGGCCCTGCAGCCACGCGAGTCCGGCGGTCCGGCTCTGCGCGCGCAGCACCGCGAAGTACGTCTCCATCACGACCCGCAGCACCCCGCCGACCGCGAACCAGCGCAGCAACGGCGTCGCCGCGTCCGCGTACCCCTGGCCGAACACGCCCAGGACGAACGGCGCCCCGAAGAACAGCACCCCGCCCACCGGCAGCATGATCCGCGCCATCCGGATCAGCGCGGCCCTGGTGTTCGCGGCGAGCCGCGCCGGGTCGTGCGAGCCCTCGACGGTGAGCGAGGCGCCCATGTTGATGGCGAGCAGATTGACGGTGCCGCCGATCGTGATCGCGATGTAGAAGTACGCGTTGTCGGCGGAGCTGACCTGCGCGGCGACGATCACCGGAACGAGATAGACCACGGCGAGCGAGAACAGCGAGCCGGTGTAGTCGCCCGCGAGGAAGCGGCCGATCTCCTTGAGCGTCGGCGGCTCGGCGTGCTCCTCGGTCGCCTTCACATGCCGGGGCACCAGACGCCGGAACACCAGCCAGCCCAGCGGCAGCACGGACAGCGCGATGGCCGCGACCCACGACACGAACACGCCGCTGGCGGGGATCGCCGCCGCGAACGCGACGAGCAGCACCAGCTTCACCGCCGAGAACACGGTGTTCCCGACCGGCACCCACAGCGCGCTGCGCAGCCCCGTCAGCACGCCGTCCTGGAGCGTGAGCAGGGACCAGGCGACGACGGCCAGGACGAAGCCGAGGCCGTTGAGCGGTCCGTCCAGGAAGCGGTACGAGGGCCCCCAGAGGTCCAGCGTGAGCAGGAAGATGCCCGCGGCGAACGCCACGATCAGCGAACTGCCCGCATACGTACGGAAGATGAGCCGCCCGGTGCCGCGTCCCGCGAGCGGGATGAACCGGGCGAGGGCGCCCGTCAGCGTCACCGCGGTGAGGCCCGCGAGGAGTTTCATCGCGGCGATCGCGGCGGAACCCTGGCCGACCGCGTCCTCGGAGTAGTAGCGGGCGGCGGCCAGCCAGAAGCCGAGGCCGAGCACGGCGGAGATCCCGGTGTTGAGCATCAGGGCGTAGGCGTTCCGGAACAGCGGACTGCCTCCGGAGCCCCTGCTCATCCCGGGCAGCCGCAGTCGGCGCCCCGACTGCTTCTCGGGCGTCTCGGTCGTGGGCGCTTCGGCCTGCGCTGTGGTCGTGTCAGACACGGGAACGGATGGCCTTCCGGCGGATCTGTCGTGCTCTGCGGACCATGGCGTACCCCTTGGTGAGGACACGATCCCTGGCGAAGGCGCGGGCGATCGCACGGCCTTCAACCAGCCGC
The DNA here is from genome assembly GCF_011045015.1 of Streptomyces scabichelini. Taxonomy (GTDB): domain Bacteria; phylum Actinomycetota; class Actinomycetes; order Streptomycetales; family Streptomycetaceae; genus Streptomyces; species Streptomyces scabichelini. Next base: position 9,014 of record NZ_JAAKZY010000220.1, on the reverse strand, counting down.
TCGAACTCCTCGATGCCGGTGGAGCGGCGCACGGTGACGCGTTGCAGGGCGTATGGGCCCTGGTGGCGGCGCGCCAGGCCGTTGTTGACGGCCAGCGCCTGGGCGAAGCCCGCCTCCCGCACCGCGTGGCGCACCCGGCGGCTGGAGTAGCCGTACGGGTACGCGAACGAGACGGGCACGGCACCCAGCTCGTCCGCGACGATCTCCTTGCAGCGCGTCAGCTCGAACCGGAGGGCGTCGTCCGTGAGCTGGTCGAGCTGCGGATGCGTATGGCTGTGGCCGCCGATCTCGACGCCTTCGCCCGCGAGTTCGCGCACCTGGCCCCAGTCGAGCATCGTGTCCAGGGCGCCCCCGGTGTCGTACGTGCCGCGCAGCCAGCCCGTCGAGACGAACAGCGTGGCCGCGAAGCCGTGCTTGGCGAGCACGGGCAGCGCGTGCCGGTGCACGCCTTCGTAGCCGTCGTCGAAGGTGATGAGAACGGGGCGTGCGGGAAGCGGAGCACCGCGGCGCCAGCCGCTCGCCAGCTGAGCCGTGCCGACCGGGGTGAACCCGAGGTCTTCGAGCAGTGCCAGCTGCTCGGTGAACGCCTCGGGCGCGACGGACAGTTGCCGGGTGGCGTCATTGGGCGCGGTCGAGACGGCGTGGTACATGAGAATGGGCACGGGGGCGTTCACCGGACATCACCCCAGGTCCCGCACACACTCGTATCGCTCATGCCGCTGCCCCCTCGTCGTCCGGGACCCCCTCGATCTCCACAACGGAGAAGGTGGCGCCGCCCCTGCGTGCCCGGACGCTCCCGACAACGTACCCGCCCGCCGCCGTCGCCACTCCGGCGACGATCGCTGCGGCGCGGCCGGCGCCGCCCCGGCGGGCGAGCAGGGCGTCGCGCAGGCCGCGGGCGACCCCGGCGGGCAGGACGCGTGTGGTGTAGCGGCGCTCGGACTCGAGTCCCTTGCCGGCGCCGACACTACGGGCGACCAGGGCCTTCGACAGCCCTTCCGCGTACGTACGCGTGCGGAAGTACCCGAAGTGCTCGCGCACCTCGGGCACCCGGTGGTGGATCACCGCGCGGTCGTCGATCAGCAGGATCGCGTCCGGTCTGGCGCGGGTGAGACGGATGCACAGCTCCGTCTCCTCGCAGCCCAGCGGCCGCTTGTCGCCGTCACGCCCGATACCGGTGGCGAAGCCGCCCGCCGCGTCGAACGCCGTACGGCGGAACGAGGCGTTGCCGCCGAGCACGTTGCGCACTTGTACGCGACCCGGGGGCAGCCCCTTGTACGTGCAGCCGACGACCCAGTCGAACTCCTCCGGGAACCAGTCGGGCCGGCGGCCCGACGCCCAGATCGGCAGCGTCCGGCCGCCGACGGCCATCACGTGCGGATCGGCGTACGCCTCGGCGAAGTGGAGCAGCCAGTCGCGCTCGGCGACCGCGTCGTCGTCGAGGAAGGCGATGACCTCACCGGACGAGGCGGCGATGCCGGTGTTGCGGCCCGCGGACAGGCCGCGGGGACCCGCGTTGGCGAGCACCCGCACCGCGTCGGCTTCCTTGTACTCCTTGGTCAGGCGGTCCAGGAGCGCCTGGTTGTGGTCCACGACCAGGAGCGTCTCCAGGGCGGGCCGGGACTGCGCCCCCACCGAGGAGACCGCCGCGAGAATGTCCTCCCAGCGGTCCTCGGTGTAGACGCAGATCACCACCGAGATGTCGATCGTGCTCAAGACACCTCTCCCCGCTTGATGTTGAGCGCGAGCGCGTGCGCACGGCGCAGCGAACGGCGGTTGGAGCGCTCCTTGAGGATCACCTTGAGGACCCGCAGCCCGTCCCGGACGGCCCGCAGATTGCTCGCGCCGTGGATCCGCAGATACTCGTGGCTCGGGATCTCCTGGACCTTCAGCCCGGCCTTGACCACCCGGATGTTCATCAGGGTCTCCACCTCGAAGCCGGTGCAGTCGAGGTCGATCTTGTCGAGGCAGTGGCGCCAGAACGCGTTGTAGCCGTAGCAGAGGTCGGTATAGCGGGCGCCGAACTTGCGGTTGACGATCGTGCACAGCGCCCAGTTGCCCAGCTTGCGGATGGGCGTCATGTCGTCCGTGCCGCCGCCGTTGGCGAACCGCGACCCCTTCGCGAAGTCCGCCCCCGAGACCAGCGCGGAGACGTAGGAGACGATCTCCTGGCCGTCGGCCGAGCCGTCCGCGTCGATCATCACGATGATGTCGCCGGTGGACGCGGCGAAGCCGGCGATCAGGGCATCCCCCTTGCCCTTTCCGCGCTGCTTCACCACCTTGACGTCCGGCCACAGTTCGCGGGCCACTTCGACGGTGTTGTCGGTGGAATTGCCGTCGACGAGAACCACTTCGTGGATCCACGCCGGCAGTGTCTTGAAGACGTAGGGGAGATTCTCCGCCTCATTCATGGCGGGAATCACCACACTCACCGGAGGCGCTATCGCCAGGTGATTGGATATGGGCCGGTACTGGCCGGCCGTGGACGGTTCCTGTCCCGAAACCGCCGGGCGCAGAAAAGAACTCATGAGTCTGATCCCTCTCGTCCGGTGGACCGCCCGCCCCTGGGCGGTCCGGCTCTTTGTCCGGTTCGAAAGGGGGGTTCTCACTTACGGCATGCCGAAATAGATCTCCGTACACGTCGGGTGAGCTGGCAAAGCTGGCCGACCGGGAAAAGTCGGTCGCGCGGCCCGCGACTCGGCATCACGTGTGGTCACACCGAGCACGGCACCCCCCTACCGCGCCCCGTACCGGAACCATCGCGGTCCTTGAGCCCTCCCCTAGAGCCGCTTGATGATGGCGCTGATGCGGGTTTTGATGATGTACGACGGTATTGACGATTGTGTCCATATGGCAAGACCTGGAACGAGACCTCACATTTTCGTTGATTTGGTCGTTACCTGACTGCTCGAACGGACTTTTCCCATCCGCTTGAGCATTTTGTCGGCCGACTCGAACAACTCCGGCCGGGCCAGCACCGCGTTCCGCAGAGCCCGGACCGGAGCGCGTCGCGCCCGATGCCCGAGCGCCACCGGATGGCGGCGCGTGACCAACCCCTCGGACACGGCGAGTTCGCGCGTCTTGAGGGAGTCCTTGTATTCCTTCTGACCCCGGCCCAGATCCAGATAGGCGATGCCGTCGGCGGCGGCCGCCTCGGCCATGCGCAGATGCAGAACAAGTCCGGGGGAGTACTTCGAGAACGCCGGATCGTACGCCGGGAACCAGCACGCGAGCACGCGCTCGGAACGCAGCCCGAAGTGCGCGGCGATCGGCTTGCCTTCCGCGTAGAGCACGGACAGGACCCCGGCGAACGAGTCGGAGCGGCTGTGGAAGAGCTGCCACACCAGCTGGGTGATCCAGTCGTGCGCGAAGCGGTCGCTGCGCCCGGTCCTGCGGTACTGCGCCGACTTCCACGCCATCAGCGTGCGCAGCGCCTCGGGATCGCGCTCGTCGTGCACATAGCGCACTTCGCCGTGGTCGCGGCCGAGCTTGCGTTCCTTGGCGAGCGTCGACTTCGTGAACTTGGGTGACTGGGCGCGCAGCTGGCCCATGTACACCTCGTACCCCTGGTCGACGTCCATGACCGGGGACGGGAAGGTGCCGGAGGCGTTCGCCTCGAACGGCGTCTGGCCTTCAGCCAGATGATCGAACTCCCACACCGAGAGCCCGCACGCCCGCAGCAGCTCCCGCGCGTCCCACGTGAAGCCGGGCCGGTGCACCACGCCCTGGCAGTCCGAGACGCCGAGACCGATCGCCCGGCCGACGCCCGCGGAGGTCTTCTGGAACGGGAAGTAGGCCGCGGGCTCCCCGTCCTCCCTGACGACCGCGATCCGCACGCCTCGCCGGCAGCGCCCCACCGCGAGCGTGAACTCCGGTGACAGGAACGGGTTCGCCAGCTCGGGCGAGCCGTTGAGATGGGCCTTCGACTGCAGAGCAGACCACGCCGCCCGGTCGGCGGCCGTCAGTTCGCCGGGGCGGTACACGCTGATGTCCACGTCAGGAAGCCCGTCTTCTCGCCGTACGGCCGCGCAGCCGCCGTACCAGGACCAGCACAAGCATGAGAGAGCTGAGCGCGGCAACGACCGCGATTCCGCCCCGGACCGACCACCGGTGCACCGCGAGCATGCCCTGGGCGACCAGGATGTTGACCGCTACCGCTGCGGACAAAGACGCCACGATGCGGCCGAACGGTTCCAGTCCCCGCAAAGCGGTTGCGACCGCGGCTCCTGGCGCGGCCAACAGGAAGAACAGCGTGAACGGCGCGCGCAGGGGTGAGTCCACGTCGGTGAGTGCCAGCACCGCACCGACCCCCGCGATCGCCGTGGCGGCTCCCGCGAGCAGCGGCAACAGGTCCCTCCCCGGATCCTGTCGCGACGGCCCGTCTGTGCCTGATGAAGTTCCGCCTGATGAAGATGGGTCTGATGAAGATGACTTGGTACGCAAGGTCTCCATTGGCGTCTTTGCCCCCCGAAGCGCCGGATGCCGGGCTTCAATGTCGCGCAGCGGGCATATGGACGTCAAGATGCGGAAGCGCCAAGTGCGAGTTCCCCGGAGGAAGGGCTTCCACCGGGGAACTGGCCGTCGTTCGAGGTGAGTTGAGGCTACGGAACGAGCTTCAGCAGCTTATTGGGGGAGCCGCTGCCGGGGCTGGTGACCACGTTCGAGGTCGCGCCGCCCACCAGGGCCGAGGCCACTGTGGCGGGTGAGGCCGTGGTGTGGTTCGCCAGATAGACCGCCGCGGCGCCCGCGACGTGCGGGGTCGCCATCGACGTACCGGAGATGGTGTTGGTGGCGGTGTCACCGGTGTTCCAGCCGGCGGTGATCGAGACGCCCGGCGCGAAAATGTCCAGCGAGGAGCCGTAGTTCGACCAGCTGGCCTTGGCATCCGTGTTGCTGGTGGCGCCGACCGTGATCGCGGTGGCGACGCGGGCGGGGGAGTACGAGGAGGCGTTGGCGCCGGAGTTGCCGGCCGCGACCGCGTAGGTCACTCCACTGGCGATGGAGTTCGCGACGGCCGTGTCGAGGGCGGTGGACGCGCCGCCGCCGAGCGACATGTTGGCGACCGCCGGTCCTGTGGCGTTCTCGGTGACCCAGTCGATGCCCGCGACGACGCCCGCCGTGGTGCCGGAACCGCTGTCGTTGAGCACGCGGACGCCCACGATGTCCGCCTCCTTGGCGACGCCGTAGGTGGAGCCCGCGATGGTCGTGGCCACATGGGTGCCGTGGCCATTGCCGTCCTGCGCGGTGGTGTCGCCGTCCACGGCGTCGTAGCCGTCCGCGGCACGCCCGCTGATCTCCGAGTGCGTGACGCGTACGCCGGTGTCGATGACGTACACGGTCACTCCGCTGCCCGCCGAGTCCGGGTAGGTGTACGTGGTCGAGAGCGGCAGCGCGGACTGGTCGATGCGGTCCAGGCCCCAGGGGGCGTTGGACTGGGTGGTGTCGGCGAGACTCACCCGCTGGTTCTGCTCGACCGAGGCCACGGACGGATCGGCGGCGAGTCTCTTCGCCTCACTCGCCGTGAGCGCCGCCGTGTAGCCGTTGAGCGCGGTGTCGAAGGTCTTCTTCACCGTGCCGCCGTACTCGTTGATCAGACCCTTGCCCTCGGCGGAAGCGGCCTTGAGTCCCGCGCTCTTCTTCAGTGTGACGATATAGCTGCCCTTGATCGCAGTGGGGGAGTCCGCCGCGAGCACCCGGCCCTGGGCCGGTGCGGCCTGGGCGGGCAGAGCGGTGACCGCGCCCAGGAGGGCGGCGGTCGCGACGGTCGTGGTCGCGGCGATCCGGATCTTCTTGCTGCGCAGCTGTGCCATTACGAGGGAGTCCTCCTCTAGGCAGCGCGCGCCGGGGTGTGGCGCGCGCTTGTGGGGGGTGTGCGCGTGATCGCGCACACAACCAGGAGCGTTGCGTTCCGCTACCGGCTGAGACACCAGCGTGATCCGAACTGCCGTGCAGCTCAAGGGAGTTGAGGCTTTGTCATGTTTACGTCACGTGCACGAAACGAAACGCTCGGTGAACGCGCCGTGTGACTCCCGGTAAGTCCGGGTAAGTGTTGGCATGGACACTTCCCGTCAACTCTCTGCAGTGCTACGAACGTTGTGGCAGAGATCCTGCTAAAGGGAGGTTCCATGAGACGTTCCCGACTTACGGCATACGCCGCCTCACTCCTCCTCGCCGGCACATGCGCCCTCACCGGGGCCACGACGGCGCAGGCATCCCAAAAGGCCGCCGCCACCGGCTATGTGGCGCTCGGCGACTCCTACTCCTCCGGTGTCGGCGCGGGCAGCTACATCGGTTCCAGCGGCAACTGCAAGCGCAGCACGAAGGCGTACCCCCACCTCTGGGCGGCCGCCAGTTCACCCTCCTCGTTCAACTTCACGGCGTGCTCGGGCGCTCGTACGGGTGATGTTCTGGCGAACCAGCTGGGCCCGCTCGGTCCCGGCACCGGTCTCGTCTCCGTCACCATCGGCGGCAACGACGCGGGTTTCGTCGACGTCATGACGACCTGTGTGCTCCAGTCCGAGAGCGCCTGCCTCGCCCGCATCAACACGGCGAAGGCGTACGTCGACTCGACGCTGCCCGGCAAGCTCGACAGCGTCTACTCGGCGATCAGTGAGAAGGCTCCGGCGGCCCATGTGGTCGTCCTGGGCTACCCCCGCTTCTACAAGCTGAACGGCACCTGCGCGGTCGGCATGACCGAGACCGAGCGGGGCGCCATCAACGACGCCTCCGACTACCTGAACAGCGCCATCGCCAAGCGTGCCGCCGACCACGGCTTCACCTTCGGCGACGTCAGGCCCGCCTTCACCGGACACGAGATCTGCTCCGGCAGCTCGTGGATCCACAGCATCAACTGGCAGAACATCGGCGAGTCGTACCACCCGAACGCGGCCGGGCAGTCCGGCGGTTATCTGCCCGTGCTCAAGAGCGCGGTCTGACCGCCAGGCTGCGAGACGCCGCTACGGCGTAGGGGAGGAGGCCCCGCCCGTTGTCGGGGTCTCCGTCTCGCACGTCACCGAGAACGCGACCGAGTTGGACGTCGTATGCACCGGGCTGCGGACCTCCACGCTCATCGCGTTCTCGGTCGTGCCGCCTTCCTCGTACGTCGTCTCCACATGGTTGACCTGCCGGGTCTTGTCGCCGCCGGAGAACGAGAGCGTCTTCCAGCCCGGATCGGAGGGCTCGCCGCTCTGTGTCACCCAGCGGTAGTCGACCTCCACGGGGACGCGGCCCATCGTGATGGTCGCCGTGAACGTGGGCGCCTGCTCTCCGGGCGGTGGACAGGTGCCGCTGTACCGCGTGTTGGCGCCCGTCACCGTGACCCTGACGGACTGGGGCGGGGGAGTGGTCGTCTGGCCGCCGCTGGTCGAGCCGCCGGTCGTGCCCGAACTCTCGGTGGTCGTGCCGCCGTCGCCGCCTCCGCTGGTCCCGCCGTTCTCATCGCCGCCGTTCGTCGAGCCGCCATTGCCGCTTCCGCCGTCGGTTCCGCCGCCGGTGGTGCTGCTGCTGTCCCCACCGCCTCCGTCGTCGCGGTTGATCAGGGCGTACGTCAGTCCGGCGAAGGCGAGCGCGAGGGCGACCAGGCCCGCGATCAGGACGACCGTGGCGCGCCGCGGATGGGCGGGCTCCGCGGTGGTGGTCGTGGCGGTGGTCGGGGTCCGGGGCCCGGTGGGAGGCGCGGGCGCGGGGTGCGGTGCGGTCGGGGCCGGCTGAGGGACGGCCGCGACGGTCGGCGTGTACGCGGCGCCGGCACGGAGGCCGCGGGGGGTGCCGCCCGCGGCGATGAGGCGCAGGTCCTGTTCGGCGGCCTCGCCCGAGATCCGCTCGGCCGGATCCTTGCGCAGCAGGCCCTCGATGACCGGGGCCAGCGGCCCCGCGCGGTGCGGCGGCGGCAGCTCCTCGTCGACGACCGCGCGCAGGGTGCTGAGCGGGGTGTCCTGGCGGAACGGCGAGTTGCCCTCGACCGCCGCGTACAGCAGCACGCCGAGCGACCACAGATCGGACTCGGGACCCGGCCTGCGCCCGAGCGCCCGCTCCGGCGCCAGGAACTCGGGTGAGCCGATCACCTCACCGGTCATGGTGAGCGCGGAACTGCCCTCGACCATGGCGATGCCGAAGTCCGTGAGGACCACGCGGCCGTCGTTCGCCATCAGTACGTTGCCGGGCTTCACGTCGCGGTGCAGGACTCCGGCCTCGTGCGCGGCGCGCAGGGCGGCCAGCACCTCGGCGCCGATGTGCGCGGTCCGCTGCGGCGACAACGGTCCCTCGGCGTCAAGGACGTCGGAGAGGGCGAGGCCGCGGACCAGCTCCATCACGATCCAGGGGCGGCCTTCCTCCATGGCCACGTCGTACACGGTCACCACGTTCCGGTGCGCGACGCGGGCCGCGGCCCAGGCCTCGCGCTCCAGACGCGCGTACATCCGCTCCACCTCGGGGGCGGGCAGCCCGGCCGGGGCGCGCACCTCCTTGACGGCGACCTCGCGATGCAGCACGTCGTCACGGGCGCGCCACACGGTCCCCATCCCGCCTTCGCCCAGCGGGGAGAGCAGACGGTAGCGCCCCGCGATCACACGTTCACTGCGTGGCTCTTCCGACACGAACGCCCCCCATTCGCAACCGCACTATTCAGAACAAAAGTAACTCAGCCGAGTGCGGTTGCCGCCCCCTTGAACACCAATCCAGCCCCAAGAGCCACCACGACGAACGCGGAGCCGAGCGGAGCGGACCGGCGGACCAGGGCGGCGGTCCTGCCGCCCGACCACCGAGCGCCGTTCTCGATGGCCTTCGCCACCCGGCTGCCCACCCGAATTACGGCGAACCCGGCCGCCGTGAGGGTCAGCGCGAGCCCCGCGCCGTACGCCAGCACGAGCAGCAGCCCGAACCAGGCCTTGCCGAGCGCGGCGGCGCCCACGAGGACGACAACGGCGGAGGGACTGGGGACGAGGCCTCCGGCGAAGCCCATGAGGAGGGTGTCTTTGAGGGTGAGGGGGGCGGTGTGGGAGTGCGAGTGAGGGTGG
>NZ_JAAKZY010000021.1 GCF_011045015.1 Streptomyces scabichelini | reverse complement strand
GGGCCGTGGTCCCTCGGGGGATCAGATGGGTGGGCAGGACGATGTGCCGGCCGCGGTCCGACTCGGGGTCGTTGATGAGATCCAGGGCCAGTTCGGCGGCGACGCGGCCCATGTCGGAGGGGGACTGGGCCACGGTGGACAGGTCGAGCCACTCGGCCATCAGCTGGTCGTCGAAGCCGAGGACGGAGATGCGCTGGGGCACCTCGATCTGCACGGTGCGCAGGGTGGACATGATGGAGGCCGCCAGTTCGTCCTGTTCGGCGAAGACGGCGGTGGGCGGTTCGCGCAGGCTCAGCAGGTTTCCCACCGCCTGGGTGGTGCCGCGTTTGTCGCGGGGCGGGGTGGTGACGATCAGGTCGTCGTCCAGGGGGATGCCCGCCTCGGTGAGTGCCTGTTGGTAGCCGACGAGGCGATCGCGTGAGCTGAAGGTGAAGCCGCGGGCGTTGACGGTATGCGCGAAGGCGATCCGGCGGTGTCCGAGGTTGATCAGGTGGCGGGTGGCCTTGCAGGCGCCGGCGACATCGTCGACGTAGATGCTCGGGCGGCCCTCGACGTGTTGGCTGATGTAGATGACCGGCATGCCGAGATCGTCCAGCCGGGCGGTCTCGTCCTTGCTGAGGTCGAAACTGAACACCAGCAGCGCGTCCGCGTTGCGCCGGGCCGGCAGACGCTCGAAGAACGCGGCCCGTTCGGCAAGGTCGGGCACCACGTATACGGTCAGTTCCATCCCCGCGCCGCGCAGCAGCGGGCCCAGACTGGACAGCGCCGCTCCCATGAACCACGAGTCGAGTGTGGGCACGAGCACCGCCATGACGCCGGTGCGGCCGGTGACCAGGCTCGATGCCTGCCGCGAGATCGCGAAGTTGAGTTCGCGGGCGGCCTCCTCGACCCGGGCACGGACCTTCGGTGAGACCGATGTCAGGCCGCGCAGGGTGCGCGAGACGGTCGACGGGGAGACCCCCGCCCGTTCGGCGACGTCGGCCAACGTGGGGTGCCGCTGAGCTGGTGACATGAGCGGAAGTTAACACAGATTGCCCCTTCGGCGGGACCCCTCGTGACAGCGCTGTCACGACCGCTTGCAAGGGAGGCGCCCCGCTACAGCCGGGCCTGGAGGGCACCGATCTCCTAAAACATCCGTGCTACTACGAAGTTACGCATTGACTTCCGTCTGGTGCACTCCTACGGTGCAAGCGTTGTCTCAGCGGAGTCGAAGCCGTCTCTTCGAAGCCACCCTTCGATGCTTTGAACTGCGCTTTTGATCTACAGAACGCGATGACAGCACAGTCTCACAACAGAGCCATCCCAGAGGCATCTCGGCAGCTGCTCCCTACCGGGCGACCACGCCGAGACTTCGGTTCCGCACGTCCAGGAGAGACAGTGAACGCCAGAACCACCAGAGTTCTTCAGTGCTCGGCCGTGCTCGTCGCCGCCGGGCTCGTCCTCACCGCCTGCGGCTCCTCCGACAGCGACAGTTCCTCGGAGAAGTCCCCGTCGTTCTCGGGCCGTGGCCCGATCACGTTCGCGGCCGCCAAGGACAGCTCCGGCGTCGTCCAGAAGGTGATCGACGGCTGGAACACGCAGCATCCGAAGGAGAAGGTCACCTTCGTCCAGCTGCCGGCGGACGTGAATCAGCAGCGCCAGCAGATGATCCAGAACGCCGAGACGAAGTCCGACGCCTACACGGTGCTCTCCCTGGACGCGGTGTGGACCTCGGAGTTCGCCGCCCACCAGTGGATCGACCAGCTGCCCGCCGCGCAGTTCCCGCTGGACAAGATGCTCAAGCCCGTGGTGGAGACGACCAAGTACCGCGACAACCTGTACGCGGTCCCGCAGTCCTCCGACGGCGGCTTGCTGTACTACCGCTCCGACTTGCTGAAGAAGGCCGGTGTCAGCGCCGCGCCGACGACGTGGGCGCAGATGCAGGCCGCCTGCGCCAAGGTCGTAAAGCTGCCCGAGGCCAAGGGCATGGACTGTTACGCGGGCCAGTTCCAGAAGTACGAGGGCCTCACCGTCAACTTCTCCGAGGCCGTGAACTCCGCCGACGGCGTCGTCACCGACGCCGCCGGCAAGCCGGACGTCGACACACCTGCGGCGAAGAAGGGCCTGGACTTCCTGGTCGACTCCTTCAAGGGCGGCACGATCCCGAAGGAGGCCATCACCTACCAGGAGGAGGAGGGCCGCCAGGCGTTCCAGTCCGGCAAGCTGGTCTTCCTGCGCAACTGGCCGTACGTGTACTCGCTGGCCGAGAAGAGCAAGGTCGCGGGCAAGTTCGCGGTCGCGCCGCTGCCCGGCCTGACCGGCGCCGGCTCCTCCACCCTGGGCGGCCACAACGTCGCCGTGTCCTCCTTCGCCAAGAACAAGGCCACGGCGCTGGACTTCATCAAGTACTTCACCAACCACGACAGCGCCACCACGTTCCTCAAGGAGGGCTCGGCCGCACCGCCGTACGCGGACCTGTACGACGACCAGGCGCTGGTCAAGCAGTACCCGTACCTGCCGGTGCTGAAGAAGTCGATCCTCAACGCCGTGCCCCGGCCGAGGGTGGTCCAGTACGGCGACGTGTCCTCGGCGATCCAGCAGGAGGCGTACGCGGCCCTGAACGGCGACAAGTCCAGCACGCAGGCGCTGAAGGACCTGCAGGAAGCCCTGCAGAAGCTCTCGGCGCAGTGAGAAGGAGGCTCGTGGTGGCCACTCGGACCCCACCTGAGACGGCCGCGGACCGGCCGCCCGGCCCGGCAGCAGGCCGAGCCGGGCGGCCCCCCGCGCCGGAGAAAGCCCGGCGCGGCCGGAAGTCGGCCACAGCGGGTACGGGCCGGATGGCCGCCTTGCTGGTGTCCCCGACCCTGCTGGTGCTGACCGTCGTCGTGCTCTACCCGACGATCATGGCGCTGCGGGAATCGCTGTACGGGGCCAAGGGGCTGGATCCGGAGACCGGCTTCATCAGCGAGACCGAGCCGTTCGTCGGGCTGCAGAACTACGCCGACATCTTCGGCGAGGCCGGCGACCGGTTCTGGAACGCCTTCTGGAACACCACCTTCTTCACCGTCGTCACCGTGGGCCTGGAGACCTTGATCGGTGTCGCGATGGCGCTGATCATGCACAAGGCGTTCCAGGGCCGCGCCCTGATCCGCGCCAGCATCCTCATCCCCTGGGCCGTACCCACGGCCATTTCCGGCTTGCTGTGGCGGTGGATCTTCAACAGCGACGGCATCGCCAACGCCCTGGTCGGCCGCCAGATCCTGTGGACCACCGAGGGCTTCCACGCCAAGGTCGCCGTCATCATCGCCGAGGTGTGGAAGACCGCCCCGTTCATCGGGCTGCTGGTCCTGGCCGGCCTGCAGGTGATCGGCAAGGAGGTGTACGAGGCCGCCCGCATGGACGGGGCGAGCCCCCAGCGCCAGTTCTGGCACATCACGTTGCCGCTGGTGAAGCCCGCTCTGCTGGTGGCTGTGCTGTTCCGCTGCCTGGACGCACTGCGGATGTTCGACCTGCCCTACCTTCTCGTCGGCGCGCAGAAGAGTTCGGTGGAGACCCTGTCGATGCTGGCGCAGAACGAGGCGTCCAACGTCCGCTTCGGACCGGCCGCCGCCTATGCGGTGGTGCTCTTCGTCTACGTCCTTCTCATCGCGCTGGGCTTCGTACGGCTGCTGGGCGCGGACGTCGTCGGTGACGCGGGCGGCTCGGGCAGGAAGAAGCGCCGACGGGCCTCGAAGCGCAGCCGTGTGGAGGTGTCGGCATGACCGCGACCGTGAAATGGCGAACCTGGCTGCTGTATCTGGGAGTTGCCGGGGTGGTGGCCTACTGCCTGGCCCCCTTCTACTGGATGCTCATCTCCAGCCTGCGCCGCACCTCCGACATCTTCGACACCTCGCTGCTGCCCTCCCCGGTGTCGTTCGAGAACTACGAGGCGGTCTTCGATCCCTCCCAGGGCTTCGGTCGCGCCCTGCTCAACAGTCTGATCGTCTCCGGCATCACCACCGCATTGGCACTGCTGCTGGCCACGTTCACCGCCTACGCGATGGCCCGGCTGCAGTTCCGGTTCAAGCGGCTGATCCTCACCCTGATCATCGCCACCTCGATGTTCCCCGTCGTGTCGATCGTGGTCCCACTGCTGAAACTGTTCACCGACATCGACTGGATCAACACCTACCAGGCGATGATCGTGCCGAGCATGTCCTTCATCCTGCCCCTGGCGGTGTGGAACCTGACCACGTTCTTCCGGCAGATGCCCGACGAACTGGAGCAGGCCGCGATGATCGACGGCTGCACCCGCGGCCAGGCATTCCGCAAGATCATCATTCCGCTCGCCGCACCGGGCATCTTCACCACGGCGATCATCATCTTCATCGCCGCCTGGAACGAGTTCCTCATCGCCCTGTCGATGACGAACCGGCCCAGCATCCAGACCGCGCCGGTCGCCATCTCCAAGTTCTCCGGCGCCAGCCAGTTCGACACCCCGTTCGGCAGCCAGATGGCCGCGGGCGTCCTGGTCACCGTCCCACTGGTGATCATGGTGCTGCTCTTCCAGCGCCGCATCGTCGCCGGACTCACCGCGGGCGCCGCCAAGTAATCGTCCCTTCTGGCCGGTTCCCCCACAGTCCCCTCTTCTCAAAGGATCCTTCAGCCCCATGTCCCCCACCACGCCCTGGTGGCGCAGCGCCGTCATCTACCAGGTCTACATCCGCAGCTTCGCCGACGGGAACGGCGACGGCGTCGGCGACATCGCCGGCCTGCGCTCCCGGCTCCCGTACCTGAAGTCGCTCGGTGTGGACGCCCTCTGGGTCACCCCCTGGTACAAGTCCCCGATGGCGGACGGCGGCTACGACGTGGCCGACTTCCGCGCCGTCGACCCGCTGTTCGGCACCATCGCCGACGCCGAGCAGCTCATCGCCGAAGCCCACGAGCACGGGATCCGCGTCATCCCCGACATCGTCCCGAACCACACCTCCGACCAGTACGCCTGGTTCCAGGAGGCACTGGCCGCCGGCCCCGGGAGCCCGGAACGCGAGCGGTACGTCTTCCGGCCCGGCCGCGGACCCGACGGCGCCGAGCCACCCAACAACTGGGTCTCCTGCTTCGGCGGCCCCGCCTGGACCCGCCTGCCCGACGGCGAGTGGTACCTGCACCTGTACGCGCCCGAACAGCCCGACCTCAACTGGCAACACCCCGACGTCCACGCCGAGTTCGAGTCCATCCTCCGGTTCTGGTTCAGCCGGGGTGTCGACGGCTTCCGCATCGACGTCGCCCACGGCCTCGCCAAGGACCCCGAACTGCCCGACCTGCGGCCCAAGTCGGCGGGCGAGAAGACCCGGGAGTACGTCGCGCACCCGCACTGGGACCGCGACGAGGTCCACGACATCTACCGCGCCTGGCGCAAGGTCGCCGACGAGTTCGACGGTGAGCGGGCCTTCGTCGCCGAAGCCTGGTCCGACACCTGGGCCGACACCCCCGAACGCCTCGCCGCCTACGTCCGCCCCGGCGGCCTGCACACCGCGTTCAACTTCGACTTTCTCATGGCCAGTTGGGACGCCAAGGACCTCCGCGCGGTCATCGACGACTCTCTCGCCATGCTCAGGGAGGTGGGCGCACCGGCCACCTGGGTGCTGTCCAACCACGACGTCATGCGCCACGCCAGCCGCTACGCCCGCCAGACCGTGGCACGGTGGGTGCCCAACGAGCGCTACCAGCCGGAAGGCCCCGCGGACCTGGACCTCGGCATCCGCCGTGCCCGGGCCGCCGCCTTGCTGATGCTCGCCCTGCCCGGCGGCGCCTACATCTACCAGGGCGACGAACTCGGCCTGCCCGAAGTCGAGGACCTCCCCGTGGACGTCCTCCAGGACCCCATCTGGGAACGCTCCGGCCACACTGACCGAGGCCGCGACGGCTGTCGCGTGCCGATCCCCTGGTCAGGACACGTGGCGCCCTTCGGCTTCAGCCCGGCCAACGCCTCCGCCGAACCCTGGCTGCCACAGCCCGCGAACTGGAGCGAGCGCAGCGTGGAGGCACAGACCGGCGACGCGACCTCGATGCTGGAGCTGTACCGCACTGCCCTTCGCATACGCCGCGACAACCCCGCCCTCGGCGACGGCACCATGACCTGGCTCGACGCCCCCGCAGGAGTCCTCGCCTTCCGCCGCGACCCCGGCTTCCTCTGCGTCGTCAACCTCTCAGATGAGGCGTACCAGCTGCCCGGACACACCTCGATCCTGCTGGCCAGTGGTCCCGTCGAGGACACGCTGCTGGCACCCGACCAGGCGGCCTGGCTCGAGGTGTAGCAGCTCGCATCAGACATAACAGCCCTCCTCGAACCGCCAGGGTCTGTCCGGTGTCACTCCCCTGTCACTCCCCGCTGACCGGACAGCCCTGGCCCATCCTCGGTGAGTTCGACGAGCTCCAATATCAAATCCGAGAGGCTCATCTCTAGTGGACAGCAACACCCAGTCCCAGACCTTCGACGCCATAGCCACAGAGCCCGGCCCAGTCATGCAGGGCCTGCAGCCCTTCCTGCACGACGCTGTCGTCTCGGTGTGCGCACCGAGCCTCGTGGTCTCACACCCGGACGGGCAGCTCGACGGCGGGGCGGACGGCTTCTACCACGGTGACACCAGGGCGCTGGCCCGGCTGACCGTGGCTGTGGAGTCAAGCACACTCGCTCCGGTCTCGGGCCGGTTGGGGGCGGACCAGGCGGGCTTCCGGGCGGTCGTCCGGGGCCTGGGTGAGGTAACGGCGGACCCGGTGGTCGCCCTGCACCGGCGCCGTACCGTCTCCTCCGGTCTCCTGGAGGAGATCTTCGAGGTCACCAACCACGGCACACGACACGTCCGCTTCCGGCTCACCGTGCGGGTGTCCACCGACCTCGCGTCAATGGAACGCGTGAAGTCCGGCCAAGTCCTGGACGACGTACCCGCCGAAGCGGGTGCCGAGGCAGGCACGCTGGCCTGGTCCCGCGGCGGGTTCGCGGTCCGCCTGCTCAGCACCCCGGCACCGGACGAGCTGGACGCGGCAGCCGGGCATCTGTCGTACGAGATCGAACTGGCACCCGGCCGGTCATGGAGCGCGCGCCTGTCCGCCACGGCCACGCACGACCACGGCGACCACTTCCCGGCCGCACCCGCGCATCAGGTGCCCTGGAGCACTCCCGTCCTGCGCAGTGCGGACCGGCGCTTCGACCGATGGCTGGCGCAGTCGGTCGCCGACCTGGAGCGGCTGCGCCTGACGGACCCGCAGTCGCCGCAGGCGGGTCGGCCGGACCAGTTCCTGGCCGCCGGCGCCCCCTGGTACCTGACCCTCTTCGGCCGCGACGCGATCTGGGCCGCCCGCATGCTCCTCCCGCTCGGCACCGACCTCGCCGCCGGCACCTTGCGCACCCTCGCCCGCCGCCAGGGCGCCGTCACCGACCCCACCGCGGAGGAACAGCCCGGCAAGATCCTGCACGAAGTGCGTCGCGGCGCCCTGCAGATCGCGGACCGGCTCACACTCCCACCCATCTACTACGGCACGGTCGACGCCACCCCCCTGTGGATCACCCTCCTCCACGACGCCTGGCGCTGGGGCCTGGATGCCCAGGAAGTCGAACTACTGCTGCCGCACGCCGAATCGGCACTCGCCTGGATGCGTGACCAGACGGACGCCGACAGCAACGGCTTCCTCACATACGTCGACCACACCGGCCGGGGCCTGGCCAACCAGGGCTGGAAGGACTCCGACGACGCCATCCGCCACCGCGACGGACACCCCGCCGCAGCGCCGATCGCGCTGTGCGAAGTCCAGGCGTACGCCTACGAGGCCGCGCTCTGCGGAGCGGCGCTGCTGCGCGCGTTCGGCCGGCCGGGGGCCGACGAGTGGGAGACATGGGCCGAGCGGCTCGCGGACCGCTTCCGCGACCGCTTCTGGGTGACGGACGAACACGGCCCCTATCCGGCCGTCGCACTCGACGGCGACGGCAAGCCCGTCGAATCGGTCACCTCCGGCTTCGGCCACCTCCTCGGCACCGGCCTGCTCAACGCCGAGGAGAGCGCACTGCTCGCGGCCCGCATCGCCGGACCCGACCTCGACGCAGGCCACGGCCTGCGCACCCTGAGCAGCGACGCGGTGGGCTTCAACCCCTACGGCTACCACACCGGTTCCATCTGGCCGCACGACACGGCGATCGCCGTACACGGCCTGGCCAAGGCCGGATTCCCGGACGCCGCCGCCTCACTGGCAGCCGGCCTGCTGACCGCGTCGACGGCCTTCGACGCCCGCCTCCCCGAACTCTTCGCCGGCCACGGCAGCCGGCAGAGCCCGTACCCCGCCCCCTACCCGGCGTCCTGCCGACCACAGGCATGGGCAGCTGCCTCCGCGATCCTGGTACTCCAAGCAGCCCTGGGCCTGAACGCAGACGTCCCCGGCGGCACGGTCACCATCGCGCCCAACTTCGCCTCGACGTACGCACCGCTCACGGTGAAGGGACTCCAAGTCGGCGGAAGTCAGCTGGACGTCACAGTCACGGCGGACGGAAGGGTGGACATGACCGCTCCGGAAGGTCTGACCGCGGTTACACCCTGATACCGCGCCACCAAGGAGCTAGATCGACAACCAGGCAACAGTCGGCCCACCGTGCTGGAGCGAGCACGGCATGGGATGTGAGGGTGAAGCGCATGAAGTCTCGTACCGCCTTGTCGGCCTTCGCGGTCTGCGTTGTACTCGCCCCGCTCACCGGATGCGGCGGCGGTGGCGGCGGTGGCGGTGGCGGTGGCGGAACGGGCCACGAAGTCCCGGTGCCCAGCGCGCCCGCCGAGAGTCGGACGCCGAACCCGGGTAAGGGGTCGAAAGACCCCGACGACATCAACGGCGACGGGTACCGCGATCTCACGGTCCCCATTCCGGGCGACGGCATACGGTTCGGTGTCGTCTACGGCTCGGCGAAAGGACTCGACCCGTCGACGCATACGGCCTACGGGCGCGACGACTTGGGCCTGCCGGACCCCCCGGAGGATGTGGGTACGGACAACAGCGCTCGGAGCACGGTCGCCGACCTGGACAGTGACGGCTTCCCGGACGTTGTCACGACTCTCACGGACACGCGCATCACGACCGCACGGTATCGCTCCGCCCCGTACGTGACCTGGGGCGGACCCGGCGGACCGACGGCGGAGGCCGCGGCGAGTCCGGTGCGACTGCCGCAGAGCGCATCGAAGTGGGGGCTTGAGAGCGCGGTGCGCGGCGACTTCGACGGGGACGGACACCACGACCTCGCGGCACTCGCGAAGACCGAGTTGAGCCCGGACGAGTTGCCCCTGGTGGTCCTGTACGGCCCCTTCACGCGGTCCGGTGTGCCGACGCGGACCGATACCAGTCTGTCGTTGCCGGAGGGCGATCTCGTGGTGGACGCTATCGACCCGTCCGGCCGGCCGCGCGCGACCTCCCTGCTGCTCCACGAACTAGACGACGGTGAGCAGACCCCCAACATCCTATACCCGGCTCGTCGTGGCACCGGCCTGTCCGCGAGCGGCAGGCAACTGCGCGCCGGCAACGCCCATGCGTTCGGCGACTTCGACGGCGACGGGCTGCGCGATGTGGCTGTCGGAGACAACGGCAGCCACAACAACGAGCCCGGAGCCGATTCCACTGCGCACGACGTCGTCGGATCGCTCGACGTGTACCCCGGCAATGGCGGCGAACCGGTCAAACACCGGCTGCCCAAGGTGCCTGAAGGTGCAGGTACCGACTACGGGCCTGGCGGCTATGTGGCCGCCGACCCGGACGGCGACGGCCGCGACGGCATCCTCGTTGCGACGTACAAAGGCGGCACCCTGATCGACGGCGACAAGCGCCTCCCCGTCCAGCGCACCGTGCAGAAGGGGCCGAAGAAATGGCGGCAAGCCCGGCCTGCGGGGGCTGCCGACTTCGAGGGTGACGGCAAGGACGAGCTGATCCTCAACTGGGCGTCCGGCGGCCTGTTCGGTACGTACGGCGACGATGCCACGCACTGGTGGATCACCGACGGCACGACAACCCGGGACAAGGCGTCCTTCGCCACGGCGGGGCTCGCTCCGCGCGCTTCCTAGGTCCCGTGGACTGGAGCCAGGTCCTCGCCTTCGGCGTGCCGCTGGTTGGTCACAACCACCCCGCCCCAGACGAACCCCGCCGTCACCACCAACAACACTGGGCCGAACGCATGGGCAGGAACCTGAGTGGGGTCCCAGTTCCGCCACCTGATGCGCGTGGCCGTCTCCGTACGCGAGGGCACCAGGATCCGCACCGTGCAACTGCTGCGCTACCTCAGGGATGGGAGATCGACCCGGAGGACCTGGCGCACATCTCGCCGTACCTGACCGAACACATCAACCGGTTCGGCGAGTACTCCACACACGAACGGCATCCAGCCCGACGCCTACGACCCGAAGCGCGATGTCGACTTCACCCGCTGCGCGAGCAGAACGTGACCGCTACCGGTCTTGGCCGGGCCGCCTACGCCGAGCGCGGCCAGAAGCCAGGCAGAGGCGAACGAACACCCCCATTCGCACGGACCGTGAGGCCTGTACACATCGAGCGCGCCGACTGCGACGACGCGGGCATCGGCCACAAGGTGCTGCACCCGCACGCCACCGGACCACCGGCAACCCGATGGATGCTGGTTCTTGCGGCCGAAGGAAGTGCGGGCCGTTTCCCCGGTCTGCGCAGTCGGTCGAGCAGGCCAGGTCGCGTTGTGCCTGGAGCTGGGCCAGGCGAGTGCTCAGCGTGCGGGTGATGTGCTGGTAACTGTCGCTGCCCAGAGCGAGGCGCAGCGGAGCGGGTTCCTCAACGACGCCGGCGATCATTGCGTCGACCATCTTGCCTGGGTCGCCCGGCGAGTGGAGCGAGGTGCCGTCGAGGATGTCCTTGATCCTGCGGGAGGGTGAGGCGTCATAGGCGGGGATACGGGGCCCGACTCTCGCGCTCCTGTCACGGAAACCGGTGCGCGCACTGCCGGGTTCGACGATCGTGCAGCCGATCCCGAACACGGCCGCCTCCTGCGCAACCGTCTCCATGAACCCTTCGATGCCCCACTTCGTTGCGTGAGAGAGCGAGCTGCCGGGAATCGTCACCTGGCCTCCGAGGCTGGAGACCTGGAGGATGCGGCCCTGACCCTGCTCGCGCATGTAAGGAAGGACCGCGCGAACGAGCTGGATTGATCCGATCAAATTGGTGTCGATCTGGTGGCGGACCTGCTCGTCGGTTACCTCCTCGGCGTCGGCCGTCGGCCGTATCTCGCCGGCATGTGTCAGGTCGAGAGCGGCGAGCCACAGCCGGTCGCCGTGTTGCGCCTTGAGGTCGTCGGCGGCTGAGAGGTCCCGAAGTGTGCCGGCGACACGATCGCCGGTAGCGAGCAGCTTTCCGTCATCAGGCGGCCGAAGCCGCTGCTGACGCCGGTGATGAACCAGGTTCTCATGGGTGGTTTCCTTCCGGGGGAAGCGGCGGGAGGACGTCCCGCCACGCGCGCGCCTGGCGCTTGTCGACGACGGGCGCGCCGTTCAGGATCACCATGCTGAGGTCGCGAAGGTTGTCGATGTCCGCAGTGGGATCAGCGTTCAGCACGAGCAGGTCGGCGCGCTTGCCGGGGGCCACCGCGCCGAGGTCGGGGCGGACACACTGCCGCGACGCGCCGCTGGTGCCTGCGGCCAGCACCTGGGTGGGCGTCATCCCGGCCGCCACCATGAGTTCGGCCTCGTCCAGGGTGTTGGCTCCGAACAGGCCTCGACCGCTGAAGGTGTCGCTGCCCAGCGCGATGTGCACGCCGGCCTCAGCGACCTTCTTGAGATTGCCACGGGCGTCCGGGTGGGCATCGTCGATCCAGAGCGTGGGCGTGTAGGTGATGCCGTGTTCGAGCATCAGGTCGATGAGCGAGTGGTCGGTGAGGGGCTCGACGGTGACACCGTGCTCCAGGCCGTCCGCCCCAGCCTCGATCGCCTCGCGTGCCGCGGCTTGCTGGGTGGTGTGGACGGTAACCCGAAGGCCCCGCTCGTGCCCGGTCTCGATACCCGCCCGAAGGACATCGAGGGGAAGCCGTTCCAACTCGACACCACCCGGAAAGGCAGGATTCTGCCAGAGGTACTTCGGCCCGCCGGCGTGCGCACACGCGCCTTCCGACAGGAGTTTGACCGCGTCCACCTTGCGGTCAGCGAGGTGGTGCACCAGGTCGCGGATCTGCTGCACACTGTCGACCTCTCCCGTGAAGCGCTCGCGCGCCCAGGGGTTGCCGCTGAAGACAGTGGCGGCGGGATGCCCGTCGCGTCCGGTGATACCGCAACCGGTCGCCAGCAGTCGCGGGCCCCGCAGCGCGCCCGCGGCGATTTTCGCCCGCGTGTCCAGAATTCCGCCCGTCGGATCGCCCACCGACTTGATGGTGGTGATCCCGTGGTCGAGGAACAGCCCGAGCTTTCCGGGAAGTTCGTTCTCCTCGAAGGCCCGCATCGAATCCGGATCGGAGACCGCGCGCACGTCGTAGAAGTGGATATGAGTGTCGATCAGGCCCGGCATGACCCATCCTTCGGCCGCATCCACCTCCTGTCTGCCCCTGAGCGGCTCGGCCGAGACGGAAGCAATCTCTCCGCCGTTGATGGCGACGTCGTACAGACCGGCGAGCGCCTGGCGGCCGTCGAAGACATGTGCGCGACTGATCACGAGGTCGTAGGTCGCGGGGCCACGAGCCCCCGTGCTCGCAATTGCTTCGGATTCCTGGGGCATCGCTCTCACTCCTGGTGCGTTCTGAGTGGGTGTTCGGGCCGCGGTACACGCGGACGGATCATGCGGGGCCGCTGACATCGAGAGTCAGGAGGGCCCGGAGTGCCCGGGCTGGAAGGACCTGCGGGAGCTGCTCCGCCCCCGGTTGTGTGCAGGATTCGCCATAGACGGCAGGTACACCGGCCGGTACCAGCACGGCTCCGACGGCTAGGTCGGGCAGCGGTTGGTGCGCGAGCGACATCGCCAGGGTCGCCCGCGCACTGCGCGCTCAGTCCTTTTCCTGGAACAGCTCCTTGGCTCGGGCCGTGACCAGCGGTCCGGCCTTCTCCACGCTGCCCGCGTCGAAGGGCGGCTGCGGGTCGTACTCCACCATCAGTTGCATAGCCTGCGCTGTCACCTGGTCGGTGAGCAGCTCTGCCAAGCGCAGAGCCATGTCAATCCCGGAGGAGACTCCAGCGGCAATGAGGGTCCGCTGCTCCAGGTGCTCGACCACTCGGGTGGAGGCCGGAACAGCACCGAGCTCGGTCAGCTTGTCCATGAAGGCCCAGTGCGTGGTCGCTTCGAGACCGGGCAGCAGTCCTGCGGCCGCCAGGAGCAGAGATCCGGTGCAGACCGAGGTGGTGAAGCGACTGGTGGCGTGGACCGACCGCAGCCAGTCGAGCAGGACCTTGTCCTCCAGTAAGTCGAGAACGCCGATCCCACCGGGCACGATGACCACATCCGGCGCGACGACCTCGTCGAAGGCCTTGTCGACGGTCAGGCCGAGGTATCCGTTTTCGGTCCGGACCTCTCCGCGCTGATGGCCCACGAAGGTCACCGTGGCGTCAGGCAGTCGCTGCAACGTTTCGTAGGGCCCGACTGCGTCCAGGGCGGTGAGGCGAGGGAACAAAACGACGGCGATGTGCATTTTGAGGATTCTTTCGTGTTCGGCCGGATCGATGTCGGCAGCTGTCAGGCGAAGTACTCGAAGTCCCGGAACTGGCGCGGGACAACGCTTGTCCCGCGGTCGCAGGAGCTGCGAGCGCCCGAGAGGACAAAGTTGTACGACGAGCTTCGTAGTACGAGGAGGACCGTACCACCAATAGGCTAGGTAGAGTTGAACTCATGCGAACGCTGCCCCATCCCGAGACGGAGACGGTCCGGCTTGACTCGGTCCTTGCCGCGCTCACCGACCCCTTGCGCCGACGCATCGTGCGTCAGCTTTCCGAAGGGGACGAGGCGCAAGCTTGTGGTGCGTTCGACCTGCCGGTCACCAAATCGACGTCGACCCATCACTTCCGGGTGCTCCGCGAGGCGGGCGTCATCATGCAGCACTACCGCGGCAACAAGATCCTCAGCCAGCTGCGTGCAGATGACTTGGAAACCCGCTTCCCGGGCCTGTTGCAAGCGATCCTGGCCGCAGAGCAGGTGACCGTAGTCCCCATTCACCGGGACTGAATCCGGCAAGGCGTTCATAGTCGCGGACATTCCTGCGCGCTCTCGTGATCCAACTGATGGCACGCTCTACGATCCGGCGTTTCGGCAGCACCGTGCCCCCCTCTGTCCCTTCGCACGTCTGACGGTCTGCAAGGTCAGGTCCAGGAAGGTGTGGGACCAGTTGATGAGGTCGCCCTCGGCGTAGGTGGAGTCGGCCCAGGCGAGGGTGACTTCGGGGTGCGTGACAGGTCGCCCTGCGTATCCATGACGGCGCGTTCTCCGCGATGGACCTCACCGCCCGCCACCCCCGCACCGGAGAGCTGCTGTCCACCGTGAAGTTCATGGTGCAGCCCCTCGGCGCCGCCGGTGAGCTCCAGCGCGAGCTGATCTACGACGGACTGCGGGCCGCCGAAGCCAAGGGCAACAAGGGCGGGCGCCGCCCGGCCGTCACGGCCGCCGCCGCCGTGCGCGCCGGGTACCTGGGCGGCCAGTCCATCGCTGGTCTGGCCCGCGACCACCACGTCAGCCCGGCGCCATCCGTACAGCCGTCGCCGACCTTGTGCCCGAGCACACCCGTGATCACCAGGACATCCCAGCACCGGAGATCGCGGTCATCCTCGACATGCCGGGCAAGGTCGCCGACTTCCTCCGCGCGACTGAACTGGACGACGTTGGGCGCGCCGCGCTCGATGACGGCGTGACCGTACGACGCGGCCGGGGCTACACACCTTGCGCATCACCACCGTGCCCGCGGTCCACCGCCAACTCCTCGACCGCTGCCGGCCCCTCAACGGCACCGCGGCGGCCCCGGCCCAGCGCAAGGCTCGCCGCGAGTACGAGAACCGCGTCAGCACCCTCACCCCGACCGGGCCATGATCCGGGTCAGCGGCTACCGCTGATTTCCGTTCGGATACCCCCCGAGGGCCCGCCCCGACTCATCGCCCGCCGTACCCGCGGCCCGCTGTTTCTCACCGACCGCAAGGCCCCGGCGGGAACACCGATGCTCGACGTGTGCCCGGAGACCGGCCGGGCCCGGCTCTCCTACCGCCGCGCTGAGGAGATCTTCGAGGAGAACACCCGGTTGCCGGCCAACCCCCTCGCCTCACCTGACGACATCGAGGACCTGGACGGCTGGACGCTTCACCGGCTGCGTCACAGTGCCCTGACGCACGACGCGGAGGACGGCACCTCTACCCCGTTGCCGGCCCGCTCCCGCCACGCCTCCGTCCGCTCCCTGGAGCGATACGCACGGCCCGGCGTCGACTCGGTCGCCCGGCACGTCGCCGAACGCGACCCCGCTGCACGTCGCCGCACGTAAATCTCAGCGGATCAGGGCTTCAAGACCATCCCGTTGCCCCTTTGGCGCGTATCTCGGTCACACCCCTTGATGGGCCGTTGCATCAGCGCGGCCGCGGCCTGGTTGAGGGTGACCTTCTCGTGCAGCAGGGCGGAGATCACTTCTGTGATCGGCATATCGACGTCACGGACGTGGGCCAGGGCGAGGATCGCTTCGGCGGACTTGACGCCCTCGGTGATCTGCCGGGGGGCGGCCGTTGCCTCCTCGACGCTCAGCCCCCGGCCGAGATGGGTTGCTGCGGCCTCCGATAGAAAACACCGGGCGGCACCCGGTGTCCTTCTCCCCACCTCAGGGAAGCAGCGTGAAAGCGGGAACATGATCGGGCATGAGCGCCCGGAAATGCCGGTGGTCGAGCGTCGGGCATCCGTCAGCTCCAGCCACTCCGTCACAGCGACCACCGAAGCGTCGGCGACACCCAGCGGAAGGCCCCGATAACGACGCATCAGCTCAACGATCCGTGCCAAAAGCTGTTGAGTTCTAGTGGTCGTCGCGACACCCCAGTTGGGAGTGCGATGGACTTCGAGATCCGGGACCGTGCGGTCAACCGGGGACGCCGTGCGCTGACCGAGGAGCGGCGTGTCCATCTTCAGCTCATGCAACAGGGTGTGAGCCATCGGGAGGCGTGCCGGATCGTCGGCATCAACTACCGGACGGGGAAGCGGTGGCGTAGCGGCCGCGCCCCGGAGTCGATGAGCAGCAGCGCGGCGTGCCTGACGGTGCCCGCGCTGTTCACCCCGGACGGCTACCCGGTCCACGGGGTCAGCTGCGTGGATCAAGACCGGGAAGTCTCAACCGGACAGTTCGGACGGGCCCGCCGGGCCGCCTTCACCATCCAGGCGTGCCACCCGCCGGGCGCCCGCGACCTGGCGGTAGGACGCGTCGAGGAGTTCGGCCACCTCCTGCCAGTCCACGTCCTCGGAGGCCGTGGTGCCGCCGGCGGCGAGGTCGATGCCGATCCAGCCGGACGGGGCGAGGTAGGCGGGTGCGAAGAAGCGCTTGTCCTCAGCGAGGCCCGCACGGTCGGCGTCGTCCGGCAGGACGATCAGAGCCCGGTCGTACTGGATGCGGGTATCAGCGGAGCCCTTGGTCGAACCGCCGTACCAGGCAAAGTACTTACCAGCCCGGAAGCCCGGCCGACCATGAGCGATCTGTTCCTCCGCGTCCGGAAACGCCAGTGCCACCTGGCGCAGTCGCACCAAGTACGGGTCGTCGTCCTCGAACATCACGGGATGTGGCATGGCACCAGAAGCCGATCTTGACGCTTTCACGACATTCTCCACTGTAGATCACAGCACCGCTCATGAGTCATGAGTGCCGCATCGGAAAGAGCTTCAGTTGTGCCTCCGCCGACTCCCGCTCCTGCCAGCCCCGTAGTACACCGGCCGCTTGAATCCGGCCGCGCCCCAGTGCGGGACAGGCGGTCGGGCCGGCTCCGACCGTGCCGGGCACGACGTCGCCGTCGGTGAGTTCGCCGCTCCAGCGGACGGTGCCTGGGAGGGACGTGGCGGGCTGGTGAGCACCCCGACCGGTCAGCGGAGCACGGAGTTCCTCGATGCCGTCGATCACCGATCGCCGCGGTCCGCACCAGGTGCATGCGGCAGGGGCGGCAGACCGCGGAGCCCGGCCGTCGGTGCCAGGCCCTCAGCATGAGCGGATCGCAACTCTGCCCGGGCCCGCCCCGCCGCTGTCACGGCCGGGCAGACCTGGCGGCCTGGCTCCAGTGCGGAACTTCAGCGCGCGGGCTTGATGTTGACGTTCCGGTGGAAGAAGTTGTCCGGGTCGTAGACCGCCTTGAGCCGCGCCAGGCGGTCGAAGTTCTTCCCGTACGCTTCGCCGACCCGCTCCTCGGCATCGGTGCCGAGGTGGTTGGCGTAGACACCGTCGATCGTGTAGGGCAGCAGCTCGGAGTACACCTCCTCCGTCCAGGCCACGGTCTCCTCGTCCAGCTCCGGGTCCGTCCACGAGGGCAGGATGCTCGTCAGGTATCCGTCGCGGTGCGGGAACGGCGTCTCCTCCGGGCCGACGTCCAGCATCTTGCCGCCCATCTGGGCGCCGCCGACCAGGCTGCGCTGCGAGGGGGTGTTCACGAAACCGTCGGCGAGGATCCGCATGGCCTCCGGGTGCAGTTCCGGCAGGAGGAAGGAGCGCGGGTAGTAGCGGTGCCCGGCGACGGTGTTCTCGTCGAGCAGTTGCTGGACGGCCACGTACGGCATGACGCCCGCCTGGTCGACCAGCAGGTTCGAGCCCAGGCCGCGCATCTGGTCGACCAGGCCCTCCGTCTTCTCGTCGGGCGCCGCGTGCATGAAGCCGATGCCGACGGCCGGCTCGCCGTTGGGAGCGACGAGGAAGGCGAACGACGTGGTCAGCGCGTTGGGGGCGGTCTTGTTGAACTCGTCGATGCGGCGGGTCACATCGGCCGTCTGAGCGATCGGGTAGGCCAGGATCCCGGCCGCGCAGTCACCCTGGGGGTAGAGCTTGAACTCGAACCGGGTGACGATGCCGTAGTTGCCGCCGCCGCCGCGGATCGCCCAGAACAGTTCGGCGTCGTCCTCCGCGCTGGCCCGTACGAGCTCGCCGTTGGCGAGGACCACGTCGGCCGAGATCAGGTTGTCGACCAGCAGCCCCCGGTAGCGGGCCAGCCAGCCCAGGCCGCCGCCGAGCGCCACGCCGCCGAGGCCGATGTACGACTCCTGCGAGCCGGTCACGGCGAGCCCGAAGCTTGTCGTCTCAGCGTCGACGTCGCCCTGGAGCAGACCGGGCTGGACCACCATGCGCCGGCGCTGTGGATCGACGTGGATGCCGCGCAGATTGGAGGTGTCCAGCAGCAGGCCGCCCTCGGTCGTACCGGAGCCTGCGAAGCAGTGACCGCCGCCCTTGATGGCCAGCTCGATTTCGTTCTCGCGGGCGAAATTCACAACCTTGACGACGTCCGAAGCGCCGTCCACCCGCACGATGGCACCCGGATTCTTTTGGAAGTATCCGTTCCAGATCAGCTTGCGCTCGTCATAGTTGGCATCAGCCGGAGTGATCATGTCGCCGCGGATCGATCCGCTCAGTTGTTCCAGCGCGGTGTCGGGGACGGCGGTTCCGGCTGAGTCGATGAGTGCCACGTGAATTCTCCTCCGTCTGTTTTCCGGTGAAAGTAGCCCTGGTTGATCGGGCGTCGTGCGCTGATGAAAGAGTGCCGAAAGGCCGGGTGCGCGCAGCTCACGCCGATGGCTTGGCGGTCAGCCCGGCCAGCCAGTCGACGACGGCGCTCCGGCTGCCGTTGCAGAGATAGAAATGGCCGCCGCGAAAGCGTTCCACCGCGAACGGGCCCGTGGTGACCGGGCGCCACGCCTCCATGTCCTCCCGGTCGACCTCGGGGTCGCCGTCGCTGAAGCACGCCGTGACCGGGACGTCCAGGTCGGTGCCGAGCCAGGGCCGGTAGGTCTCGATCAGCCGGTAGTCGGCGCGGATCGCCGGCAGGGCCATGGCCCGGATTTCGGGCAGGGCCAGCAGGCGGGAGTCGGTGCCGCCCAGTCCGCGGACATCGGACCACAACCGGTCGTCGTCCAGGTGCTTGTCGCCGGGGCGCTGGCGCGCCGGGCCCGGACGGCCCGAGACGATCACATGCTGGGCCCGCGGCCCGCCTTGAGCGGCGAGGCGGCGGGCCACCTCGTGGGCCACCGAGGCACCCATGCTGTGCCCGAAGAGCCAGACCGGCTTGCCGGCGAGGGGGGCCAGCGCCTCGGCGAGCGCGTCCGCGAGCTCGTCCATGTGCCCGCACGGTGGTTCCTGAACCCGGTCCGCCCGCCCCGGATACTGCACGATGACGGGCTCCACGTACTCCGGCAGGTCCTGGGCGAGCGGCCGGTAGAAGCCGGCCGAGCCGCCGGCGTGGGGAAAGAACACCATGCTCAGCGCGGCGTCCGGACGCGGCCAGAACGTCCGCAGCCAGGTGTTGAGGACCACCGTCATGCCGGCCTCCCCGTGAAGTCGTCGGCGCTGATCAGCTCCGGCGGCTCGGGATGGTGCAGGTACACCGGACCACAGGCCTCGGACACCTCCATGGCCATCCGGGTGAGGGCGATGTGGCGCTGCACGTGCGAATCGCATGCGGCTCCGGCCACGGCCTGCTGCCAGAGCGCGGCCATCGCGCGGGCGGTGGCCTGCGGCCACAGTGTCTGAAGGACCTCGCGGTACGACGCGCCGTCCGCGCGGCCGATCGTCTGCACGCTCGGCACCCGCAGATGCGGCGCGGTGGAGTCGGAGAACCGCACCAGGTCCTTCATGTCGTCGGGCATGTGCGGGCGCATGCTCCACTGCACCGGGC
The DNA here is from genome assembly GCF_011045015.1 of Streptomyces scabichelini. Classification (GTDB taxonomy): domain Bacteria; phylum Actinomycetota; class Actinomycetes; order Streptomycetales; family Streptomycetaceae; genus Streptomyces; species Streptomyces scabichelini. The sequence goes on along the minus strand of NZ_JAAKZY010000021.1, from coordinate 58,327 downwards.
CGTGCGTGCCGGCCAGTGTCAGATGGCCGCCGTCGTATCCGATCGTGATGCGGTGCAGCAGGTGACCGTGGTTGTCCGGGGCCGAGGGCACCAGTTCGTTCTGCAGCCGGAAGGTCAGCGGCACACCGGCGAAGCAGCCGCTCACGCTGCGGTACGGCGGCGGAGGGCCGCCGGCGGCCGGTTCCTCGATGACGCCGTGGACCCCGAGGGGCCTGATCGAGCCGAGCGCCTCGCCGAGGATGTCGAAGACGGTGTACAGGACCTGGAAGGCGCAGGTGACGTCGATGTAGAGCGGCCGCTGCCGGGCGCCGATCTCGCGGGCACAGGCGAGAAACTGCCGCACGGGCTCCACGTGGGGGTAGTGGGTGTTCATTCTGAACACCACCCCGTGTTCGCGTGCCGTCTTCAGGCACGCGACCAGCTCGTCGGGGTGCAGGGGGTGCTCCTGCAGGACGTGCAGGCCGCGGCGCATGAGCTCCTGTGTGAGCTCCGGCCCGCGGCCCCCGGTCATCTTGCCGCCCACGGCCACGCACGCCATGTCGACGCCGTCGGGCACCTCGTCGGGCCCCGAGTACAGGGGCACGCCGTAGTGCTCGGCGCAGGCCTTGCTGCGTGCGCTGCCGCGGGCCAGGATGCCCGCGAGCTCGAAGGGGAAGTCGGGCCGTTCAAATGCCGCCAGATAGGCGCGCCCGAAGCCTGTCCCGGCGACCACTATGCGCGGGGGGCGGGCAGTCACAGCTCTCCCTCCTCCAACCGGAGAGGGCCGAGGACCGGCTGCTGGAGCAGTTCGAGCGTGGTGACCGCCGGAAGGGCCCGGAGCGCCTCGAGCACGGAACCGGCCTCGAGCACGTCGGATGCGAAGTGGATTCCGGGCCCGATCTGTCCGTCCAGCACATCGAGTGCGGCCAGCGCGCTGATCAGCCCGGTGAGGGCGTAGGTGTCGTGGCCGCGCAGTGCCAGGCTCCGGGTCGCGGGCGCGCCGTGGTGGCTGCCGGTGACTTCGAACAGCATCAGCTGGAAGGGTTCCTTGCCGAAGAGGTCGAGGGCCGCGGCCCGGGTCAGCTCGTCGGCGGCCGCGGCCAGGTCGGACTCGCCGCGCATGGCGCCCTGGAGCCGGCTCAGGCAGGCCATCATGTGTGCCCCGCCCTCGAAGACGTTGAACCAGTCGACCTCCGCGAGGCCGAGGTTGTGCGCCAGCGCCTCGGCCTCGAAGCTCAGGTACGGGTAGGCGTCGAGTCGCCGCCCTGCGTACGGAAGCTCGATGTCGGAGCGCGGCTCCAGTTCGCGCTCCACCCGGATGCCATTGCGGATAGCGGCTTGGGCCTCGCCGTAGGAGCCGCCCAGGCTGAGCAGGTAGTCCGCCGCTCCGGCCGGGGTGAGCCGGTCCATCGTTCCTACGTACGCCGTCAGCGTGCGCGGTTCGGACATCGAACGGGCCAGGTGCCGGGGCAGCAGCCCGGTGAGGCCGGGCTGCATGCCTGCCGTGAGCACCGCGGTGCCGGCGAACGTCCCCGGCCGGTGCAGCGCGTCGAAGACCGGCTCGTCCCCGCCCGGGTCGACATAGGCGGCCCCGGCTGCCGTAGCGGCCCACGCCACCCGGTCAAGCACCTGGTACGACGGGCCGGCGCAGTTGAGGACCAGGCGGGCGCCGCGGCAGAACTCGGCGAGCGACCGGCCGTCGTCCAAGTCGGCCTGCCGGGCCTCGCCCTCGATGCCGAGCTTGTCGAGGAGCGCCTGCGCCTGTGCCTCGTTGCGCCCGCCGATCCTGACGGTCATGCCGGGGCGGCGCTCGGCGACGGACTGCAGGGCGGCGGCCCCGACCGCGCCGTAGCCGCCGAGCACCGCGATGTCGACCTCTGTCACGACGCCTCCTCTGGCAGGTCGATCAGGTCGCGGGTGAGGGTGTCGGTGCAGGTGAAGTGGGAGCCAGGGATCTCCTCGACCTCGAGGCCGCCGACGCAGACGTCCTTCCAGTAGGCGCGGCTGTCGCTCGCCATCGTCGGCCAGATGGGCGACTCCTCGCTGTGCACAAGGAGCCGGACCTCGCCGGTGTAGATGTCCGGCTTGTGCGTGGCGTTCGCGTTGAACAGCGCGCAGGTGCCCCGCAGCAGATCGGAGATGGCGTCCGCCGGGTAGTCGAACTTCTCCGCCATAGCCGCCACGCGGACCTCGCGAGGGCGCGCGGCGAGCTCGGCGAAGACCGACGCCACTGCCCGCAGCTCCGGCTCCGTACGGTCGGCGAGCCCGGCCAGCGCGTCGGTGGTGATCTCGCCGGACGGCACGAGCTCCTGAAGGGCCCGGCCGAGTGCGGCCGCATCGGGGTATCCCAGCTCCGAGGGGTCGGTGCCGGACCCCATCAGGAACATCGCCTCGTAGAAGGCCTCGTCGTGGATGGCGGCCTGCAGCGGGTAGCTGCTCACCAGGGTGAGTCCGCAGACCGGGACCCCGAGCTCGGTGAGCTGCTGGGCCGTCGTCAGCGCCAGCAGCCCGCCGCCTCGGGCGCCGACGAGGTGGAAGGGCCCGGGGCTGAGCTTGCGGAGTTCCTGGACGACCCCGTGGGCGAGGTCGTCGATCCGCAGCGTGTCCCCGACCGCGAGCATGGGGACCTGGATGACGGGGTCGCGTTCGCCCAGCTCGGCGCCGAGCTGGGCGGCGCCCTCGCCGAAGCCGTCGTTGAACAGGACGTGGACGGGGTTGCCGATCTGCTCGGTGGCCCCGCTCACCACGTACTCGGCCTGGTCCATCGTCTCCTCCTTGGCGGTCGGGGGGCTGTCGTCGAGGTATGTCGCGAGCTCCCGGACGGACGCCCCGTTGAGCAGCTCTCGGAGCAGCTCGTCGAAGAGGGCGGTCGCGGCCTCGGGGACGCTCTCGCGCAGCTGGGTGACCACCTGCGCGGCCAGCAGCGAGTCGCCGCCGAGCGAGTAGAAGTTCGTGTCCGGGTTGACGTCGGGCTTGCGCAGCACCTCGGCGTAGACCGCGGCGATGGTCCGCTGCAGCTCGGAGGTCTCGAGCTGCTCCCCACCGCTCGCCCGCTCGGATGCGGGGTCGCGCTGCTCGGCCCAGGTGGCGAGCGAGGCGCGGTCGACCTTGTCGTTACCGGTCAGTGGCAGCGCGTCCAGCACGTGGAAGTCCGATGGGATCATCTCGGCCGGGAGCCGCGCGGCGAGCCGGCGGGCGAGGTCGTCGGTGTCGATCGCCACGCGGTCCTGCTTGAGCCGGGCGGCGAATACGTGCATGCCGATGTCGGCCAGCTCGTCCGCAGCGTCGGGCAGGCAGTACACCACCTCCGCGCCGGCCTCGGTGAGGAGGTCCTGCCACTGTTGCCGGGCGATGAAGGTCTGGTCCTTGCCGTGCCGTACGTCCTGGAAGTCGCCGGCGGTGGCGTCGAACAGGAACTCCATCGAGGTGAGGATCTGGTAGTTGTCCCGCGTGGTCTCGATGAAGACCAGCCAGCCGCCGGGCACCAGTGCCTCGCGCATCCGGCGCAGCACCTCGCGGGCGTCCTTGGCGTAGTGCATGACGTTGCCGCACAGGATCACGTCGACCGAGTTGGGCCGTACGCCCTGCTCGCGGAACGGCTCGTTGAAGTCGAACATCGCGTAGTCGACCCAGGGGTACGCGCTGTAGGCGTCGGCGGCCTTGTTGAGGAAGAACTGCGAGACGTCGGTGAAGGAGTAGCGCACGTTCTCGCCGTCGAGCGCCGGGATGGTGTCGGCGCTGGTGCCGCCGACGCCGGCGCCGACTTCCAGGACCCGCAGCGGAGCGCTGCCGCGGTGCCGGCGGGCGACGCCGAGCACCGTGCTGGTCGCCAGCCGGTTGAGGTAGCGCGAGAGGAAGCCTTCCATGTAGGCGGCCTCCTGGATGCTCAGGTCACCCTCCGGGAAGAGCAGCTGCACGGGGTCCTGCTCGTCGCGCAGGAGCTGCGGCAGGTGGGCGGCGGCGGTCCTGAAGTACTCCACCAGCTCCGGGCGGTCGTGGGCTTCGGGCATCAGCCGCTCCACCTCGGCCCAGGCCTGTGCCACGTCGGCGGGCGCGATCAGCCGCGGGCACGTGTAGCCGCCGCCGTCCTCGCGGAGGTAGCCGTGCTCGGTGCAGGCGGCCAGCCACCGGCGTACCAGGCGCTCGTGCTTCGGGGCGACGCGGGCGATCCGCATGATGTCCGCGGTGGTGTGCCTCGCCTCGCTCGTGGGCCACAGGCCCGACTGGCGCAGCACGTCGATCATGCCGCGGAGCGCTGCGTCGTCGAGCACCTCGGCGAACTCGACCACCTTGGTGACTTCGACTCCCTTGCGGACCTCGTCGCCCGCCGCGACGACGTCGCCGACGAGGTCGGCATCGTCCGACGCAGGGGCGGGGGCGGCCTCGCTGCCGGCGGTCTCGACGAAGGCGACGAGCCTGCGCTCGTTGCGCTGGCCCCGGGTCGTCACGGCGACCGCGTTGACGTCCGGCTCGGCGGCCAGCGCGGACTCGACCTCGGCGAGTTCGACGCGGTGGCCACGGATCTTGACCTGGCGGTCGTCACGGCCGATGAATTCGATCGTCCCGTCGGGCAGATAGCGGCCCAGGTCTCCGGTGCGGTAGACCCGCTCCCCGGACGGCAGCTCGACGAAGGAGCGCGCGGTCTTCTCCGGATCGCCCAGGTACCCCTTGGCGAGGCCGGCGCCGGCGATGTACAGGTCGCCGACAACAAGGTCGGGTCGCGCCCGCATCGTGCTGTCGAGCACATGGAAGCGCTGGTTCTCCAGCGGCGTCCCGTAAGGGATGCTCGGCCAGGTGGCGTCGACTCGGCCGATCGGGTAGGCGATCGACCAGATCGCGGCCTCCGTTGCGCCGCCCAGGCTCGCGAGCTCGATCGACGGGATGCGGGAGCGGATCGCGTCGGGCAGGGACACCGGTATCCAGTCGCCCGACATCATGGCGAGCCGCACGCCGGCGCAGTCGACGGCCGCGCCGCGCAGGTACTCCTCCAGCAGCATCATCTGCGCCGGCACGGTGTTGAGCACGGTCACCCGGTGGTCTGCGACGAGCGCGGCCCAGTGGGACGGGTCGGTGCGCCGCCGGGCGTCGGGCAGGACCAGGGTCCCGCCGCGGCCGAGCACGCCGAAGATGTCGAAGACGGACAGGTCGAAGGCGAGGCTGGAGAGCCCGAGTACGGCGTCGTCCGCGGTGACGGAGAAGCGCCGGCACACGTCGTCCAGCGTGTTGACGGCCGCCTCGTGGCTGATCTCCACGCCCTTGGGCTCGCCGGTGGAGCCGGAGGTGAAGATGACGTAGGCGGAGTCCTGTGGCGTTCCCTGCGGACGGTGCGGGGTGCCCTCGGCATCGGCGAGGGTGTCGACATCGATACGGGCGCACTCCTGCGGCACGGTCGCCTCGTCCCCCGAGCGGGTGAGCACGATGCGCACGCCCGCGACGTCCAGAATCCGCCGGCTGCGGGCCTCCGGCTGGCTGGTTTCGACCGGCACGTACGCCCCGTCGGCCAGCAGGATGCCGACCGCGGCCGCCACCTGATGCCAGCTCTTGTCCATGACGACGCCGACGCGGTCGCCGCGACCGTGGCCGGCCGCGCGCAGCGCGGCCGCCACCGCGCCGGCCCGCGCCAGCAGCTCCCGGTAGGTGACCGCGGCCCCGCCGCCGTCCACGACGGCCACGGCGTCGGGACGGGCCAGCGCCTGCTCGACGAGAGCATCGGGGAGCAGGGCCGTGCTCAACGGCCGGGCCGTGTCGTTGACTTCGGCACGCCGGGCGAGCTGGGCCGCGGGCAGCGCCACCGGGGCGTCGCCGTACCAGGCGGCGTCGTCGTCGGCCAAGCCGTGCAGAAGCGTCTCGAAGGCCGCGAACATGTCGTCCAGCACGGCCGGGGGGATCACGTCGTCGCGCGAGTCCCAGTTGATCAGGAGGCCCTTGCCGTCCTCCATGGCCTGGCAGTCGAGCCAGGCCTGCGGGGTCTGGCTGATGCCGTTCTCGATCCGGGTGCGCATGGGACCCGAGGGCGCCGATACGCCCGACAGCCCGATCGCGCTGGTGAACACCACCGGCATCAGTGCGCCCTGCTGCCCGCGGCGGCGGCTCAGCTCGCGGATTACCTCCACCCCGGAGAAGAGGCGATGGTCCAAGTCCTCGAAGAGCTGCTCACTGAGCGCCTTGGCGCGGCCGAGGAAGTCGGCGGCGGCCGTCGTGTCGACAGCCAGCAGCTCCACAGAGGTGAAGTCGCCCACGATCGCGGTGACGTCCTGGTGCAGCGGCAGCCGGCTGAGGACCGTGAGGTCGAGCGTGAACCGGGGACGGCGACTCCACAGTGCGAGCACCTCGGCGTACGCGGCCATGACCACGTTCGACGCGGACAGGTGGTGGGTGCCGGCACGCTGCTTCAGAGCGGCCCAGGCGTCGGCGTCCAGGTACATCTCCCGCCGGGTGAACCGGGCAGCCCCGTACCGGCTCGGCTCGGCAACCACCGGCAGCTCCGGCGCGGCCGGCAGCTGGTCCAGGCGCTCCAGCCAGTACGCCCGGTCACGTTCGTAGGCCGGCCCCTGTCGCATGGTGCGCTCGGCTCGCAGATAGTCGCGGAAGCTGATCGCCGGCGCCGGCAGTTCCGTGCCGGGGTTCTCGTAGAACGCGCCGAACTCGTCCAGCAGCCGGTAGATGCTCACGTAGTCCGCGATCAGGAAGTCGATGGAGAAGTGCAGTACGGCACGGTCGGCGAGCTCAGTGACCGCGATGCTGTACAGCGGGCACTCGGTGACCTCCTTCGACTCGTGAGAGAGCCGCTCCCGGGTCTTCGCCAGCCGGTCTTCTGCGGCAGCCGGGGGCAGGTCACGCGCGTCGGTCCAGTCGATCACCGGGGCCGGCGGGTTCTCCAGGACGCGCTGGAAGCCGTCGTAGTCGATGACAATGCGCAGCATGTCGTGCCGGTCGACCACCGTCGACCAGGCCTGCTGGAGGCGGTCGCGATCGAGGGAGTCAAAGAACAGCTCGCCGTAGGCGTGGCACGGCACCGAGCCGTACTCGAACGCGTCCCGTCGGCCGAGGAGGTAGGCGGACTGCACATCGGTCAGCGGGAAGGGCTCGAAGCGCGCCTCGGGCTCGGAGTGCACTGCCTGACTGTCCTGCTCGCGCAGCACACGGAGCACTTCGTCGCGGCGGCCGGCGATCAGGGCACGACGCTCCGGCGTCATCGCCCCCTCGGGGCCGCGGAAGCGAAGCTTTCCGTCGTCTTCCCACAGTTGGATGCCGGCCAGTCCAAGCTCGGCGATGACGTCGCTGGCAGTCACAAGACACCTTCTTCCAGTCGGACGGGCGCGTCGAGGTCGTCGGTCACCCGGGTCAGTTCGTCGATGAGGGCTGCCACCTGGGTGAGTGTGGGGTGGTCGAACAGTTGCCGCAGAGTGAGTTCGACGGCGAAGCGCCGGGCGAGGCGCTGGGCCACGTGCATCGCGGTCAGGCTGTCTCCGCCGAGTTCGAAGAAGCCGGCGTCGCGGGAGATCTCGGTGACCTCCAGCACGTCCTGCCAGATCTCGGCGACGGCGCATTCCGTCGTGCCCTGCGGAGCGTGACGGATCCGGGCTGGTTCGACGGCCGCCGTCGAGGCGCGGGCCAGGGCCGCTCGGTCGATTTTGCCGTTGGGGGTCAGGGGCATCGCGTCCAGGAGCTGGATGTGCTCGGGGACCATGTAGCCGGGGACAGCGGCCGCGAGCTGCGCCCGTACACCGTCCGCCTCCAGGCCCGTACCGGCGACGGCGGCCACCAGACGCTTCCCGGTACCGGCGGCATCCACCCAGGCCACCGCATGGGAGACGCCGGGCAGCTCCCGCATCCGGGTCTCGATCTCGCCGAGCTCGATGCGGTGGCCGCGGACCTTGACCTGATGGTCGGTGCGACCGAGGAACTCCAGGCTCCCGTCGGGGTGATAGCGGCCCTGATCGCCGGTGCGGTACCAGCGCCGGCCGTCGTCGGTGGTGGGGAACGAGGCCGCGGTGCGCTGCGGATCGCCGCGGTAGCCGCGGGCCACACCCGCGCCGCCGATCCACAACTCGCCCGGAACCCAGTCCGGACGATCCCGGCCGTACGGATCCACCACCCGGTAGCGCTGGTTGGGCAGCGGATGCCCGTACGGGATCGACACCCAGGCCGGATCGATACGGTCGACGTCGAAGACATTCGACCAGATCGCCGCCTCGGTGGCACCACCCATGGCGACCAGGCGGGCGTGCGGCGCGATCGCATTCAGCCGGTCCATGAGATCGAGGCCGACCCAGTCGCCGGAGACCATCGCCACCTTCAGACTCGGCAGCCGGTGCCGGCCCTCCGCAGCGATCAGCAGCATGTCCAGCAGCGTGGGAACCGTGTTCCACACCGTGATGTCATGCTGCCGCACCAAACGGGCCCAGGCCGCCGCCTCACGACGGATGTCCTCAGTGATGGTGACCACCTGCCCGCCGACCGCCAGCAGACCGAAGATGTCGTAGACCGACAGGTCGAAGTCCAAAGCGGAGACCGCCAGCACCCGGTCCTTCGCCCCGATCACGTAGCGGTCGTTGAGCGCGTCGATCGTGTTCGCCGCCGCCGCGTGGGTGATCTCGACACCCTTGGGCTCCCCGGTCGAGCCGGAGGTGAAGATGACATACGCCAGCTCGTCCGGGGACGGCTGGGCCGGCACCTTCAACGGCGGATGGGCAGCCGCATCGAGCAGGTCGATGAGCTCGACCTCCGCCGGCCATTGCCCAGGATCATGGTCCCCGGTAACCAGCACGTGCCCGGCCCCGGCGGTGGCCAGAATCCGGTTGCGCCGTGCGGCCGGCTGATCCACGCCGATGGGTACGTAGCAGCCACCAGCGGCCAAGACCCCTAGGACAGCGGTGATCTGATCAGGACCCTTGGGCACCGACACCGCCACCGGATCACCCTCACGCACCCCCCGGGCACGCAGACAACCCGCGATCGCCAGCGCCTGACCGGCCAGCTCACCATAGGTGAGGACCCGGCCGGTGCCGCCCGCCCGGACCGCGACACGATCCGGAACCCGCACCGCATGCGCAAACACCGGCTGATGCAGCAACCGCGGCTCAATCGGCACGTCAGTCGCATTCACCCGCTCCCGCACCGCTGCCTGATCGACCGGCACCAAAACCGGCAACGGTGCTTCGTTCCAGTCGTGGTCGGCCAGTGACTCCAGGAGAGAGCGCATCGCATCGGAGGCGGCTTCGATGACGCCGGGCGAGAACAGGCCCTCGACGTAGTCCCAGTTGACGTTGAGTCCGCCGCCCTGCTCGATCACCTGGCAGTCCAGGGTGACCTGCGGGGTCTGCGACAGGCCTCGGGTCTGGGTTCCGAAGGAGAGCTCCAGGTCGGGGAATGCCCCGGCAACTCCCAGGGTCGAGGTGAAGACGACGGGCATGAGCATCTGCGCCGCGCCCTGGCGCTGTGCGAGCTGCTGCAGCACCCAGGTCGCGGAGACGCCGTTGTGCTCCATGCCTTCCCAGACCTGCCCCTGCACCCTGCGTACGGTCTGTGCCCACGGCTCGTCGGGTGTGCTCGTGTGACCCAGCAGCATCAGGGAGGTGAAGTCGCCGACCACCTCGTTGACCTCGGGATGGAGGTTCTGGCGGTCGAAGACGGTCAGGGTGAGGGTCAGTGCGGGGTCAGCGCTCCACGCGGCCAGCACTTCGGCGAACGCCGTGGCCACGACCGTCGAGATGGTCAGTCCGTGCTCGGCGGTCCGCCGCCGCAGTTGCTGCCACTGGTCCGGCTCGATCCGGAACTCGCGCCGGGCGAACCGGGGCTTTCCCACCTGCTCGGGCTCGACCTGCAGCGGCAGCACCGGCGGCGGTGGCAGCTCATCGATCGTCCGGAGCCAGTAGTCCTCGTCGCGCCGGCGGACGGCGTCGTCGACCTTGGTGGCCCGCAGGTAGTCCCGGAATGACAGCTCCAGCTCCGGCAGCTCCGTGCCAGGGTCGGTGTACCGGGCCGAGACCTCGCTGAGGACCGTGACGATGCTGAGCGCGTCGAGGACGATGTAGTCGAACCCGACGCCGATCACCGTACGCCCGTCGTCGCACTGGACCGCGCGCACATCGAACAGCGGCCAGCTCGTCACGTCCAGGATCTGGCTGTCCATGCGGCGCAGTTCGGCCACGGCTTCGTCGTGGTCTGCCCTGGTCGTGGTACGTACCGCGAGCCGGAAGCGCGGCACGGTCGGCAAGATGCGCTGGCTGCCGTTGTCGTCGAGGACAGCGCGCATCATCTCGTGCCGCTCGATGACCCGGTTCCAGGCGTCCTCGAGGCGCATGAGGTCCACCGAGTCGGCTTCGAACTCCCAGTACCAGTAGGAGCCGACCCCGCCCAGGGCGAAGTCGGGGTGGCGGCCCAGCCAGTAGGCGCGCTGCACGTCCGTCAGCGCGAACGGGTCGTGCCTGCGCTCCAGGTCGACCTCGATGACGCCGGTTTCGTCGCCGGAGCCGTCCAGCGGGGCGAGTCGGCCGGCGAAGCCCGCGACGGTCGGGGAGCTGAACAGGTCGCCCAGGCTGCCGGAGAGGCCTTTGCGGCGCAGGTCCGCCAGCATCCGGGTGGCCAGCAGGCTGTCGCCGCCGAGGTGGAAGAAGTTCGACTCGCTCGTGAGCGATGGCGAGCCGAACAACTCGGCCCACACGGCGGCGAGGGTGGCCTCCACTCCGGTGAGCTCAGTGGCCGCAGTTGCGCCGGCTTCGGTGTGCGCAGCGAGCTGCTCTGCGAGGTCCGTCTGCACCTTCGCTCGGTCGATTTTGCCGTTGGGGGTCAGGGGCATCGCGTCCAGGAGCTGGATGTGCTCGGGGACCATGTAGCCGGGGACAGCGGCCGCGAGCTGCGCCCGTACACCGTCCGCCTCCAGGCCCGTACCGGCGACGGCGGCCACCAGACGCTTCCCGGTACCGGCGGCATCCACCCAGGCCACCGCATGGGAGACGCCGGGCAGCTCCCGCATCCGGGTCTCGATCTCGCCGAGCTCGATGCGGTGGCCGCGGACCTTGACCTGATGGTCGGTGCGACCGAGGAACTCCAGGCTCCCGTCGGGGTGATAGCGGCCCTGATCGCCGGTGCGGTACCAGCGCCGGCCGTCGTCGGTGGTGGGGAACGAGGCCGCGGTGCGCTGCGGATCGCCGCGGTAGCCGCGGGCCACACCTGTACCGCCGATCCACAACTCGCCCGGAACCCAGTCCGGACGATCCCGGCCGTACGGATCCACCACCCGGTAGCGCTGGTTGGGCAGCGGATGCCCGTACGGGATCGACACCCAGGCCGGATCGATACGGTCGACGTCGAAGACATTCGACCAGATGGCGGCTTCGGTGGCGCCGCCCATCGCGACCAGCCGGGCAGTCGGCGCGACCGCCCGCAGCCGGTCCATGAGATCGAGGCCGACCCAGTCGCCGGAGACCATCGCCACCTTCAGACTCGGCAGCCGGTGCCGGTCCTCCGCAGCGATGAGGAGCATCTCCAGCAACGTCGGGACCGTGTTCCACACCGTGATGTCGTGCTGCCGGACGAGCCGGGCCCAGGCAGCGGCCTCACGGCGGATGTCCTCGGTGATGCTGACGACCTGCCCACCGGCGGCCAGCAGGCCGAAGATGTCGTAGACGGACAAGTCGAAGTCCAAAGCGGAGACAGCCAGCACACGATCTTCCGACCCGATGCCATATCGGTCGTTGAGGGCATCGATCGTGTTGGCCGCCGCGGCATGGGTGATCTCCACACCCTTGGGCTCACCGGTCGAACCGGAGGTGAAGATGACATACGCCAGCTCGTCCGGGGACGGCTCGGCCGGCACCTTCAACGGCGGATGCGCGGCAGCATTGAACAGGTCGATGACCTGCACCTCCGCCGGCCACTCCCCAGCCTCGTAATCTCCGGTGACCAGAGCATGACCGGCCCCGGCGGTGGCCAGAATCCGGTTACGCCGGGCAGGCGGCTGATCAACACCGATCGGCACGTAACAGCCACCAGCGGCCAGCACGCCCAACACAGCGGTGATCTGATCCGGCCCCTTGGGAACCGAGACGGCGACCGGGTCACCCTCACGCATCCCCCGGACACGCAGACACCCCGCGATCGCCATGGCCTCACCGGCCAGCTCACCGTAGGTAAGAACCCGGCCAGTGTCGCCGACCCGGACCGCGACACGATCCGGAACCCTCGCCGCATGCGCAAACACCGGCTGATGCAGCAACCGCGGCTCAATCGGCGCCTCAGTCGCATTCACCCGCTCCCGCACCACCGCCTGACCCACCGGCAACGACACCGGCAACGGCTGGGACCAGGCGCCGGCAACCGTGGCGAGCTGCCGCACCCGGTCCACGAACGCCTCGAGCATGGCGGCCGGCACACCCGGGCTGAACAGGTTCTCGGCGGCCTCCCAGTTGATCAGCAGGCCCCCGTCCCGCTCGACGAGCTGCAGGTCGAGCCAGACGCCCGGGGTCTGCGAGCTCATCCAGACCGGCTGGCCGAGCAGTTCCCGTGCGGGCGCGTCGAACAGCTCGCCCAGGCTCATCGCACTGGTGAACACCACCCCGGAGCGGTGGCCGAGCCCGGCCGCGGTGCGTGCCAGGTCGCGCAGGACGGAGGTGCCACCGTAAGTGGAGTGGGCGGCATCGCGCCGGTACTGCTCCTGGACGGCCCGGACCCGGTCGATGAACGGCCTGGTCGGGTCGGGGCGGACCTCCAGCAGCAGCAGATCCGTGAAGTCGCCGACCAACTCGTTGACCTCCGGGTGGACCGGGAGCCGGTTCAGCACGGGGAGGTTGAGGAGGAAGTTGGGACTGTCGCTCCACGCCGCGAGCACATCGGCGTACACCGTGGCGAGGGTCATGGAGGTCGTCACCCGGTGTTCCCGGGCCAGTTCGGCCAACCGGGCGTAGGCCTCGGGCGGGAGCCACGCGTGCCGCCGCACCGTCACGACCTCGTCGAGCTGTTCGGGAGCGGTGGACAGCGGAAGCGCGGGTGCGGTGGGCAGGGACTCGGCCCGGTCGCGCCAGTACGCGACGTCCCGGTCACGGATACGGTCCGACTGCTCGACCAGCCGCAGGTAGTCGGGGTACCGCAGGGCCGGCGGCCGCTCGTCGATGCCGTCCGCGGCGTAGAGCCGCGCGAGGTCACCGACCACGATGCCGAAGCTCCCGGCGTCGCAGACGATCATGTCGATGTCGAGGAACAGCCGGCACGACTCCTCGTCGACGAGGGCCAGCCGGGCGTCCACGCCCTGGCCGTCCTCGATACGCAGCGTCTGGTGGGACATCTGCGCCCGGATCTTCTCCAGCCGCGTGGCCCGCGCGTCGGCGTCGAGCCCGCGGAGGTCCACCACCTCGTCCAGCCCCCAGAGGTCGGGCCGGACCCGCTGGCTGCCTTCTTCGCTGACACAGGTCCGCAGCATCGGGTGCCGCGCGCGGAGCGCGCTGACCGCCCGGTCGAGCCGGCCGACGTCGAGCGGGCCGGTGTCGAATTCGAAGTAGAAGTGCGAGCCGGTGCGCATCGGCATGCCAGGCCGCCGACTGGACCAGTAGGCGTGTTGCATCGGCGCCAAGGCGAACGTCCCGTCCTGCACCGGCTCCTCCGGCGCCTGCCGGGTGGCACCACCCCGGCCCAGGAGTCGCTCCCAGGCCGTGAGCGTGGGCTCCTCGATCAGGTCGCCGAAGGTGATGTCCACGCCGGCCGCCTGCCAGGCCGTTGCGAGGACCATGACTCCGAGGGAGTCGAGGCCGAGGCCCACGAGATCGTCGTCTGCCCCGATCTCGGTGGCCGGGATCCCGAGCTTCGCCGCGACCTCCGCACGGATGGTGTCCGCCTGCGGCGGCAGGGAACGTTCCGTTTGGCCGATTTCTTGCTCGATCATGCGGACCCTTCCTACTCAGGCCATGGCTCAGCCGGCCGAGGCCGTGCAGATCTCGACGTACGCGGCGAGCAGCTCGCGGACGAACTCCGGGGAGAACCGGTCGGGGTTGTAGAACAGGAGGATGCGGACCGTGTCGCCGGCCGGCACGGCCACCAGCTCCAGCTCGAAGCGCGTCGCGACGTCGTCCGGTACGAGGACTTCGATGTCCAGACCGCCGGCCCGCGTGTTGTAGACGGGGTCAGGCATCATCTGGAAGACCACGTCGTCCAGCCGTCGGCTCGCATCCTTCAAGGTGAGCGGCAGCATCTGGAGAGGCAGTGCCTGATTGACGAACGCGTCCATGACGGTGGTGTGCGTGGCGCGCAGGTCGGCGGCGAAGTCCGCGCCGTGCTGCAGCCGCGTGCGCAGGAGCACCATGTTCGCCAGGAACCCGACGGTGTCGCGGTAGTCCGGCGCACGGTTGGCGAACAGCGTGGCCACCGCCAGGTCGTTGCTGCCGCTGACCTGCTGCAGGGCCCGGTAGTAGGCAGTGAGCAGGCCGACGAACAACGTGCTGCGCTCGCTGCGCGCGACGGCGTCCAGCGCAGCCACGGTCCCGGCGTCGAGCGTGTGCTGCACGAGGTCGGTATCGCGTTCCGCTCTTGGCGTGGCGGGGGACATAGGCAGCGGCGGGAGCGTGAGGTCGCGCAGTTGCCTGGACCAGAACGCGGTGAGCCGTTTGCCCGCATCCGAGGCCAGGGCCTGCCGCTGGTCCGCCGCGAAGGCCGAGTAGGGCCTGGCCGCCGCGGGGGCCGGCTCGTCCTCGGGCCGGTCCAGCGCCGCGCACAGGTCCTGGAGGATCACGCGGCACGACCATGCGTCGGTGATCATGTGGTGCATGTTGAAGCAGAGCACGTGCTCGTCCGCGGCGAGCCGCCACAGGGTGAGCCGTACCCCGTTCTGCGTCGGGTCGATGCGGGTGCCGAGCTCGGCCGTGACGGCCTCGCGGACGGCCGCCTGCGGGTCCGGCGCGCCGGACAGGTCGACCTCGTGTACCAGGGGTGACACGTCCTCGGCGACCAGCGCCCTGAGCCGGCGCCCGCCACCCGCGAACGTCGTACGCAGCGCTTCGTGCCGCGTCATGACGTCGGCGACGGCGCGGTAGAGCCGCGCCGTGTCGAGCGGCCCGCGGATTCGGCACAGGGTCGGGCAGTTGAGGGCTCCTTCCTCGCCGCGGTAGCGGTCGAGGAACCAGAGCAGGGACTGGCCGACGGAAGGCTGGATTTGGACTGCCACGCCGGAAACGTAGCCACACCGGTGTCCCGCCCAGGGAACCGGTGAAAGAAAGGTGCGAGGACTTGCCGGCCGCGGCCGCCGTGCCCCCTTCATGAACCTTTCGCAGGCCAGGGCGCCGACACGGCCGACGCGCCATCGTGGGCCCGAGGTGCGTCCAGGTGCGGCACGGAACCGGGCTGCGGCACCGCGAGATCTCGGAGGTCAGCGATGAGCCGGAACCTGTTCGAACGAGACGGGCAGAACTATGTAGTACTGCAGAACCACCGCGGTCAGCTGTCACTGTGGCCCGAGTCGCATCAGGTGCCCGAGGGCTGGTCCGTCGAATACGGGCCGGCCGGTCGCCACGAGGCGGACGCCTTCGTCGCGCGCGCGTGGCCCGACGTCCGTTCCGTACGCGGCCCGGCCCCCGATCTGCCGACGCTGCCGGAGTACTTCGCCCGGGTCGCGGCCGACCACGCGCGGCAGCCCGCGGTCGAGACGGACGGGAAGGTGGTGACGTACGCCGCGCTGGCGACGCGGGTCAACCGGCTCGCCCGGGTGCTGATCGCCCGTGGGCTGGGCCCCGGGGACACCGTCGGGCTCTCGATCGCCCGGGGCGCGTGGCTGCCGGTCGCGGCTCTTGCGGTCAGCACCGCCGGAGCTGCTTACGTGCCGCTGGACCCGGCCTATCCGAGCGAACGCATCGAGCACGCGGTGGGGGACGCCGCACTGAGCTGTCTGCTGCACAGCGGCTCACATGGCGCCGTCACCGACACGGTTCCGGTCCTCGACCTTGACGGTCCGGAGACCGGGCGCCTGTTGTCCGCCGCTGAGCCGCACCCGGTCGTGCCGGCGGAGCGCATCCGGCCGCTGACGGCCGACGATCCGATGTACGTCATCTACACCTCCGGCTCGACGGGGGTGCCGAAGGGTGTGGTCGTGCCGCACGCGGGCGTCTCGGACCTGGTCGCGACGCAGCGTCAGTGGATCGGCACCGGGCCCGGGGACCGGGTGCTGCAATGGGCTTCGTTCAACTTCGATGCCGGATTCTGGGACATGACTTTGGCGCTGCTCTCCGGCGCCACCTTGGTGATCACCGATGAGCACGAGGTCCTGCCCGGCGACGACTTGCACCGCACCTTGCGGCAGCGGCGCATCAGCCACGCGGTGCTGCCCCCGGTCGCGCTCAGCCTCACCGACAGCACCGGCGTCCTCGACGGCGGTGTGCTGCTGTCCACGGGGGACGTCTGCACGCCGTCGCTGGTGCGCGAATGGGCCCCGAACCGGCGCATGTACAACGGCTACGGCCCTACGGAGATGACCGTCGGCGTCACGATGGCCGGCCCGGTCGCGCCCGGCGATCCGGTGAGCATCGGCCGCCCTTGGCCGGGCAACGAGGTGCGGGTGCTGGACGACGACCTGCGCCCCTGCGGGCCCGGCACGGAAGGAGAGCTCTACCTGGCCGGCTCCGGTGAAGCGCTGGGTTACCTGAACCGGCCGGAGCTGACCGCCGACCGGTTCGTCGCCGACCCTTTCGGCGAGCCCGGCGGACGGATGTACCGCTCCGGCGACCGCGGCCACCGTTCGGCGGACGGCGAGCTGTTCTTCGCCGGCCGGTCGGACCACCAGGTCAAGCTGAACGGCTACCGCATCGAGCTGGGCGAGGTCGAGGCGGCGCTGGACGCCTGCCCCGGTGTGACGCTCAGCGCGGTGGTGGTCAGCGGCGCGCTCGACACGGCGCAGATGACGGCGTACGTCGTGGCGCGCCCGGACGACGCCCCGACGCCGGAAGGCCTCCGTGGGCAGCTGGCGCAGAGGCTGCCCGCCCACATGCTGCCCGCCCACATCGTGCTGCTGGCTGCCCTGCCGACGACGAGCAACGGCAAGGTCGACCGGCGCGCCCTGGAAGGACTGCACACGCCGGCGTCCGGGCGGGCCGAGGGGATTCGGCCGGCCGGATCTCCCGGCGGGCGGCGCCTCGACGCGCTGTGCGACCTGGCGGCGCAGGTGCTGAGCACCGAGGAGATCAAGCCCGACGAGAACTTCTTCGACCGGGGTGGCCACTCCGTGCTTGCCGTCAAGCTGTCCCGCAGAGTGCGGGACGAATTGGGGCTGACCCTTCCCGTCCGCGCGGTCATCGAGAGCCCCACGATGGCTGACCTGTGCGAGAGTCTGCGGGACTGAGCCCGGCCGGACGCGGATCGCCGGCCGGGCCCGGATCGTCGGCCGGGCCCGGATCGTCGGCCGGGCCCGGTCCGGGCTCAGCGGAGGGCGAGCTGCAGGTCGGTGTACCCGAAGAGGAAGGTGCTGTAGACCCTGCTCGGTGCCGCCAGCACCTCGATGGTCCGCACCCGGCGCAGGATTGAGGACAGTACGGCGGTGAGCTCGAGCCGGCCCAGGAAGGCGCCCAGGCAGAAGTGCGGGCCGCGGCCGAGGGCCACGTGTGGATTGGGGTCGCGCCCGACGTCGAAGGACCGGGGACGGTCGAACACTTCGGGGTCGTTGTTGGCCGAGATGTTCCACAGACTCACGATGTCGCCGGCCCGGATCTGCTGTCCGCCGATGTGCAGATCGCGGGTTGCGGTCCGGGCGAAGTGCATCGCGGGCGTGACCCAGCGGAGCACCTCTTCGACGGCCGTCTCGACGGTGGCGGAGCGCGTCGTGAGACGCTGCCACTGGTCGTCGTAGCGGCCCAGGGCATCCAGCGCTCCGATGGTCGACATGCGGGTGGATTCGTCCCCGCCGATGATCAGGCTGTAGCAGTTCAGGGCGACATCGTCGTCGGACAGCGGCTCGCCCTCCACGGGCACGGTCGCGAGCATGCTGATCACGTCCTTGCCGGGCCGCCGCCGGCGCTCGCGTACCACCTCGGAGAAGTAGGCGAGGATCTCACTGCGGGCCTCCAGGGCGTCCACCGGGTCCGCCTGGTCGTCAAGGGATGACAGCGCGCGCTTGTTCCAGGCGAGGAGGACCGGCCGGTCGGCGGCGGGCAGCTCCAGGAGGTCGCAGATCGTGTTGATCGGCAGTACCTCGGCGACCTCGCCCGCGAAGTCGAAGGGCCCCGCCCCCACGACGCGGGCCACCAGCTCATCGGCGCGGGCCGTGATCTGCTCCTCGACGTACCGGATCAGCCGGGGCGAGAACGCCCGCAGCAGCACGCTGCGCAGGTCGCGGTGGCGGGGACGGTCCATGACGGCCAGCATCCGGCCGCCCGCGGAGTCGCCGCCCTGCAGGAGCACATCGAGCACGGTGCCGCGGGCAGAGCTGAGGTTCGCCACGTCCTTGTAGGCGGCGACGACGTCGGCGTGCCGGGCGAGCGACCAGAACCCGGTGCCGTGCGGCGACTCGTGCCAGGCCACCGGTGCCTCTTCGCGCATCCGCTCCCAGTAGGCGTAGGGATCGTTGTCGACAAGCGCGGCGGGATCGGTCAGATCCAGATGGGACACCGGTCCGGCAGACCTGGGCATGACTCGGTCCTCCTGTTGCTGGGGCGGCATGAGACGTTCCTGCTCGAGCTCGCCTGAGAGCGTGGCAAGAGCGGGCGGCCAGGAGTAAGCGGCTTGAATGAAACCGGAAGGATTCAGTTGGCAGTTGACGGACGTGTGCCAGTGTCGGATGCCCATCGACCGAACGGAGGGCGGCATGGCAACACGCACATGGGTGAGATCCCTGGATGCTCGCCGCGTCTCTCCCAGCCGGTGCCGGACCCTCCTGGTCTGCTGCCCGCACTCGGGCGGCTGGGCCCAGAGCTTCGCACCGTGGCGCGAGCACGTCCGGGACATCGACGGCGATGCGGAATTACTGGCAGTCCAGTACCCGGGGCACGGCGACCGGGGCGCCGAGCGGCCAGAAGCAGACGTGCGAGCCATGGCGGATGCGATCAGTACGGAGCTGATCGCCCTGGCCCCGGCGGAGGTGCTGCTCTTCGGGCACAGCTTCGGCGCGATGGTGGCCTACGAGACGACGCGGCAGCTGGAGTCCGCCGGCGTGCCGCCGGCCGCGCTGGCGGTCAGCGGTGCACGGGCCCCGGGCGATCCTGCCGCACCGCGGGGTGACGCGGACCTTCCGGACGAGCAACTGTGGTGGCGTGTCGCGGAGCTTGGCGGCATCGACCCGCTGGTGGCCGAGGAACCCGACCTGCGCGACCTGGTGCTGTCCGGCCTGCGCGCCGACATCACCGCACACGAGCGGTACGTGTCCGCGCCGCCGGCCGCCCCCGTGAACGTCGGCATCCGGTGCTACTTCGGCGCCGACGACCCTCTGGCGCCCGAGGACGCCGGGCGGGGGTGGGCGGCCCGGACCAGGGGCCGGGTACGCACGCGGGTGCGGCCTGGCGGGCACTTCCACCTCTTCGAGAGCCCTCACAGTCTCCTGGCTGATCTGCTCGCGGATCAGCCAGGAGAACCGGCCGGGACCGAACCGGAGTCAGTGGCGTGGGCGTGAGCGGCTCCTGGTCCGGGATGCGTGTTGTGGTCACGGGCGGCGGTTCGGGTATCGGGGAGGCCATCGTGCGCAGGGCGGCCGCACTCGGCGCCGCCGTGCTGGCGGTCGGCCGCGACGCCGGCCGGCTGGCGCAGGTGGGCAAGGAGGCGGGCCCGGAAGTGTGCTTCCACGCCGGTGACGTGACCCGCCAGGGGGCCGCCGCGGCCATCGTGGCCGCCGCACACGAGCAGCTGGGCGGGATCGACGCCGTGGTCAACAACGCCGGACACGCGCGGTTCGCACCGCTGGAGCAGGCCGATGCACGGGAGTTCGAGCAGATGCTCGCCACCAACGTCGTCGCGGCCGCCGAGCTGACCAGGGCGGCCCTGCCGGAGCTGCGGGCCAACCGCGGCAGCGTCGTCAACGTGTCCTCGGTGGGCGGAGTACTGGCGATGCCCGGCCGCGCGTACTACGGCGCGAGCAAGGCGGCACTGAACTCCCTGACCCGCTCACTGGCCGTGGAACTGGCCCCCGACGTGCGGATCAACGCGGTGCTGCCCGGCCCGGTGGACACCAAGCTCTGGGAGCGAGCCCTGCCGGACGGCCCGGACGGCGTGGCCGAGCTCCGCGAGCAGGTCATCGCGGGCACGCCGATGGGGCGTTTCGGCACACCCGACGAAGTTGCCACCTGGGTCTGCCATCTGCTCGACCCCGGCGGAGCGGCCTGGGTCACCGGATCGGTGATCGCTGTGGACGGTGGCCGGACAGCCTGAAGGACATCCCATCGAGCTCAGGAGAATTCACGACCATGGCGCAGAGGACTCCGCACGCCCCGATCTTCCCGGAGGCGTCCGCAATACCCACGTCCTGGCTGTACGAATCGTTCAGGCTGGCCAACGAGCGGGAGGACCAGGCCGGTCCGTTGATCAAGCTGCATGTCGGTGAACCCGCGTTCGGGCCGCCCGAGTCAGTGGGCAGGGCCCTCGCCGAGGCGGTACTCGACGGCCGGACCCGGTACATCGACGTGCAGGGCCTCCTGGAGCTGCGGGAGGCGATCAGCGAGAAGCTCGCCACCTGCAACGGTATCGACGCCCCGCCGGACCGTCTCTTCGTCACTCCGGGCTCATGCCAGGGCCTGGTGGCTCTGCTGCGGACCCTGGCCGAACCGGGCGCCGAGATCCTGATCCCTGAGATCCACTGGCCGGTGCACCTGCAGCAGGCGCTGCTGGCCGGCCTGCGGCCGGTGTTCTACGGCCTGGACGACTCCCTCGCCCCCGACGTGGAGTCGGTGCGTGCCGAGTCCGGTCCGAACACGCGGATCCTGCTGCTCAACTCGCCCTCCAACCCGACCGGTGCGCTGCTGACGCGCGAAGCGCAGACGCGGCTGTACGAGCTGGCCTCCGAGCGGGGGTGGCAGATCGTCAGCGACGAGGCCTACGAGGACTTCGCGTTCGCCGCGGAGCATATGTCGATCGCCTCCCTCGAGCGCGGCGTGGCGGCCTCCCAGCGGCTGGTGAACAGCGTGTTCACGTTTTCCAAGGGGCTGGCGATGACCGGCTACCGGCTCGGCTACGTCGCCGTCGCGCGCCCCAAGGTGTGCGACGCGATGCGGATGGTGCAGGAGTCGAGCATCATCGCGCCGTCCGCCCCGATCCAGTACGCCGGGCTCAGCGCGCTGAAGGCGCAGGAGTCGATCGCCGGGAATCACGCGTTCGTACGGGCGAACCGCGACCGCGTGCTGCCGGCCCTGACCGAGGCCGGGCTGCTGCCTGCGCTTCCGGGTGGCGGCTGGTACGCGATGGTCGACATCTCGGCCAGCGGCATGACCGGCGAGGAGTTCGCCGCCGAGCTGCTGCGGTCCGAGGACGTCGCCGTGGTGCCGGGCGGGGGATTCTCCGCCCGCCCGGAGTTCGGCGCGGACGGCACGCTGCGCCCGCTGCGGCCGGGCGGTGTCGCCGGCGGTCTGGTGCGGATCGCGTTCTGCGCCGACCGGGAGCAGCTGGCCCTCGGGGTTGAGCGCATCGTGGCGCTGGTCGAGCAGAAGCGGAAGGAGATGCACTGATGGACACCGAGGAGTCCTACGAGAGTTACTTGTGCCTGGACCAGCTTCTGTCCTTGCAGCAGCCGTCCTCCTCGGGGCGGGCGAGCGGGCAGACGGTGCTGTCGGAGCAGTTCTTCATCGTCTGCCACCAGACGTGCGAGCTGTGGCTGAAGCAGGTCCTCGCGGACCTGTCGGCCGTCATGGAGGCGTTTTCCACGATGCGCCCGACCGACCTGGAGCACGCGGTCGCGCTGCTCCACCGTGCGGGCGAATTGCTGAGGCTGCTGCACGAGCAGCTGATCGTGCTGGAACGACTGCCCTTCGAGGACTTTGCGGCCTTCCGGCCGTTCCTGGGCTCCGCCAGTGGCGCCCAGTCCCCCCAGTTCCACCAGCTGGAACGGTTGATCGGCAATGCCGTGCGCACTGGCACGCTCTACATGGAGTTCGCCCGGGGCGCGGAACGCGCCGGCAGCACCGTGGACACCATCGTCGAAGCCGGCCCGGAGGCGGGCGTCGAGCACCGCATCGTCGAGGGGCTCTTGGACCTGGGCAACGGCTACACGCGCTGGAAGGTCGGCCATGTGGCGCTGACCAGCAGGATGCTGGGTGACAGCCCGGGTACCGGCGGGTCCGCCGGCGTGGCGTATCTGATGGACCACGCGACGCTGCCGTTCGCCGAACTGCGTCTGCTGCGTGGCAAGTCGCACCAGCGCATCGCGGAGACCCACAGTGGTGCGTCAACCGCATTCCACGCCGGGCTTCCCTAAAGAGCCAGATGTATGAACGGTCAACATACGGATTTCGTCAATTGGTGCGTATCTCTTGCCTGCCCGCACCGCCGCTCCTAACGTGAAGATCGCGACCGATAAAGCGAAAAAAACAAATCACTGAGTGACGCCGAAACGAGGGCACGCTATTGAATCGCCGCTACTGCACGCCCGACGCCCGTGCCACGACCGGCAATTGGACGGCCGGTTTCGAATTACCGACACTCCTTCACCGACCGGAGTGCGACTCGCTTCTTTGACGCCATCTGCATCACTGCACGAGTTCAGGATGCCCGAACACTGCAGGAATGACGGCTCAGCCGGCCTCCACGGAACCGGCTGCGGTAAACCAGATTAGAAATGCGCCGAACGGGGATCGAAATGCAACGCATTCGGGAATTCCGCACCCCAGTCGACTGTTGCCCGCCGCACCACAGACGCGTATCCCGCCTACAAAGAGAGGAAGCGTATTCAAGGGGCGCCGAATGAGCGCCCGCGATGTCGTGTTCCTCCGCTGGCCGGCCCAGGCCAGTGAGCGCACCCGGCTGCGCGAGACTGGAGTGCCTTCGCTGCTGGTCGTGGAGGGAAGCGCCCCACCGCCGACCGATATCGCCCCCAATGAAGACTGGATACGCCCTCCTGTCGCGCGCTGCGACGTCGAGGCCCGCGTATCGGTGCTGAGACAACGCACGGCCAGCGCCATGCCCGTACTGGATCCCACCGGGGTCCTCTACTACGCCAACGAATCGGTGCCGGTCTCAAAAGCCCAGGTGGCAATGATGCAGTGCTTCCTCGCCGATTTCCGGCAGGTCGTGTGCCGCGAAGAGCTGAAGGAAGCTCTGGCCAGCATCAACGTGGGATTCTCCAATAATGCGTTGGATCTGCATATCCTGCGGCTCCGCAAACGAATATCCAGGGTCAGCCTCGAATTGCGAACGGTGTGGGGGCGCGGATATCTCCTGGAGTGGTCGGACTTCACTGACATCGCAGATCAGCTGCCATGACCCTGCAGCTGTAGACCAGGGCAAGAGGGCTGCGGGAAGACATGACCGTGAATATCCGGCATGTCTTCCCGCGCCGTGTCAGGCCGTAGGCGCCCGGACCAACCACGCGTGGCCAAAAGAGTCCTTGACGCGGCCGGTACAGGCCTCGCACACGGCCACCGATCGATCCGGCCGCGAGAGCATGCGGACAACACGACCGCCGCCCGGAATGACAGGACGACGGCAGATTCGAAACAGCATTCAGCGGCAGCCAAAGCCAAGTGGCTAGCATGGCGGCCATGTTGATGTTTCCTCGAATGATCGTGCCCGACCCGGACCGTGCGGCGAAGTTCTACCAGAACGCGCTCGGTGCCGAGGAAGTGCTCCGAGTACCGGGCGAGGACGGCCGTCCCACCGTCATCGACCACCGCCTGGCCGGCGGGTCCTTCAGGATCTCGCCGGCCGTGGCGGAGTGGGGGTGGCTCTCGCCGGATGACCTCGGCGGCTCCCCCGTGCTCATCGAGATCGACGTCGATGACCCCGACGCCGTGGGCGAGCGCATGACCGCCCACGGCGCCGAGGTCATCGTGCCGATCGAGAACCGGCCCTACGGAAAGCGCTCCGGCCGTATCCGTGACCCGTTCGGCCACCTGTGGATCCTCACCGGCGAACTCCGCTGAGAGCCGGCCCGCCCCCGGTCACGCCACCTGGCCGGCCGGGGGCAAGGGGTGCAGCCGGTACCCGTAGTCCTGCGCGTTGTCCTTGATCGCCTTCTTGACCGCGACCGGCATGATGAGGTCGCGTATCGTCCGCTGCCACCAGTGCCGCGGGGTCATGACCGCGCCCATACGCTGGGCCTGCTTGTTCATCTCCGCCACGCGGGCGCGGCGGAGAGTCTGGAAGGCTCCGAAGGCGGTGGCGACATCTGACTCCCGCCGCAGCGCGGCAGTCAGCTCGTACGCGTCCTCCACGGCAAGCGTCGCTCCGATGCCCAGGTGCGGCTGGATGGCGTGGGCCGCGTCGCCGATGACGATCCCCGAGCCCCGGTACCACTGCTCCAGCTGCGGAACCTCGTACACCGGCCAGCGCCACACTGTCCCCGTGGAGGCACCGATCACTTCGCTGATCACCGGGGGGTCCGCGCGGTGCCGCTCGACCATGGAACGCACCCAATCGGCGTCCGAAATCGCGGCGAGCTCTGCGTACGAGCGCTCCTCGTACTCGTAGTGGTTCTCGAACCAGAGGACCTTCCCGGGGCGGACGACCTGATAACCGATGAAGCCCCGCAGCCCGAAGGTCATGTGGAAGAGCCCGTCGACCTCGTGGCGCTCTGAGACCTCCGACCAGCCCCCGGAGCCGACGACGCCCGCGTAGCGCGCCTTGGGGGCCTGCGGCAGCAGGTGGCCGCGGACCTCGGAGTGCACGCCGTCGCAGCCGATCACGATGTCGGCCTCGGCCTCCGCGCCATCCGCGAAGGACAACTCCCAGCTGCCGTCCGGCCTCGCGGCCAACGAGGACAGCCGGCTGTCGAGCCGCACGCCCACGCCGTCCTCGGCAGCCGCCTCGCGGAGAGCCGCGCTCAGTTCACCACGCATGATGTTGGTGGTGTTCTCCGGATTGTGCGCGAGCCGGCGCCCTTTGTGGTTGCGGAAGGAGAATCCGGTACAGGCCGATCCGGTCGTGAGCGCCCGGTCCGCCACTCCCAACTCCTGCAGAACGGTGCGGCCGAGCCGCGCCAGATTGAAGAACGAACCCACGGCCTCGGGCCCCTTCTTGTAGGCCTCGTAGAGGGTCACGTCGTATCCCGACCGGGCGAGACCGATCGCGACCGTCGGACCGGCCACTCCTCCTCCGACGACGGCTACGCTCTCGCCGCGCCTCGATCCACTCATGTCGGATTCCCTCCCGCAGATTGACTGTTGTCGCGATTCCTGCGCTTGCCACGCGGCCGCCTCCCGCTCCGGCGCACCTCAGCGCGCTTCGGCAGCGACCGTGGGCTCCCCGTCGGTGGTCAGCTCCTGCTGCTTGATGCGCAGCCCGAACACGATCAGGGCCGCCACGCCGAGCAGCATGATGCCGACGACCAGGAAGGCCCGGCCGGCCCCCTCCGTGAACGCGATCTCGAAGAACTTGTCCTTCGCCTGCCGGCCCATGTCTCCCGCGGCTGCCCCGGCGGCCAGCTCCGCCTGCTTGTCGAGCATCTCGCGCACCCACACCGTCGACAGCACCGCGATGCCGAGGGCGCCGCCCACTTGCTGCATGGAGTTGAGTACAGCCGAAGTGACTCCCTGTTCGTCCTGGCCGACGCCGTGGAGGGCCGTCAGGGTCAGCGGAATGAACATCAGCGCGAAGCCGCAGGCCGTGACCGGCATCGGCGGAAACACGTGCGCCCAGTAGGTCGAGTCGGCCTCGAGGAGCGAGTACCAGTACATCCCCGCGGCGGCCAGCAGCGCGCCCACCCCCGCGATCCGCGCCGGGGCGAATTTCGAGACCAAGAAGGACGACAGCTGCGATGCGGCCATCATGAAGATGGCGAACGGCATGAATGCGACGCCCGTCTGCAGAGATGAGTAGTCCAGAACGTCCTGCGCGTACTGGCTGAGGAACATGAAGAACGAGAACATCGCCGCCGACACGATCAGCATCGCGCAATAGCTCACGCCGCGCGTGCGGCTGCGCAGGATGCGCAGCGGCAGCAGCGGACCGGCCGAACGCCGCTCGGCCAGGATGAACACGGCCAGCAGCAGCACACCCGCCCCGAGAGCAATCAGCGTCCCGGTCTCCGACCACCGGCTGCCGCCGCTGGTCGCGTCGCCGCCCGCCCGCGTGAAGCCGTAGACCAGGGCCGCCAGGCCGACCGTCGCGGTCAGCGCGCCCACCAGGTCGAACGATCCGCGCTTCGGCTGCGACTCGATGAGGAACCTGGCCGCCAGCAGCGCCACCACGGCGCCGATCGGCACATTGATGAAGAAGGTCAGCCGCCACGATATTTCGGTCAGTACGCCGCCCAGCAGCAGGCCGACCGCCGAGCCCAGCCCGGACATCGCCGCGTAGACGCCCATCGCGCGGTTGCGCTGGGGACCGGCAGGGAAGGTCGTGGTGATGAGCGCAAGCGCGGCGGGGGACGCCATCGCCGCGCCGACCCCCTGGAGCGCCCTCGATGCGATCATCCATTCCGGGTTGGTGGCGGCGGTGCCGAGCAGCGACGCCACCGCGAACACCGCCGCACCGAGGGCGAAGACACGCCGCCGGCCCAGCAGGTCACCCAGCCGCCCGCCGAGCAGCAGCAGGCCGCCGAAGGCCAGCGAGTACGAGGTCAGCACCCAGGCCAGGCTCTCCGGAGAGAACCCGAGGCCGGTGCGCAGCTTCGGCAGCGCAATGGTGACGATCGTCGCGTCGAGCACGACCATCAGCTGCACCGTGCTGATGAGCGCGAGCGCCATGCCGAGGCGGCGGCCGCCCAGGCCGTCGGCGGCCGACTGCTCCTCGCTCGGTTCGGACAGGTCGGCAGACACGGCGGCCTCCTCGGATCGTTCGTGTGCGCACGGCTTTCGCCGGTGAACGTAGCCCTTCGAAGCCGGGCGACGAGCGCCGGTGAAAGAGTGCTGACAGGCCCCCGACAGGCGTATGGGGCACTGGGGTTAGCTGGCGGGACGGCGGACCGGTCCGATCTTTGGAGGCAGTCTTGTCACCCACAGTCCAGCCCCGGCGCCCGCGCCCACAGGCCGGCCACGCACCCGGCACACCGAGCGCCCAGGGTCTCTCCGTGCGGTTCTTCGGAGCAGGGCTGGCCGCGGCCGAACTCATGGCCTGCTACCTGGGCATCGAAGTCGGTGCCTACCAGGCGCTGGCCGATATCGGTCCAGCGACGCCCGCCGAGGTAGCGGACCATGCCGGGCTCGACGAGCGCATGATCCGTGAGTGGCTGGAGCAGCAGGCGGGTGCAGGAGTCCTGCGCGTAGACGACGCCGGGAAGCCTGCGCAGCTGCGCCGCTTCGAGCTGCCGCCCGAGCATGCCGAGGCCCTCCTCGACTCCGGGAGCCCGCACTGGATCGCTCCGCTGGTCGTGATGCCGATCGGCGGCATGGCGGCGGTCCTCCCGCAGCTCGTGGCGGCCTACCGGAAGCGGACCGGGGTGTCCCCGGACGTCTACGGCGATGCCATGCGGTCCGGCCAGGCGGATCTCAACCGCGGGGTCTTCGACCACCACCTGTCCGGCTGGATCGCCCGGCATCTGCCGGACATCGAGGCCCGGCTGCATGTGCCCGGCGCCTCGATCACGGATGTCGCCTGCGGCTCGGGGCTCTCCACGGTCACGCTGGCCCGGCTGTTCCCCGCGGCGCAGGTGCACGGCGTCGATATCGACTCCGCGTCCATCGCCCATGCCCGCCGGCGCCTGGCCGGCAGCGACCTCGGCGACCGGGTGACGTTCAGTGCCCAGGACGCGGCCGAGGCGGGGCGAAAAGGTGAGAGCCTGCTCGTCTGCGTATTCGATGCCCTGCACGACATGCCGCGGCCGGTCGAGGTCCTTCGCGGCTGCCGGGAGATGCTGGCCCCGGGCGGCTCCGTCCTGCTGATGGAGCCTTCGGTCGCGGAACACTTCACCGCCGAGCCTTCGGACAGCGAGCGTTTCCACTATGCGGTCAGCGTGCTGCACTGCCTCCCGATCGGCATGAGTGAGACGCCCACGGCGGCGACCGGCACCGTCATGCGCCCGGCCACCGTGCGCTCCTACGCGCGCGAGGCGGGGCTGGAGACCGAGGTGATCGATGTCGGGCACCTCTTCTACCGGCTGTACCGGCTGCGGCCCGCCTGAGGACGAGAAGAAGCGGCCGGCCTGAGGCTGGGAGAATGCCTCGGGCCGGCCGCTTCTTCCGGCGGCGGCCGCTTTCGGGGGAACTGCTCAGGCGGCGGCCTCGTCGCGCTGCCGGGCGCTGCCGCGCGGCTTGCCGACCTTGCCGGTCCGCAGGTACTCCCCCACCAGGTTGTTGACCTCGGTCGGCTTCTCCAGCAGGGACGCATGACCGGAGTTGCGGATCTCGGTGTACTCAGCCGTCGGGATCAGGTCGGCCAGCTCGCGGGCGAAGTGCCGGGGAGCGACGATGTCGTGCTCCATGCCGACGATGAGCAGCGGTACGCGCACCTCGCCGACCTGCTCCGGGGAGGGCCGGAACTGCCGGGCGGCCTCGGCATGGCCGATCGCGCCGTGGCCGCCCGACTCGGCCCACCCCTGCAGGCCTTCCAGGAAGGGCCCGATGAACGCATCGCGGTTCAGCGCCCGCGGTCCGAACAGGTACATCGCCCGGTAGACGCCCTCCAGGAGCGCGGGGATCTTCTGGTCCGACTGCAGCCGTGTCACGGCCTCGGCCTGGATGGCCTCCTGAAGCTTGCTGGCCTTCCAGGGAACGCCGATCAGGGCGGCGCGCTCGATCAGGTCGGGCCGCTTCATGGCGAACTCCAGCAGGATCATCGCGCCTACGGAGTACCCGATGTAGGTGCATTTACCGAGGCCCAGCGCCTCGTTGAACGCCGCCAGGTCCTCGCCGAGCATTTCGACGGTGTAGGGCGGCGGAGTCTCCTCCGATGGCGCAACACCGCGCAGGTCGAAGGTCACCACCCGGTAGCCCGCCTTCGTCAGGTGCGGCACCTGCACGTCCTCGAACAGGGACGCCTGGTGCTGCCCGGGGATGAGTACGACGACCGGTCCGTCCTGTGGTCCGTAGATGTCGTAGCTCAGGGTGACACCGGTCGACAGCGTGATCTTCATGCAGTTTCCCTTCGTGACTGAGCCGGCGGCCCAGGTCAGGGCGAGACCAGCTCGTCCTGCTCCGCGAGCTGGCCGAGGACGTACTCCAGCACCTGCTCGGTGGTCTGGATGCCCCGACCGGTTTCCTCATCGATCGGCGGCAGGTCGAAGTCGTCTTCGATCGCGAAGGCCAGCTCGAGCAGGGCCAGCGAGTGGAAGCCGAGGTCATTGACCAGGTTCAGGTCCTTCGCCGAGTCGAACCGCTCCGGCTCAGGTGCGAGTTGCTGGATGATCCCGAGCACTGTCTCGCGGACCTCCTCGGGCTGAAAGGGCATCCGCTTTCTCCTGTCTCGTTGCCGTCATTGCATTCCGGTGGCTCAGGGTGAGCCACAGCTCCCGGCGTCGGCTCTTGCCGCTCGAGGTGCGCGGGATGGTCCCACGGGGAACAGGGACAACGTGCCGTTCGACGCCGGGGCACGTCGTGGTGAGCACCCGGTCGGCGAGCTCAGCGCACTCGGCGCCGAGATCCTCAAGGACGGCATACGCGTGGGCCCGCGAGCCCAGCTCGCCGAGCACCACACAGGTCCGGTTGAGGTCCAGCCCCGCACGGCCGAGCATCATCTCGACATCTTCTGCGAACACAAACCGGGCGTTGACCTTGAGGCTGTCGCCCAGCCGGCCGAGCACGAACAGCTCGCCGCCGCGCTCGAAGGCCACGTCACGGGTGTACAGGCGCCCGTCGCAGAACGACGTCCCCGCCGCCGAGCCTTCCAGATAGCCGTCGGCGAGCGAGGTGCCGGTGACGACAACCTCACCGAGATGCCCTTCGGGCACGGGCTCGCCCTCCGGGCCGGCGAGCCAGACGTCCAGGCCCGCCAGCGGCCGCCCGCAGCTGATCACGTCGACGATCCCGTGCTCGTCCAAGCCGTCGACGTCGGTGCGCACGACCGCACCGACAGCCAGCTCGCCGCGGCGGATACGCACGGAGGAAGCACTCTGGTCGACAGGCACTCCCGTCACCGCGAGCGTGCTCTCGGCGAGGCCGTACGCCGGTGTGAGCGCGCTCGGTTCGAGGCCGTGCCCGGCCATCAGGCCGGTGAACGACTCCACGAGGGCAGGGTCGATCCGCTCGGCACCGACGATCAGGGTGCGCCAGTCGGCGAAGTCCAGGCCGTCGAGCTGCTCGGGGGCGACCCGGTCGACAATGCGCTGCAGCCCGAAGGCGGGAGTCGCCGTGATCGTGGCGCCACCGCGGGCAAAACGGCGCAGGTAGGCCATCGGATGGCGGATGAACGTCTCCGGCGTGCACACCGCGAGATCGTTGTTGCCTCCCGACACCGGGACGACCATGCAGCCGATCAGACCCATGTCATGGTGCATCGGCAGCCAGGAGCACCAGGCGTCGCTCTCCGTGGCGCGCTCCCACGCCCGGATCGCCGCGACATTGGCGGCCAGGGCATCGTGGGAGACCCGCACGCCGCGCGGCCGGCCGGAGCTCCCCGAGGTGAACTGGACAAGTGCGAGGTCCGGGACATCCCGCCGGCCAGGTCCGGCCGACGCCAGCGCGTCGGTCACCAGGAGCCGCACGTGCCGGCTGGACGCAAACCCGGGTTCCTCGGTGACCACCTCCCGCGCGTAGGACTCGTGATCGTTGTCGAGTACGAGCACACGGGCGTCGAGAGCGTCGATCACCTGCCGGATGCGCTCACGGTTCGCGTCGCCGGACATGCGCGTGGGGGGAGGGAGCACGGATACCGCACAGCCGGCCGCCTGGATCCCGTAGAAGCCGGCGATCAGATCCGGGCCGCTCCGGCACAGCAGCGGCACCACCGACCCGGCCGCCACGCCGTCCGCGATCAGCCCGCCGGCGATGGCGAGCGCGCGCTCCGCGAGGCCGGGATAGGGGGCCCTGACGCTCGCCCCGGCGTCGAAGAACTCCACGGCGGTGTCGGTGCGCGGGTGCTCCAGCCAGCTCAGCGGATGGATGCCGGTTGTGGTCATGGCAGGGACCGTATGAGACAGGAACTCGGCGTCGGCCGTCTCTTTCACAGCTCTGTCGCGTTGCCGTGCCGACACCGCGAACTCGCCAAAACTGACTCGCCGTAGGGAACCGTGGCATGCCGTGCGGAAGCCGAGGACGCCGATGACAGACCAGCTCATGCCGATCGAGAAGTTCACGCCGTGGCCCCAGGAAGATGCCGGCCGCTACCGGCGGGCGGGCCTGTGGCAGGGCGTCCCCCTCGGCGACGCCCTCACCGCCGCGGCCGGTACGGATCCGGCTGCGACCGCCGCGGTCGACCGCCACCGGCGCATCACACACGCGCAGTTGCGCGCCGAGGCCGACGAGATCGCCCACGGCCTGCTTGCCGTGGGCATCCGTCCCGGCGACCGCGTGGTCGTGCAGTTGCCCAACGTCGTCGAGTTCCTCACCGTGACGGTCGCAATGCTGCGGGCCGGGATCATTCCTGTGCTGGCCCTGCCCGGCCACCGGCAAGCCGAGGTCGACCACCTCGCCGCGGCCTCCGAGGCGGTCGGCTACGTGACGGTCGGCCGTTTCCAGGGCTTCGACTACCGCTCGCTCGCCCGCCGCCTGCGCAATGCCTCGCCGGACCTCGTCTGTGTGATCAGCGGCGATGCCCAGGAGTTCACCTCGCTCCAGGCGGTACGGGACGCCGGGGCAGCCTCGGCCGGTGCCCCACTGCCGACGGTGGACCCCGCGGGCGTGGCGCTGCTGCTGCTCTCCGGCGGAAGCACCGGCAAGCCCAAGCTGATCCCGCGCACGCACGACGACTACGCATTCAACATCCGCGGCTGTGCCGAGGCCCTCGAATTCGGCCGCGACTCGGTGTATCTGGCCGCCAACCCGGCGGCCCACAACGCGGCCCTGGGCTGTCCCGGGGTGTGGGGAGCGCTGCTCGTGGGCGGCAAGGCGGTGCTCGCGGCGAGCCCCTCCCCCGACGAGGTCTTCGGTCTGATCGAGCGCGAGGGCGTGACCCACACCACGGTGGTGCCCGCGATTGCCGCGCTGTGGTCCTCCGCGAGCACGACGCGACAGGTCGACATGAGCAAGGTGCTCCTGCAGGTCGGCAGCTCCAAGTTCGACGCCGACGCCGCCGGCCGCACCCAGCGCGCGCTGGGCTGCCGCATCAGCAACTGGTTCGGCATCGGCGAAGGGCTGCTGACCTACACCCGGCTCGATGACCCCGAGGAGATCATCCACGGTACGGAGGGCCGGCCGCTGTCGGAGTACGACGAGATCCGCATCGTCGACGAGGCCCTGCGCGAAGTACCGACCGGGGAGGCCGGCGAACTCATCACCCGGGGCCCGTACACGATCCGGGGCTACTGGAACGCCCCCGAGGCGAACCGCACCGCGTTCACGCCCGACGGCTTCTTCCGCACAGGGGATCTCGCGCGGCTGACGCCCGACGGCAACGTGATCATCGTCGGGCGCGTCAAGGACATCATCAACCGTGGCGGCGAGAAGGTGTCGGCCGAGGAAGTCGAGCTCCACCTGCGCAGTCATGAGGCGATCAGCGAGGCGGCCCTCGTGGGACGGCCCGACGCCGCGCTCGGCGAAGCCTCCGTTGCCTTCGTCGTGCCGTCGGGCGACGAGGAGATGAGCCTGGTCGGTCTCAAGCGCTATCTGACGGCCCGGGGCCTGGCCGTCTTCAAGCTGCCCGACGAACTTCGGCTGCTGCCTGCGCTGCCGCGCACCCCGGTCGGCAAGATCGACAAGGTCAGCCTCCGGGCGGACGCGGCCGACGCCGCCGGCTGAGGCCCGGCGTGATCGAGGAGCTGGTGCCGGCGGAGGTCGCCGCATGCGACCTCTTCGGCGACGCGCGCACCCACCGGCTCTTCGACTCCGAGCGTGCGCTGGTGGAAAACGCCGTGGCGGCACGGACCTGGGAGTACACGACGGTCCGGTGGGCTGCCGCGCAGTGCATGCGCCGCCTGGGGCGGATACCCGCGCCGTTGCTGCCCGGGCGGCTCGGCGCGCCGCGCTGGCCGGACGGGCTGGTCGGGAGCCTCACGCACTGCGCGGGCTATCGGGCCGCCGTCGTCGCGCACGCCTCGGCGGTGTCCGGCCTGGGCATCGACGCCGAGCCGGACGAGCCGCTCCCGGACACCGTGGTCGGGCATATCGCGTCGGCCGGAGAGCTGCAGCACCTCGCCGCTCTGCGGTCCGCCCATCCCGCGGTCCGGTGGGACCGGTTGCTCTTCTGTGCCAAGGAGGCCTTCTACAAGCTGTGGTCGCCCGCGACGGGTTCCTGGCTGGGCTTCGACGGCGCCGAGGTCAGGTTCGCCCCGTCACCCGGGGACGCCCGGGGGCGCGGGTACGTCGTGCGGCCCACGGGCGCGGCGTCCGGGTTCCCCGCCGTGCGCGGGCAATGGCTGGCGCGGCACGGTGTCCTGGTCACCGCGATCACAACGGCTGCGGGCGCACTGCCCGCCACCGTTCCGGCCCCGGACGATCAGGACGGCACTGCCGCGACGGGAATCTTCTCGTAGGCCGAGTACGGGAACCGGAAGCCGCCGCTGCTGGGGCTCCAGCGCGTCGGCCCGGCCGGCTCGAGGTGCGAGAAGCGGGCCATCAGCCGGTCGAACACGACCGCGCCTTCGATCCGCGCCAGCGCCGCTCCCAGGCAGAGGTGGACCCCTCCCCCGAAGCTGACGTGCGGATTGGGCGAACGCGTCAGGTCCACCCGGTCGGGCTCCGCGAACACCGATGCGTCACGGTTCGCCGACGCCAGGAGGAGTACGACGACCCGTCCCGCGCGGACGGTGTGCCCGGCGATCTCGATCGGTTCCAGGGCCAGCCGCGAGGTGGCGTGGATCGGCGCGTCGAACCGCATGAACTCGTCGAGCGCTGTGGGGATGATGCTCGGATCCGCGCGCAACGTGCGCTGCGCATGGGGCTCTGTGAGGAGCACGCTGCCGCCCGTGGCGATCATGTTGGTGGTGGTCTCGAAGCCTGCGTAGTACACAAAGAGCGCGTTGTCGACGATCTCCTCATCAGTCAGCGGCTCGGTACCGTCCCGCACCGCCATGAGCATCCGCGACAGCAGGTCCTCGCCCGGCCGCCGGCGTCGTTCGCGCAGCAGGCCGGCGAAGTACTCGCGCAGCTGAACGACCGCCTCATGCGCCTCGCGCTGCTTCTCCTCCGGGATGAACACCGCGAACGCCTGCGCCAGCGAGGTGGACCACCGGGCGACCATGTCACGGTCGGCGTCCGGAATGCCGAGCAGCTCGCTCATCACCGACACCGGGACGGGGACCGCCAGATCTGCCACCAGGTCCCAGGTGTCGCGGTCGGCCAACTGGTCGAGGAGCCGGTCGACGAGCGCGCCGATGGGGCCGTCGAGCGTGCGCACCATGGCGGGGTTCAGCGACTTGGTCAGCAGGCGCCGCAGCCGGACGTGGGCGTCGCTGTCGCGGTTGATGATGATCCGCTGGAGGTAGTCGTTGGCCGGGCCCTGCCCGATCGAAATCGCCTGGTACTGCTCCGGGAACTCGCGGCCCAGGCGGGGCTCGCGCAGCAGCGCGCTGACCTCGGCATGCCGGGAAAACACCCACTGTCCGGGACCGCCCCGGCACACCGGACCGTACTCCCTCAGTCGCCGGTAGACCGGATACGGGTCCTCCACGTTCTTGTTGTCGTCAAGTACGTACCGCGGCATGTCCGACAGCATGAGACACCTCCGAAATCGCCCCCAACGTAGCCGCGGCACCGCGGCGTCCGGCCGGAGCGCGAAGGTTGACCGACAGGTTCGAGGCCGACCCACCCTGGCTCTGCCAGGCTCGGTGGCCGACCGGAACAGGCGACGGCGGAGGTGGCAGACGCAAGATGCGGCAGCTCCCGGCGAAATTCGACTCCCGCGATCCGCGCGTGCTCGAAGACCCCTACCCGGTGTACGCCGAGCTCCGGGCAGCCGGGCGGCTGGCACGCGGTTCCGCGGGGCAATGGGTGGTCTCCCACCACGCGGACGTCTCCCAGCTGCTCAAGGACCGCCGGCTCGGGCATGAATACCCCGCCGAGTTCCACGAGTTCTCCAACGGCACCGGCCCGGCCAACGACTTCCTCCAGCGCATCGTCCTCGACCAGGACCCCCCGACGCACACGTTCTGGCGGCGGATCATGCAGCAGTCGTTCAGCCCCTCGCTGATGCGCCGGCTCTACACCTATGTGGCAGGGCAGGTCGACGAGCTCATGACCGCGGCCCAGGAACGTGGCCACATGAACGTGGTCGACGACCTGGCCTTCCCGCTGCCGGTCACGGTGGTCTGCGAACTGATCGGCATCCCGGACGTGGATCGTGCGGCAGTGCGGCCGCACGCCGTGGAACTCGCCAAGGCATTCGCCCTCTACGTGCCGCCCGAGGAACGGGAGGGAGCACACGCGGCGGTCACCTGGCTGCGCGACTACATCAAGAACCTGGTCGACGAGCACGCCACCCGCCCGTCCAACGACCTGATCAGCAATCTGCTGGCCGTGCAGCGGGAAACGCCGGACCTGGACCACGAGACCCTCATCGACAACATCGTGTTCCTGTTCTTCGCAGGCTTCGAGACCACCACCAACCTGATCTCGACGATCTGGTCGGCGCTGCTCACACAGCCCGACCAGCTCCGGCTGCTGCGCCGGCGACCCGAACTCGCCGCGAGCACCGTGGAGGAGATGCTCCGCTACGACGCCCCGATCCAGGCGACCGCCCGTTACGTGAAGGAGCCGGTGGACATCGACGGAAGGACCGTCCGCCCCGGCCGGATCCTCGTCCTGCTGCTCGGCGCGGCGAACCACGACCCCGCACGTTTCGACCGGCCGGAGGACATCGACATCACCCGCGACCCCAACCCGCACGTCAGCTTCGGCGGCGGACCGCACCACTGCCTGGGCGCCGCCCTCGCACAGGTCGAGGGCCGCGCCGTCGCCGACTGGCTGGCTCGTACGGCCGAGCCCCCGCACCTGGCCGGTGAGATCGTCAGGCGCCCCAGCGTCACATTCCGCGGCTATCAGAGCATCCCCGTCGCGCTGCGTCCGCAGACAGCACATCAGGAGGACAGATGATTGTCAGGCCGAAGGTGGAAGCGTACGCCGAAGAACACTCGGCCCCGGAGCCGGCGTGGCTGACCGACCTGGCCGAGGAGACCCGAAAGCTGTGCGACCTACCGCAGATGATGGTTGGTCCGCTGGAAGGCCGGTTCCTGGCGATGCTGGTACACATGTTCCGGCCGCAGCGCGTGCTGGAGGTCGGCACGTTCACCGGCTACTCGGCGCTCTGCATGGCGGCCGAGCTTCCGCCGGACGGGAAATTGGTGACCTGCGAAATCGACCCCGCGCACGCGGAGATAGCCCAGCGGCACATCGCCAAGTCGCCTTGGGCCGACCGAATCGAGCTACGCACAGGTCCGGCCCTGGAGCAAATAAAGTCGCTGGAAGACTCCTTCGATCTTGTATTCATCGATGCGGACAAGACCGGGTACGGCCGCTATTACGAGGCTGTGCTCCCAATACTTTCCGAACGTGGAGTGATAGCCGTCGACAATGTGCTCCAGTTCGGCGGCGTCGCCAATCCGCAGGACCAGAAGCCGGACACGGTAGCGATGCGGGAATTCAACGAGAAGGTGCGTGACGATCCGCGGGTCGAACAAGTGATGCTGACCATCCGCGAAGGGGTCACGCTCATTCGGCGGGCGTGAGACGGGAAGAGGGCATGGCGGAGATATTGATCGTCGGAGCTGGTCTGGCGGGATCGGCGGCGGCGGTGTTCTGCGCTCGGCGCGGACACCGAGTGACAGTGCTGGAGAGTGGCGGCCCGCCGCCGGGCGACGCTCCCCCCGACGGGGACGTGTTCACATGGGAGCGGTCCGAGGTGTCGCACGCGCGCCAAGGTCACGCTTTCCTCGCCTTGTCGACCCGCATACTCCGGCAGGAGGCTCCGGACGTTCTTGATGCGGTGATCGCACGCGGCGCTCGTCTCACCCCTCTGGAACATGGGAGCAGCGAGACCACCGTTCTCTCCCGCAGGCTCGTCTATGAAGGGGTGGTGCGTCGGGCGGCACAGGCGGAGCCGGGCGTCGAGGTGGTCTGTGGAGCCCGCGTGACGGGCCTCCGCGTCGACGGCTGGGTGGAGGGCGTGCCACGCGTATCGGGGGTACGGACGGCTGATGGCACGGAGTACGTTGCCGACCTCGTCGTGGACGCGAGCGGACGCCGGTCGCAGGTCGCGAAGAGGGTGGCAGAGCTCGGCGTCCGACCGCCGACCGAGCGGGCCCAGCCATGCGGATTCTTCTACTTGACGCAGCATTACCGGCTGCGCGGCGGGGCCGCTTTCCCCTCGACGGACGTTCCTGCGGTGACGGAGCTGGACTACGCCACTGCCCTGGCCTTTCCCGGGGACAACAACACCTTCCAGCTGTCCGCGACGGTCTCCGTCAAGGACCCGCTGCGGCACCAATTGCGCGAACCGGGCGCCTTCACCCGCTTCCTGGAGTCGGTTCCGCAGACAGCTCCCTGGCTCGAGCGCGGCGTACCGACAGGCACTCCTCTCCCCATGGGCAGGATCGAGAACCGGTGGCGCCGGCTGCTCGACGAGCACGAGCGCCCTCTCGTCGCTGGTCTCGTGCTGCTGGGAGACGCCGCGATGCAGACCAACCCCACCTTCGGGCGTGGCGTCTCTCTCACTTTCACCCATGCCCGACAGCTGGCGGACACCGCTGAGGAGGCGGTACGGAACCCGGCCGGGTACGTCGTCTCCTTCGAGCAGTGGACCGCGAAGGTGCTCGGCAGCTGGTTCGAACTTCAGCTTGCCACCGATGCGGTGCGCCACGAGCAGCTGGAGCTCGGCGTCCGCGGCCTCACCGCCAAGCCGGGTACGGACCTCACCAGCCGATTTGTGCAGGCCATGACCGTGTTGCGCGAACACGATCCCCTCGTCCGCAGCGCTGCCCTACGCATGTACCACATGCTGCTGACTCCACAGGAGCTGATGGCTGAACGTACGGTGTCCCGGCACATCATGGCTTATCTGCGCGAGCACCCCCGGCCCGAAGCGCGCACCACTGGACTGAGCAGGGCCGAATTCGAGGCGGTGGTGAAGGGAGCCTCCCACAGCCCGCACGCAGGAAAGGTGAGCTCGTAAAGTCTCGCGCCGTTGCCGCCCTGGAATTCACCGGGGCGGGATTGCAGCGGCGCGACGGGCGCCCAGCTCAGCGGTCAACTCCGCGATCTCGGTGGGCCGACCCGAGTCGTGCAGCTCATCCAGCTCGTCCAGCTCGTCCAGCGACTCGTTGTCACGCACGAGCTGGTGGTGATGCCGATGCAAAGTGTGTCGCCTCGGCTACCGCAGGGTGAGACACGCGGACAACTCTAACCAACCTGCGACACTACGGACACCCCTGCGCGATCGCCTCCTCCACCTCGGCGGTACGTTCCGCCTCCTCCGCCGCGAACCGCTCCGTGTCCAGCCGCTCCGCGATCTCCTCGTCCTGCTCCATCAGCAAGTCGAGATTCGAGTTGCCCATCTCGAAGACACCCATGTCGACATAGGCACGCTGCAGCCGCTCGCCCCACAGCCCGATGTCCTTCACGCACGGCACGATCCGACTGAACAGCAGCTGCCGGAAGCGCTGCAAAGACTCACTGCGCTCGCTCAGCTCGTTCGCCTCCGCCGCCGGGATGCCGAAGTTCTCCAGCACCTCGGTGCCACGCAGCCGGTCCCGCATCAGACAGCAGCCCTCGATCACGAACTCCTCGCGCTCGCGGAGCTCGGCATAGGACAGCTGCTTGTAGTAGTCCCGCAGCGCCATCCGCCCGAAGGCCACATGCCGCGCCTCGTCCTGCATCACGTACGCCAGGATCTGCTTCGGCAACGGCTTGTCGGTGCTATCGCGGATCATCCCGAACGCCGCCAGCGCCAACCCCTCGATCAGGACCTGCATCCCGAGATACGGCATGTCCCACCGCGAATCCTGCAGGGTGTCATCCAGCAGCGACTGCAGGTTGTCGTTGATCGGGTACAGCATCCCGATCTTGTCTTTGAGGAAGCGGCTGTAGATCTCCGCGTGCCGCGCCTCGTCCATCGTCTGCGTCGCCGAGTAGAACTTCGCGTCCAGATCCGGCACCGACTCCACGATCCGCGCCGCGCACACCATCGCGCCCTGCTCGCCGTGCAGGAACTGGCTGAACTGCCACGACCCGTAGTGCTTACGCAGCTCGCCCTTGTCGCGGTCGGTCATCTTGTCCCAGTACGGCGTGCCGTACAGCGTCATCGCCTCATCCGGGACGCCGAGCGGGTCGTGCGGATCCACCTCCAGGTCCCAGTCGATGCGCAGAGCCGAGTCCCACTGCTTGTCCTTGCCCTTCTGATACAGGGCCAGCAGCCGCTCCCGGCCGTCGTCGTATTCCCAGCTGAAGCAGGCCGAGCCGGTCGCCGGCACCTGCCAGAGCATGTCGCCGGGGGTGCGCGTATACAGGTCTTCCGTCGTCATCGGTGACTCCTGAGGTCGCGTCCCGAGGGTGGAGCAAACGAATGCGGATGGGCGCCAGTTGATGACGGCGCGGCCCTCCACGTGCGCCAGAGCTGCGCCCTGGCAATGGCTGCTCCACCGCCGAACCTGACGTGGGGATTGGGGTCGCGATGCCGAGGGCTTCCGGGCGGAGCTCGGCATAACCGGTGTACGGGTGGTCGAGCAGGCGCGGATCGCGAGAGTCGAACTTCACCGGAAGCTGCCGCATCCGCGTGGTGCCACCTCTACCGTTTCGACTGCCAGTGGGCCATCAAGCCTGGCAAAGCAGCGGCTCGCTGACATCGAACCTGTCGCCCAACTGTCGCTATCCAGAGCGGGCCTGGGGTCTATGGCGAATAGTGTGTGCGGTGATGGATGGGCTGTAGTACTCCTGAGAAGGCCCAGAAATACGCCCGTACTCACTTGGAGTCGTCCGATGGCCGTTCGTCGTGTCGTGCCCAACATCCAGTCAGAGGCTGCGCAGGAAAACCGGGAGTTCTACGGCCTGCTGGGCTTCAAGGAGGTCATGAACCACGGCTGGATCATGACACTCGCTTCCCAGTCCACCCCGGCGGCGCAGATCAGCGTCATGACCGGCGACAAGACTGCGCCGCTCACCCCCGACATGAGCGTGGAGGTGGACGATGTGGATGCGGCCTACGCGGTCATGCAGGAGAGCGGTGCGGAAATCGTTCATCCCCTGCAGGACGAGGAGTGGGGGGTGCGGCGGTTCTTCGTCCGCGACCCCAACGGTCGCGTGGTGAACGTGTTGGGCCACCGCTGACGCCTTTCCGCACTCGATGAGCAACAGTTGCGGCCTCCCGAAGCCCCTACTTGTCGGCACGGACAGCGGGTGAGCTGCCCTCCAGGTGCTGGCGGATGCTGACGTAGTACTCGGACCTCCTCCTCGGGAGAGGCGGCCAACCGGTCTTCGACCCAGGCGTCTCACTGCTGACCGGTCTCGTCCAGTCCCTGGGCACCACCTGGGGGCTGTTCCGCCACTACTGGGTACTGGCAAAGCTCGCACTGACCGCCGTTGCCACCTTCCTGCTCCTGCTGCACAGGCAGGTGACCGACCAGGTGGCGGATGCGGTCGCGCGGACGAGCCTGACCGGCTCCGACCTCGGCGGGATGCGGGCGCAACTCGTTCGACGCCGCTGCTGCCGTCGTCGTCCTGCTCACCGACACGACCCTTGTTCCCCGCCGAGGACTCGAAGCTGCGGCCAATCGCCGCTGCGCGTGTCGAAAGCCGTGAGCAGGCGACCTGAACTGCGCTTTCGGTGCCTTCCGGCCATGTGGCGAAGGCGGGGTTGTACAGCGGGGTTGTACATCCGGGCGATGGCCGGGACCGCGCGGGGAAAGCCGCCTCGCTGCCTGCAATTACAAGGGACCGTGCATCGTCCGACTCCTCGCCCTTCCGCAGCCGACCGGCAGGCACTGCAGGCCACACCGCCCCACTGGCGGCGAACCCGAAGGCGTCTCCGGTGTGGGTCGCGGTCATCCGCCAGTGGAGGACCACCCAGCCGCCGGGAAGCTCCTGCTGGAACAGGATCCGGTGCTGCGTGTCGGTGAATCCGTCGCGGACCGCGGCGATCAGCACTCGCATGCCGTCGATGCCCGAGGCGGCGCCGTCAGCGGGGTTGTGGTCGATCAGATCCGGGGCGAACACTTCGTCCGCCCGGCGACATTGCCCGTGTCGTAGAGCTCAAGGTTGCGCGCGGCGCCCCGCAACGCGGTGGTCGTGGCCGAGCGCACCATCTCGCTTGAGGTGTTGGCCGTACTGATCGCGCCCGTCTACAATTTGCCCGTCCTGAAATCCGCGCTGCTCTTGAGGACCGCGGAGTCCATGGTCCAGTTCTCAGGCTGGACCCTCTCCCAGAGACTTCCCTTGCCAAGTTCCCTTCCCAACTGGTCTTCGCGGCGGAACCACTCCTCAGCGCTTCTGATCCTGTTGGGGTGGATTTCGTCGAGCAGGGCGTAGTCCCTGGTGATGATTCCGTGCTTCCACACGTTCCAGAAGCCCGTGAAATTGTCGCGGAAGCTCATGCTGCTCTTGTCGTTGGGATCGGCATTGTATCCGGCAGGGTAATCAGCGATCCCCTTCAGGTCCGGACTGTTCCAATATGTTTCCAGATCGGTGTCGATGTACTGGGCCGGATGCCCGGTGACCTTCTCGAATGCCGCAGCCATATCGGCGTAGGTCATGTGCTCGATGGCGACTTCGAGGTCCATGCCATTGGCTCGTTCCGGATGATCGAAGAGCCAGCGGACATAGAATCCGCAGTCTTCGAGAGCCACATGCGGAACGGCTCCCTCGCCAAGCGGAACTCGCCACGTGACGACGCCGTCCTCGATGCTGGGTTGCATGGGCGTGAGCGGCGAGATCACCATCTCGATGTAGGGACCCGAGGTGAAGACCGCTGCTCCCATGCGGTCCCTGTTCTTCTCGTTCTGGAACAGTACCCATTCGGCCATGCGGCCTTTACCGTCATAGTGGCCGGTGCGGAACCTGGAGTCGTAGCCTGACTTCTTGAGGGCGTAGTCGAGGTTTCCGTAAACGAAGAACTTGATTCCTGCTTCGATCGCTATCTCGTAAGTGCGGATGGCCCAGTAGGTCTCGGTCTTCTCGCCTGTGTTGAACCCGTCGATGTTGATGAACGCCCCGTCACAGTCCCGAAAACCTTCGCGTAGCACGTCCTCGTCGGCGAACGACCCTTCGAGGATGGAGACGTTGCCGAGTGCGAGGAGAGCCTGGGCCCGGGGGGATGCGGCATCCCGGGTCAGGACCCGGACGGAGTACTTCTTGTCGGCGACAAGAGCGCGGACGATGGGTATCCCTTGGGCCCCTGTACCTCCGATGACGAAGATGGTGGAGGTGGCATGAGAAGACATGGTCTTTGACTCCGGAGGTTGAGTACGCACGCGATCAGCACGCGCCGGGTACAGCGCATTAGGGACTGAT
This sequence comes from Streptomyces scabichelini, assembly GCF_011045015.1. GTDB lineage: Bacteria > Actinomycetota > Actinomycetes > Streptomycetales > Streptomycetaceae > Streptomyces > Streptomyces scabichelini. The sequence continues at coordinate 15,785 of NZ_JAAKZY010000021.1, read as the reverse complement.
CCCTGCATCAGCTTGGCGATCAACGGCACCGACCGACGGACGCTGCGCCGATACCCGTAGGTCACGAGCACCTCAGAAACCGATCGGTTTCTCATACCGTACACCGATCGGTTTCCGGGCGGCAAGCACCGGGGTCCGGTTCCTCACAGTTGAGCGGTGCGGAGATACCTGCGCGCTCGGCGCGCGGTCACGCACCGCGTACGTAGGCGCCGGTGTCGGCGTTGCGGAAGCCGAAGGTGGTCCACGTGATGGCGGTCGGCGCCGGTACTCAGGTTGACCTCGCGGCGCCCAGCGGTCTGATCGCGTTTGGGATCCAGAGCCGGTTTACCGTTTCCCGACTCATTGCGCACAGTGCGCAGTTCGGTGGGCGTGGCGTTGTCCGCGGATTCGATGTCAGCCGACCCCGACCCGAACGGGACGACTAGGGCAGCAGACCCTGTCGACGTGCGGCAACCACTGCCTCGAAGCGGGTGCCGGCTCCCAACTTGCGCATCGCACTGCGCAGATACGATCTGACGGTTTCGGGCAGCAGCGACAGCCTGCGCCCGGCTTCGGCGTTGTTGCAGCCCAGCGCCACCTGCGTCAGGACGTCGAGTTCCCGGGGTGACAGCCGCGGGCCCGGCGCCGAGTGGGCGGCGGACGGCCCGGCCAGCCGCCCAGCCGCGTCGAGCAGCTGGCCGCGCAGGTCATCGTCGGGCACCTGCTGGGCCATGCGCCGCAACTCGGCGTGGACCTGGCGGAGTTCTTCCAATGGCACGCCCCGCGACCTGCCCACAGCGCTGCCCTGTGCTGCGTCCCGCAGGCGCAGGCGGTGGTCTACCTCGTCACGGATGGCGAGCTCGGCGGCCAGTCGCCGGGAGGCGTCGGCAACCGCGTCGGCCGCCCGGTCCCCGAACGGGGCCGGGCCTCGACTGGCCCCGTAGAGCACCGCACGCACCGTACCGGACACCAAGAACGGGCACGGCGACGACGGAGCGGATCCCCTCCGTCAGCACGGGGCGGTCGTAGTCGTGGGTGATCGAGCGGGCCGACCTGTAGTCGGTCACCTTGGCCGGCCGCCCCTGGTGAGTACTCGGCCGCCGAGCCCGGTCTCGGCGCGCACCCTGAGTCCGCGCAGACCGGCTGTCCGCACGCCGCTGTACTGCGACAGGCTCAGCAGTGCGTATCTGGGAGGCCGCGCACCTGTCGCTCGGCGCCGACAGCGAGGAGACCGCGAGCTTCTTCGCCTGCGGCATGCTCGGCAACGCCCTTGCGGCCATGGGGCTTCCCCTGAGCACAGGGCAGTAATGGAGCGTTCCGGAAACGCGATGCGTCAGCGCATGCCTGCCGTATCGAGCAGGGCGGCCACAGTGGGCGCGATGAGCCCCGTCAGTTTGTCGGCCCCGATCCCCGCGCGGGCGCTGGCGCCGTCGAAGACCAGGATCAGCTGCCGGGCCAGCAGGTCGGGATCACTCGCGCCACCCTTCTCGGCCTCGGCACGGAGGAAACCCGTCAAATTCGCCTTGATCCGGTGGGCCACCCGGCTCGCAGGGTGGCTCTGATCCTTGAGCTCAACCTGGACAGCCAGGTATCGGCAGCCTCGGAACTCGGGCGCACCCGACTGCGACTCCAGCTGCTCGAAGACGTACAGGATCCGCTCGCGGGGTGAACGGCCGTCGTCCGCTGGGGGCAGGAGCCCGGCCACGAAGGCGGAGGCGCGTTCCTCCAGGCTTGCTGCCAGCAGTTCATCCTTGCTCTCGAACAGCTGGTACATGGAGCGCTTTGACACTCCGGCCGCCTTGCACAGGGCGTCGATGCCGATGCCGACACCGTCTCGGTAGGTGAGCGTGGCCGCTGCCTCCAGCAGCCGCTCTCTGGAACTCGGCTTCACTACGGTGGTCATACTGCGAGATTAACTCGATGTGGACGAAATGGAAACCGATCGGTTTTTGACGTTTTGCCGGGGAGCTACGTTGGCGCCGCCCACGCCGAGCGGGCATGTGAGTGCGGTTCCGCTACGCCGGCGGGCGGTCTTCTCGGGCTTCGCCTCGTCGGGGATGCGCCTCAGCCCCTGCCGGCCGGAACCAGCCCGTCACTTCCGAAGCCGAAGCGTGCGGCCGCGATGAGGCCGACGGTCATCCTCACCCAGCCCCGGTCCAGGCCCGTGCCCCCTGGACGCCGTTGCAGACGATCGAGCGGACCGCCGGTGATCCGCCGCAGCGGCTCGGACTCCGCGAGGAAGCGGTAGCAGACGGGCAGCACCTTGAGGGGGTGGTGGCACCGGCCGTCGGCACCGCATTGCGACACAGAACAACGTGACCACCAGCATGCCGGGCGTGCCGAACACGGCAAGGAGGTCAGCACACCGATCTCGGAGACCGCGATGGCGCACGCCGAGTACGGCCGCAGCAGCGGCACGTAGGAGGCGTCCACCCTATGAGGCCAACCCCACCCGGCATGACCAGCGTGCCCATCAGCTGCGTGAATTCACACATCGTGGATCTGAGGCGTGTTGACGGACGGTGCCCGCTACCTGTGGTGATCAGTTTTCTGAAGACGGATCGCGCGGGTAGATGTGGGAGCCATCTCGGAGATGCCCTGTCTTCCTTCGCTGATCTGTGCCTTGAGGGAGCCAATCAGCGCAGGTAGCAGGGCATTTCCCACAGTTCACTCGTCGTGACAAGCGCGTACCTCGGTGGATTCAGGCTCAGTGGGCGATCACGGGCTCGCCCTCCGACGGTGCCAGGGCCGCATTCGGCAACAGGAACGCCGCGAGTACCGCACCGACCGCGAAGATTCCGGCGCCCCACGCCAGGGTGGCCGTGTAGCTCTCGACCCCGGCCTGCGCCACGGTCAGCGCGCCGGGCTTGTGCGAGGACAGGTAGTCGGTCGCGGCCGATGAGGCAACGGTGGTCAGCAGCGCCGTGCTGATCGAGCCACCCACCTGCTGGCTGGTGTTGATCAGCGCCGAGGCGACGCCGGCGTCCTCGTGGTGCACGCCTGCGGTCGCACCCTGGAACGCGGTGGTCATCACCCCGCCGATACCGAGGCCCAGCAGGATCATGCCCGGCATGATGTTGGCGACGTAGGCGCTGTTGAGCGTGAGCTGGGTCAGCAAGGCCATACCGGATGCGGCGACCAGGAAGCCGACGCTGACCACGACTTTCGGACCGACCCTGGGCAGCAGCAGTGAAGGCACCGTGGTCGACGAGGCGACGATGCCCCCGACCATCGGCAGGAAGGACAGACCGGCCTCGATCGGCGAGTAGCCGATGCTGGCCTCCAGGTAGTAGGTCAGGAACAGGAAGATCGAGAACATTCCCATGCCCATGACGAACACGGCCAGGAACGAACCGCCTCGGGTCCGGTCCAGCACGACTCGCAGCGGCAGCAGCGGATGCGCGACCCTGAGCTCCAGCCATGCGAATACCGCGAGCAGCACCACGCCGCTGATCATGGAGCCGAGGGCGACCGGGTCGGTCCAACTGGTGGATTCGACGTGCGCGAACCCGTAGACGATGCCGAACAGGGCGGCGCTCACCACGACGGTGCCCGGAATGTCGAGCTTGGGCCGCTCGGTGACCACAGGCTTGGCCAGCCACAGCAACGCACCGACCAGCGCGACGCCCGCGAAAATGACGTTCACGTACATCACCCAGCGCCACGACGCCCATTCGGTCAGCATGCCGCCGAGCAGCAGCCCGACCGCGGCGCCCGCACCGGACAACGCACTGAAGATGCCGAACGCCTTCGCCCTTTCGACCGGCTGGGTGAAGGTCACGCTGAGCAGCGAGAGCGCCGCGGGCGCGAGCAGCGCGGCGAACAGGCCCTGGGCCACACGTGCCGCGACGAGCAGTTCGAAGCTGGTGGCCGCGCCGCCGACGACGGACGCGCCCGCGAAGCCGATCAGACCGGTCACGAAGGTCGCACGTCGGCCGAACATGTCACCGAGTCGGCCCCCGAGTAGCAGCAGGCTGCCGAACGCCAGGGCGTACCCCGTGATGACCCACTGCCGGCTGCCGTCACTGAAACCGAGGTCATGTTGCGCTTCGGGCAGCGCAATGTTCACGACGGTCGCATCGAGCGTGACCATGAGCTGTGCCACTCCCAGCACGACGAGCACCCACCAGCGCACGGCATGTGAGCCACGGCGGCCCGAGTCTGTTTTCCCGGAGGCAGGCGCCCCCGGATCGTAGGTGGTAGTCATGTTTTCCCTTTGTTGCTGGTCATGGGCTGCACACCGGCATGAAACCGATCTGTTTCCACATAGGGAAACAGATCGGTTTCCACGGTGCAAGTGAACCGGACGTCTCTGATCTGTGAGCAACCCGACAGCGCCGACGTCCGCGCCGGCCGCCGGTGCTGTCTCGACGCCTGATCGACTGCTCGACGTCGCGGCGCAGCCGTTCCACGAACAAAGCGACCGCATCGGCGGCATCGGCGTCGACACGTTGTGCCGCGCCGCTGGGGTATCGCCGCGGTGGAGCTGCGTCACCGCCGGCGCCCGGCTCGAAGCGCTGCCGAACCCCGGCTGACCAGATCGTTCCCTTCCCTGCGAGCAGCACAACCCCACCGGAGCCGTGGAACCCGGCGGGCACCCCACGCGACAGCCGGGCCCTCACGCTGCCCGCCATCAGCCCAACAAGCCGAAACGGCCCGTCAGTTGCACTGACGAGCCGTCATGAAATGCCGGGGTTAAGGCTTGAGCACCGCCAGTACATCGTCGAGCGAAACGTCGGCGGGGTCGCTCATATCGGAACCATCGAACGTCTGCCAGACATAGGCCGCCGTCCCGTTCTCCCGCAGCGGATGCAAGTCGGCCAGGTCCGGATCGTCCCGGAAGCTGTTGAACGCCTCTTCGGAATCCCATTCAACGAGAAACAGAACCTGCCGTGGTGCGAGGTCACCGGCTACGCTGTCCCGGAAACGGCCAAACGCCACCATTCGACCACCATATTTCGGAGCCACTTCGGGCAGGCGGCTGAAATACGCAAGGTACTTCTCCACGTCGACCACGTCAAACATATTCAGGGCGTAAAATTTTTTCTTCTGCGGATTCGCACTCATTCCGATACCTTCTCCGGTCTCAGGAAACTGGTGTTTGCTGCTCCAGGCGGGCGCGGGGCACCGGCAGCGGGACGCCGAAATTGTTGGATGGAGACTGAGGTCGCGGGAATCTCAGCATGCTGCCGCGACGAAAAACTGATCGGTTCCCCCTCATCGTAAACCGATCAGTTTCCACCCGCAAGTCCGAGCGGAAGGGCGTCGTTCGGTGTGCCCTGATGTCCGCGCGGACTGGCCGTTCGAGGCTGGTTTGGTAGGAGCGGCAGCGCCCAGACCGACGCATGTCACTACCTCCATAGCCGAGGAGTCAGCGGCCTGCCGCTCATATCGGTAGGGGGCGATATTCAGGAGTCGGAAGCAGGGCAGAACAGGCCCTCAGTGAGGCGGGTGGTACTCACTCCTTCTCAGTCCGTTCCTGTCCTTGCGTCCCGAACGCGTCCCGAAGGCCTGCTGGAGGACCGGCTCAGCCGATCCGAAGCCGATCGCGCCAGTTCGGGGATCGGTCTCGGACCCGCCCGCAGCGGATTCCCCTTCCAACGCGTAGCGGAGACTCAGCGCGACATATCACGAGGACGCTCGCCCCACGATGCGGCGCTGCCACGCGTCGCGCAGTGCGGGGACGATGCCGCGCGGCAGGAACAGCACGACGAGGATGAGAAAGGCGGCGTACACGGCGTAGTTGAGGATGCTGGGGGCACTGGCGGGCATGCCCGGCCTGGAGCCCAGGTCGTTGAGGAACTGCACGATCAGGGTGATCGCGGTGGCGCCCAGGAGCGCGCCCCAGATGGTGCCGAGCCCGCCGACGACGGCCATCACCAGGAACTGGATGGACAGCAGGACCGGGAACGACCCCGGATTGATGTAGCCGATGAAGAAGGCGTAGATCCCTCCGGCGAGTCCGGCGAACGCGGCGGCCAGGGTGAACACGGCGAGTTTGTAGCGGGCCACCGGCACTCCGCTGGCGCTCGCCGCCGTCTCGCTGGTGGCCAGCGCGCGCAGTCCGCGGCCGACTCGTGAGGTGACGACGTTGCGGGCGACCAGGACGGTGACGGCCACGGCAGCCCAGGCCAGGTAGGCGTAGTGGATGTCCTCGCCGAGTTCCGTACCTCCGGCGGAGAGTCGTGGGATGCCCTGCAGACCGACCGAACCACCGGCCCAGTCCGCCTCGCCGAGCAAGGAGATGAGGATGAGCTGCAGGGCGATGGTGGCGAAGGCCAGGTGGTGCCCGCGCAGCCGCAGCAGCGGTCCACCGATGGCGGCGGCGAACAGTGCGGCGATCAGTGGTGCCGCGGCCAGCGCCAGCAGCGGCGGCGTGCCGTGGACGCTCAGCAGGCCGGCCGCGTAGGCGCCGATGGCGTAGAACGACGCCTGGCCGATGGAGACCTGGCCCGCGTAGCCCATGAGCAGGCTCAGCCCGACGGTGACCATGGCGGACAGGGCGAGCAGGATGTACACCGAGAGCTGGCTGGCGGTCAGCATCGGAGGCAGGGCGAGGGTCACGGCCACCGCCGCGCCGGCCGCGACGAGGCCGGCCCGCCTTCCCCGGCCGACGAAACGGGCGCCGAGGGGCCCTCGGGCGTCCGACGACTCAGTGTCCCCCGTGCCGCCCGCGCCGCCGGGGGGCTGGGAGGCGGCCCGTTCACGGCCGGAGGTGACGGCGCTCATATCGTGCTGCCTTTCTGGTGCGGCGGATACGGATCAGGCACGGACGGGGTGCCCCATGCGTGCATACGCCCGGTGTACGCGGAGGGCAGCGGGCGTCCCGCAAAGGACTGATGAGGCGTCATCCGGCCTCCGCCACGACGCTGTGGGTGCGGGCCGCCTGCCCGATCATCAGCGCCAGGACCAGGCCCAGCGCCACCACGGTCTGGTACGTGGCGCTTCCATAGCCCGCGACCATCGCTTCGGCCACTCCGAGGAACAGCGCACCGGCCAGGGTGCGGCCGATGTGATGCATGGACCCGACGACCGCCGCCGCGAAACCGTTGATGATCAGCGCCACGTCGGAGTCGAAGGCCATCGAGTTCATGGGCGCCAGCAGAACGCCGGCCAGACCGCCGAGAGCGCCGCCGATGGCGAAGGCGATCAGCCCCATGCGGGTGACGGAGATCCCGACGACGCGGGCGGCGTACGGGTTGGCGGAGCACGCGGAGAGGGCCTTGCCCGCGTCGGTACGGCCGAACAGCGTGGCCATCGCGGCGAAGACTGCCATGGTGACGCCGATGATGAGCAGGTAGTGGGTCTGGATACGGGCGCCGAACACGGTCACGGCGCCGGAGAGCCCCTCGGAGGACCGGCCCTGGTCCCCCCAGAGCATGACCTCCACGGCGTACGCCAGAATGCCCAGTCCCAGGGTGACCATCAGCGCGGCCTGCGGCGAGGTGCCCCGCCGGCCGATGGCGATCATGCCGAAGAGCAGTCCTACGACGGCGGCGACGGCGACCCCGAGCAGTTCGGCGAGCCCGTGCGGGAGGCCGGTGTCGAGGAGCGAGATGGCGGTCAGCGCCCCGACGACGGCGAAGGTGCCCTGGGCGAAGTTGACCACCCGCGTCACCCGGTGGATGAGCACTAGGCCGCTGCCGATCAGCGCGATGCCGCAGCCGGTGCCCAGTCCGGTGATGAGGTAGACGAGGAAGTCGCTCATTTCGCCCCCCGTGTCGCGGCCTGCGCGGCCTGGACGGCGGTGTCCTGGTTGCCCCGGGCGGTCTTGGCAGTGCCGGGCATGGGTGCGGGGTCGGCCGTGGCCCGGTCGTGCGGACCCGGGTCGTCCGGACCCCGGTCGTCCGGATCCGGGTCGTCCGGACCCCGGTCGTCCGGATCCGGGTCGTCCGGACCCCGGTCGTCCGGAGGGCTCGGGCGTCCCTGGGCCTCGCCGAGGTAGGCCCGGGCGATGTCAGGGCTGGCGGCCAGGTCGGCGCTGTCGCCCTCGGCGGCGATCCGTCCCGCTTCCAGGACGTAGGCGCGGCTGCACAGGTCCAGGGCGAGCCGTGCGTTCTGCTCGATGAGCACAACGGCAGTGCCCTGCTCCCGGTTGAGCTCGGTCACGTGCTCGGCGAGGTCGGCGACGATGAGGGGCGCGAGGCCGAGGGACAGCTCGTCGATCACGAGGACCTCCGGCCGGCTCATCAGGGCGCGTCCGACGGCGACCATCTGCTGCTGGCCTCCCGACAGCCCGCCCGCCTTCCGGTCCCGTACCCGCACCAGGTCGGGAAGGAGCTCGTACACCCATGAGGTGTCGCGCTGCTTACGGCGGCTCTGGCCGCGTCCGCGCAGCTGCCAGGCACCCAGGCGCAGATTGTCGTCGACGGTGAGGTCGCCGAACATCTGCCGCCCCTCGGGTACCTGAGCGATCCTGGCCCGGACCACCACGCTGCCGGAGGCCGGTGTCAGGATCCCGGTCAGGGTGTTGACCAGGGTGGACTTGCCGGCTCCGTTGGGCCCGACGAGGGCGACCATCTCACCGGGCGCGACACGCAGCGAGACGTTGTCGAGAGCGGTCGCCGCGCCGTAGCGGACCACCAGGTCGCGTACCTCGACGGCATCGCTCCGGGACGGTTGCGAGGCGTTCATGCGGCCGCCTCCGTGCCCAGATACGCGGTGACGACCCGCGGGTCGGTACGTATCTCATCCGGTGTGCCCTCGGCGATGACCTTGCCCAGGTCCAGAACGGTGACACGGTCGGCGAGGCGGCCGACGAGAGCGACGTCGTGTTCGACGAGCATGATGGTGAGTCCGTCCGCGCGCAGTTGCTCGACGAGGTCGGCGAGCCGGTCCCGCTCCGCGGCCCGCAGACCGGAAGCGGGTTCGTCGAGGAGCAGCAGGGTGGGTTCCCCGCACAGGGCGCGGGCGACCTGGAGCGCGCGCTGCTGCCCGAGCGGCAGCAGCTCTGCGGGGCGGTCCGCCCAGGCCTCGAGCCCGACCCGCCGTACCGCCTCGCGTGCCCGCTCGGCGATCAGGCGTTCCTCCCGGCGGTGGCGCGGCAGCCTGAGTGCGGCTGCCGCGAACCCTGCGCCGGTGGTGGCATGGGCGCCGACCATCGCGTTCTCCAGCACGCTCATCCCGTGGAAGGTGCGGGCGCCCTGGAAGACGATGGCGATCCCGAGGCGGGCCCTGTGGTGGGGTGGCAGCCGGTCGATGCGTCGTCCGTCGAGCCGGATCTCGCCCCGCTCGGCGGGCAGTTGACCGCTCACCAGGTTGAACAGGGTCGACTTGCCCGCCCCGTTGGGGCCGATGACGCCGAGGATGCTGCCCCGGTCCGCCGTCAGGTCGACGCCGTCCACGGCGTACACCCCGCCGAACGACCGTGACAGGCCGCTCACCTGGAGCAGGGGCTCGGTCACTCGGCCACCTTCTCCAACTCGCTCTTCGACCAGACGGTCGGCACGAACGTGCCGTCGGTGACCGCGTTGACCGAGATGTAGTCGGGAGACAGGCCCGAGTGGTCCTTCTCGCTGTAGCGGTAGGTGCCGTTCGGGGTGGTGAGCGTCAGCTCCTCCATCGCCTGCCGGATCTTCTCGTGGTCGGTGCTCTTCGCCTTCTCGATGGCGGCGGCCAGCAGCTGGACCCCGGTGTATCCGTCCTGCGCGAACTGCGGCGGCTGGTAGTTGTACTTCTGCGTAAACGGCTTGTTGACGGCCTCGATGGCCTTCTTCTGGGCTCCGTCCGGCAGCGTGTCGCCGACCAGGCCGATGGAACTGGCGACGATGGCGCCCTCGGCGGCCTTGCCGGCCGGGTCGAGCCACAGCTTGCTGGCCTGGGAGCCGGTGAAGGAGATCGGGATGTCCAGTCCCGAGGCGGCGTACTGCTTGGTGAGGACGACGGACGCGGGGCCGGTCACCCACACCGCGAGCGCCTGGGCGTCGGTGTTCTTGACATGCGTGAAAACGGCGCTGAAGTCGGACGCGGTGCTCTGAATCTCCTCGGTGGCGACGACCTTGATGCCGTACTCCCCGGCCTTCGCCTTCATCGCCTTGTAGCCGGCGGTCGGATACGCGGTCTTGGTGTCGTAGGCCACGGCCAGCTTGGTGACGCCCTCCGACTTGTAGTGCTGCAACAGCCGCTCGGCGTAGTCGGAGGCCAAGGCCGGTACCACGAAGACGTAGGGGTGGACGGGCGCCACCTGCTCGTCGGCCGGAGACAGGGAGACGTACGGGATCTCCGCCCGGTCCACCGCGGGCAACGTGGCCAGCGCCGACCCCGCGGACGGTGAGCCGAGGACCGCGGTCACGCCTTGGTCCTTGAATGCGTTGAAGGCAAGTACGGACTGGTCGGGCAGGCTCTTGTCGTCCTTGACCGTCAGCTCCAGCTTCCGTCCGAGGACCCCGCCGTCCTTGTTGATCTGCTCGACCGCCAGTTCCGCGGCCTTGCGGCCCTCGGTACCGAGGGTCTGGAGCTGACCGGTGAGCGAGGTGATCATGCCGATCTCGATCGGGCCGTCATCAGGGGAGGAGGACGCGGACGTACCGCCTCCGCACGCTGTGACGGTGAGCACCAGACCGATGGCGAGAGTGGCAAGGGGCGTACGAGGGCGCACGGGAACCTCCCGGATACGGAGCGGGAACGGCACGGGGAAGAGGCACGGGGAAGAGGCACAGGGGAAAGACGCACACGCACCCGGAGGAGACCCCGTGTGCACGAAAACGATGCAGGAAGAGCCGATTTGCGGGCTTTTGCGGCTTGCAGCCCGATCGACGGGTTGAACATAAGCCGCGACCACATGGGGGTCAACACTTCAAGCCAAGATTCTTGGACTCAAGTCCAAATCTACTCTCGGGTCCGCCGATCACCAGGACGAGACGGACGTACCGCAGGGCCGGCCACGAACCGGGCGAGGCCTCCGCCCGTCATCGGCGGGACACCGACGACCGCACCGCCTGCGGGTCAGCCGCCATGACGCCTCAGCGGCGCTCCCCCGCCCCTACGCTCCTCCGCGCCGGTCACGGATGCGCGAGGATCCCCAGCAGGATGATGTCGAGCGCCCCATCGAGGCGGCCGGGCAGGTCGAACGGCGGCGGCTCCTCGCGGATCCAGCGCAGGACCGAGGAGAAGTAGCAGGACGCGAGCAGAGCGCCGGCCTGGTCGGGGTCGACCTGCGAACGGATCTCTCCGCGCTGCCGTCCCTCCTCGACGATCTTCGTGAGTTCGGTTTCCAGGGAGGGGTCCTGCAGCAGGCGGCCGAAGCGTGCGGAGGCGTCCATCAGGACAGTGGTCTCCGCACGGGAGGCGACGTTGAGATCGGCCATCTCCCCCAGATAGCGGCGCAGCCGGTCGCCGACCGGCAGGTCCTCGGCGTGCTCCTGGCCGAGGATGGCCGCGACCCGGGCTCGGCGCCGGACGCCCCACTCCTCCAGAAAGCCGACCTTCTGTGAGAAGTGGTTGAAGACGGTGGCCCGGGCGACGTCGGCGGACTCGGCGATCTGCTCCATGGTCGTCGCCTCGTATCCCTGGGCGACGAACAACTCCACCGCGGCGCCGTAGAGCTGGTCGCGCACCTGCTGCCGCTTCCGCTCGCGGCGCCCGAGGGGCGGGGCGTCCTGTGCGGATGCGCCTCCTGCCTCAGAGATCGTCATGGGCCCAGTACAGCACAGGCATACGCAGGTATTGACCTCCCCGAGCCACCTCTTTAGATTACGCCCCATGAATGGACTCAAGTCCATCAATGGATCCCAGTCTCGATTTGCTGCTTCGGGACGTGGACAGGAGGCAGCGTGGCTTCCGTGCTTTCCCCAGCCGGCCGGATCGACCTCGGCCATGGCTGTCATGCGTGGGTACCGGGTGCGGCCGGATGGGGTATGAGCAACGCCGGGCTGGTCACCGGCCGGGGCGAGTCCCTGCTCGTCGACACCCTCTACGACCTGCGCCTCACCCGGGCCCTGCTCGACGGGCTGGCGCCGGTGACCGACGCCGCGCCCGTCTCGACGGTGGTCAACACCCATGGCAACGGCGACCACTGGTTCGGCAACCAGCTCGTGGCCCACGCCGAGATCATCGCGGCCCGTGGCTCATTGACCGACATGCGGCAGGTGGGCCCGGCCGAGATGCGGGCACTGACCGGCGCGGACACTGCCGCGGGACGGTTCGCCCGCCGGATCTTCGGCCGCTTCGACTACTCCGGCGTCCGGCCCGTGCTTCCGCACCGGGTGTTCGACGGCGAGACGGTCCTGGACATCGGCGGGACGGAGGTCCGTCTGATCGACGTGGGCCCCGCACACAGCGCCGGGGACACGATCGTCCATGTCCCGCGTGCGCGGACCGTCTACACCGGAGACATCGTGTTCGCCGGCTCCACACCGGTCATATGGCACGGCCCGTTCGCCAACTGGCTCACCGCCTGCGACCTGCTCCTCGGCCTCGACGTGGACATCATCGTGCCCGGCCACGGCCCGGTCACCACGAAGGAGGCGGTCCGCACCGTCCGCGACTATCTGTCGTACGTCCACGAACAGGCCACCGCCCGCTTCAGCGCGGGAATGCCCGCCGAGGCAGCCGGACGCGACATCAGTCTCGGGCGCTTCGCCGACCTCGACGAGAGCGAACGCCTCGCCGTCAACGTGCACACCGTCTACCGCGAACTCGACCCCTCGCTGCCCCCGCTCGACGGCCCCCGGCTCTTCGGCCGCATGGCCGACCTCGCCTGCCCCTGCCCCGGCCTCTGAGCCCCTTCAGGCCCGGGGTCCATTGCCTGGCCGTATCGCCTCGGTCTCCCCCCGGGCCCCCCAAGGAGAAGACATGGTCACCAGCACCGTCCACGGCGCACCCGCCGTCCCTTCCGGCGGCCCGCCCACCCGGCACACCGGCACCGTCATCGCCGGATGCCTGGCGATCCGCCTCGCCTGGATCCACCCCGCCCCGGCTGAGACAGAGGAGAGCGCGGCGTGAAGTTCGCGACCTTCGTGCACGACGGGAAGCGGCAGGCGGGAGTCGTCGCCGATGACCATGTCCACCCCTTCCAGCACCCCGCCGTGCTGCTGGACCTGATCGTGGAGGGCGAGGAGTCCCTGCACAGGGCGGGAGAACGCGCGCTGACCGGCTCGCTGCCGGTGCCCCTGGCCGACGTCGGGCTGCTGCCGCCGCTCCAGCCGCCGACCGTCCGCGACTACATGACCTTCGAGAGCCATGTCGCGGGTGTCGCCCGGGGATACGGTGACACCGTCCCCGAGGAGTGGTACGCCGCGCCCGCGTTCTATTTCACCAACCCGTACGCGACGATCGGCGCCCACGAAGACGTACCCGTGCCACCCGGCTGCCTCCGCTTCGACTTCGAACTCGAGGTGGCCGCCGTCATCGGCAAGGCCGGCCGGGACCTGACCCCCGAGCAGGCACGCGAGCACATCATCGGCTACACGATCCTCAACGACTGGTCCGCTCGCGACCTCCAGGGCCGCGAGATGAGGGTCAAACTCGGCCCCGCCAAGGGCAAGGACACCGCCACCACCCTCGGCCCCTGGCTGGTCACCACCGACGAACTCGAGCCCCACCGCACTGCGGAGGGTTTCCTCGACCTGGCCCTCACCGTCCAGGTCAACGGCGAGACGATCGGGCGGGACAGACTGGCCAACATGGCCTGGACGTTCGAGGAGATGGCGGCGTATGCCTCCCGCGGCACATGGATCCGCCCCGGCGACGTCCTCGGCTCCGGCACCTGCGGCAACGGCGGCTGCCTGGCCGAACTCTGGGGCCGCAACGGCGCCTTGGAGCCCTCACCGCTCATCCCCGGCGACACCGTCACCATGACGGTCGAGGGCATCGGAACCCTCAGCAACACCGTCGTCGAGGGCGTCGCTCCGGTTCCTCTGCCCCCTGCCCGCCGCAGGCAATGACCGCCGTACGTCCGGGAAACGCCGTACGTCCGGGAAACAGGGCCGGCACAGTACGGCTCGGCCCGTCCCGACTCCCGCCCCCTCACCAACCGGCTTTGACAACACCCCGGTGCCGGATCGCCCGTCCGGCACCGGGAGAAAGGCACGAACAACGTGGACAAGGTCATGGCCTCGGCCGCCGACGCGGTCGCCGACATACCGGAAGGGGCATCTCTGGCGGTGGGCGGCTTCGGACTGTGCGGCATCCCCACCGTCCTCATCGACGCCCTGCACGCCCAGGGCGTCGGCGGACTGCGCGTGGTCTCCAACAACTGCGGCGTTGACGGTCAGGGGCTCGGCGTCCTGCTGACGGCCGGCCGGATCGTCCGGGCCACCGGCTCCTACGTCGGGGAGAACAAGGAGTTCGCCCGCCAGTACCTCGCCGGTGAACTGGAGGTGGAGTTCACCCCGCAGGGCACCCTCGCCGAACGGCTGCGCGCCGGCGGCACCGGCATCCCCGCCTTCTACACCCCGGCCGGGGTCGGCACACAGGTCGCCGAGGGCGGACTGCCCTGGCGCTACGGCCCCGACGGCAGCGTCGCCGTGGCCTCCCCGCCCAAGGAGACGCGGGAGTTCCGCGGCCGGACGTACGTCCTGGAGGAGGCCATCACCACCGACTTCGCCCTGGTGCGGGCCGCCCGCGGCGACCGGCACGGCAACCTCGTCTTCCACCGCAGCGCCGCCAACTTCAATCCCCCGGCGGCCATGGCGGGCCGTATCACGATCGCCGAGGTAGAAGAACTCGTCGAACCCGGCGCCATCGATCCGGACACCGTCCACCTGCCCGGCATCTACGTCGACCGGGTCGTGGGCCCCGTCCCCGCCGACGGCAAGGGCATCGAGAAGCGCACCGTCCGCACACGGAAGGAGCGGCACTGATGGCCTGGACCCGCGACGAGATGGCGGCGCGCGCCGCCCTCGAACTGTCCGAAGGCTCCTACGTCAACCTGGGCATCGGCCTGCCCACCCTCATCCCCGACCACCTCCCGCCCGGCGTCCAGGTGGTGCTGCACTCGGAGAACGGCATCCTGGGCACCGGCCCCTACCCGACGGTGGACGAGGTCGACCCCGACCTGGTCAACGCCGGCAAGGAGACCGTCACCGTCCGGCCCGGCGCCTCCTTCTTCGACTCGGCGCTGTCCTTCGGGATGATCCGCGGCGGCCGCATCGATGTGGCCGTGCTGGGCGGCATGCAGGTCTCCGCAGCCGGGGACCTCGCCAACTGGGCCGTACCCGGCAAGATGATCAAAGGCATGGGTGGTGCCATGGACCTTGTGCACGGCGCCGGCAAGGTCGTCGTCCTCATGGAACACACCGCCAAGGACGGCTCACCGAAAATCGTCGACGAGTGCACGCTGCCGCTGACCGGGCAGGCGTGCGTCCACCGGATCATCACCGACCTCGCCGTCCTCGACATCACCCCGCACGGCCTGTCCCTGGTCGAACTCGCCCCTGGAGTGACCCTCTCCGACGTCCGCGAGCGCACCGGGCCAGACGTTGCGCAGCGCCCCGGTGGCCCATCGCCACACCGCACGCGCCCGGCCACCCACAGCCAGACGGCGTAGGTGATGGTGCCCAGGCAGCCACTCCCGATTACCTGCGTCCTGCCGGCGTCCCGAATTCAGCGTCCAACCGCTTGCACAGGCCACGTGCCCGTAGTGAGACGCACACATACGCGAATCGCCAAAGGCTGCGTCGGTGACCGTTGTCATGTCAGCTAGCAAGCCTCTGAACTGCGCAAACCTGCAGCCCAGCGGAAGCGCCCGAGCGGGCCGCGTCACGAGCTCCACCCTGTCGTGAACCGGTGGGCGGGGTGGTCGGTACGCTGCCAGGGTGTACGGGCCTCGCGGTTGCGTTCCGTACCCCGCCCCGTCACCCGCCGCC
>NZ_JAAKZY010000219.1 GCF_011045015.1 Streptomyces scabichelini | reverse complement strand
CCCGTCACCCGACCACCGCCCCTCATCGAGGCGCTTCGCGCCACGGTTCTCCATCCAGTCGCCTTGATCCCGCCATCGCCGCACGCCTGAAGCGCAGCGCCGACGGGCTCGTACCCGCGATCGCCCAGCAGTACGACACCGGAGAGGTGCTGATGCTGGGCTGGATGGACGACGAGGCGCTGCACCGCACGCTGACCACGGGCCGCTGCACCTACTGGTCGCGCAGCCGCGAGGAGTACTGGGTCAAGGGCGACACCTCCGGGCACGTCCAGTACGTCAAGTCCGTCGCCCTGGACTGCGACGCCGACGTCGTCCTGGTCAAGGTCGACCAGGTGGGCGCCGCCTGCCACACGGGCGAGCGCACCTGCTTCGACGCCGATGTCCTGATGGCCGACGGCCCGCTCGAGGACGCCGTGTCCGACGTACCGTCCCCAGGTCAGTAGGGTCAGCCGCCATGGACCTTGAGACGTTCCGCAAGCTGGCCACCGACCGGCGTGTCATCCCCGTCAGCCGCAAGCTCCTCGTGGACGGCGACACACCCGTCGCGCTCTACCGCAAGCTCGCCGCCGAGCGGCCCGGCACCTTCCTGCTGGAGTCCGCCGAGAACGGGCGCTCGTGGTCCCGCTATTCGTTCGTGGGTGTCCGAAGCCACGCGACCCTGACCGAGCGCGACGGCCAGGCGCACTGGCTCGGCTCGCCCCCGGTCGGCGTCCCCCTCGACGGCGACCCGCTCGCCGCCCTGCGCGCCACCGTCGAGGCGCTGCACACCCCGCACGACCTCGTCCACGACAGCGGACTGCCCCCGTTCACCGGCGGCATGGTCGGCTATCTCGGCTACGACATCGTGCGCCGCCTGGAGAAGATCGGCCCCGGCGAGCGCGACGACCTGAAACTTCCCGAGCTGACCATGCTGCTCACCAGCGACCTCGCGGTCCTCGACCACTGGGACGGCACGGTCCTGCTGATCGCCAACGCGATCAACCACAACGACCTCGACACGGGCGTCGACGAGGCCTACGCGGGCGCCGTCGCGCGCCTGGACGCCATGGAGGCGGACCTGTCGCGCGCGGTCTCCCAGCCCCCGGCCGCGCTCCCGCCCTCCGAGCTCCCCGAGTACACCGCTCTGTGGGGCGGCCCCGACTACCAGGACGCCGTCGAGGACATCAAGGAGCGCATCCGGGCCGGGGAGGCCTTCCAGGTCGTCCCGTCGCAGCGCTTCGAAACCCCTTGCACGGCAAGCGCGTTGGACGTCTACCGCGTGCTGCGGGCCACGAACCCGTCGCCGTACATGTACCTCTTCCGCTTCGACGGCTTCGACGTCGTGGGCTCCTCCCCGGAGGCCCTCGTCAAGGTCGAGGACGGTCACGCGATGGTGCACCCCATCGCCGGTACGCGGCCGCGCGGCGCCACCCCGCAGGAGGACCAGGCCCTCGCCGACGAACTCCTCGCCGACCCCAAGGAACGCGCCGAGCACCTGATGCTCGTCGACCTGGGACGCAACGACCTGGGCCGCGTCTGCGAACCGGGCTCCGTCGAGGTCGTCGACTTCATGTCCATCGAGCGGTACTCGCACGTCATGCACATCGTGTCGACGGTGACCGGCAAGGTCGCGGGAGGCCGTACGGCCTTCGACGTCCTGACCGCCTGCTTCCCCGCGGGCACCCTCTCCGGCGCCCCCAAGCCCCGCGCGATGCAGATCATCGACGAACTGGAGCCGAGCCGCCGCGGCGTGTACGGCGGCTGCGTCGGCTACCTCGACTTCGCGGGCGACTCCGACACCGCCATCGCCATCCGTACGGCCCTGCTGCGGGACGGCACGGCGTACGTGCAGGCCGGCGCCGGGGTCGTCGCCGACTCGAACCCCGTGGCGGAGGACGACGAGTGCCGCAACAAGGCGGCGGCGGTGCTGCGCGCGGTGCACACGGCGAACCGACTGGGCCGCCAGTCCGGGCGCCAGTCCGGTCAGTAGGACGCGTGTCACGTGACCCCCGGGTGACGGTTCGCCCGGGGTTCAGGCGATAGTGGGGTTTGTGACTGCTGTACCTCACCCCCGATACGAAGCCTCCGGACCCGCCCGGTCCGGCCGCCGAAGCCTCGCCGTGGCCCTGCTCTGCGGCGCGCTCGGCGCGGCCGTGGCGCTGCTCGCCTCGCGGCAGGGCTGGTCGGAGGGCACCGCGACGGTGGCCGGCGGCGACTTCCCGCTGAGTGCCACGGGCAGCGACGTCACGGGCGTGCCCGCGTCGCTGGCCATAGTGGGCCTCGCCGCCCTGGTCGCCGTCTTCGCCGTACGCCGTGCCGGCCGCTTCCTGGTCGCCGGGCTCCTCGCGCTCTCCGGCGCGGGCACCGTGGCCGCGGCCCTCCTCGGCGCCTCCGACAGCTCCGCGCTCGACGACAAGGCCGCGCAGGCCTCCGGCGACACCGCGGCGACCGTCGACTCCATGAGCCACACCGTCTGGCCGTACGTCGCCGCGGCGGGCGGTCTGCTGCTCCTGCTCGCGGGCCTGCTGGCGCTGCGGTACGGACGCCTGTGGCCTGCCATGTCGGGCCGGTACGAGCGGGACGGCACCCCCCGGCCCCGCAAGGCCAGGCCCGCCGCGGACCCGGACCGGCCCGAGGAGATGTGGAAGGCGCTGGACCGGGGCGAGGACCCGACCGGAGCGTAGCCCTCCGGGGTGCGGACAGGCGCCTGAAGCAGGACCCCCGCTCACGGCGTACGCGTGCGTACGGGACAATGGTCTTGAGCGTCCGACTCACCACACAGGCACACACAATCAGCAACGAGGAGCAAGTCATGGCGGGCAACCACCACGGTCACACCCCGGCCGCCTGGACCGGTGTCATCATCGCCTTCATCGGTTTCTGCGTCTCGGGTGCCTTCATGGTGCTGGCCAACCCGCTGGGCTTCTGGGCCGGTCTGGTCATCGTCGCCCTCGGCGGTGTGGTCGGCATGGCCATGAGCGCGGCGGGCCTCGGCCAGCCGAAGTCCACCCACCCGGCCCACGAGGTGGCCTCCGCCGAGGAGGAGACGACCTCCGACAAGCGGGTCGCCTCCGCCTAGAGCTGATCCTCCCCCACTCTCGGCTTCGCTCGAGCGGGGGGACCCCCACCGCGTCGACGCGTCGAGGGAGGCGGCCCCGGCTTCCAGCCCGGGGCCGCCTTTTTCTGTGCACTTTTTCCCGTGCGCGAGGCAGAATGCGTCGGGTGGACACCGAAACGCAGAGGGTGACGTCCCCTCCCGGATCAGTGGTACGGCGGCTCGCCGTGCCCGGCGGTGTACTCGCGGCCGTCGCCGGGGCCTTCGCGTACGTCGCCGCCGTCGATCCGAACGAGCCCGGGCACTACCCCGCCTGTCCGCTGCTCCAGTACACCGGCGTGTACTGCCCCGGCTGCGGCGGACTGCGCAGCGCGCACGCCTTCGTGCACGGGGACTTCGCGGCGGCGCTCGGGGCCAACGCGCTCGCGGTCGCCGGCTACTTCGTGTTCGCGGTGGTGTGGACCGTCTGGGCGGTCCGCTCGGTCCGGGGGCGCCCGCTCCGCATCGATCTGGGTCGCGTCCAGCTGTGGGGCCTCGGCGCGTTGCTCCTGGTCTTCACCGTTGTCCGGAACCTGCCGTTCGGTGGCTGGCTCCACCCTTGATCAACTGGTGAATGTCCAGGTAGTGGGACCGGAGTCAACCGGATGCGAGGGCTACGCCCTCCTGCGGATACCATCGCAGTGACCATCGGTTTCGTCTGATGCGGTCGGAACCGCAGAACACTGCACGACTGCTCGACTGCGCGGCTGCTCAACGGATCAACCGCTTCAACCGTCCACCGTCAGGAAGGGGGCCGCTCGCGTGAGTGTGCTCGACGAGATCATCGACGGAGTCCGTGCCGACCTCGCGGAGCGGCAGGCGCGCGTCAGCCTCGACGAGCTCAAGGAGCGTGCGGCGAAGGCTCCGGCGGCCAAGGACGGCGTGGCCGCCCTGCGCGGTGACGGCGTCAAGGTCATCTGCGAGGTGAAGCGGTCCAGCCCGTCCAAGGGCGCGCTCGCCGCGATCGCCGACCCGGCGGGTCTTGCGGCGGACTACGAGGCGGGCGGCGCGGCGGTGATCTCGGTGCTGACCGAGCAGCGCCGCTTCGGCGGTTCGCTGGCCGACCTGGAGGCGGTCCGCGCCCGCGTGGACATCCCGGTGCTGCGCAAGGACTTCATCGTCACGTCGTACCAGCTGTGGGAGGCCCGGGCGTACGGCGCCGATCTGGCCCTGCTGATCGTCGCGGCCCTCGACCAGCCCGCCCTGGAGTCCCTCATCGAGCGCGCCGAGTCCATCGGGCTCACGCCGCTCGTCGAGGTGCACGACGAGGACGAGGTCGAGCGGGCGGTGGACGCCGGAGCGAAGGTCATCGGCGTCAACGCGCGTGACCTGAAGACGCTGAAGGTCGACCGTGCGACGTTCGACCGCGTCGCCCCCGAGGTCCCGGACAGCATCGTCAAGGTCGCCGAGTCCGGTGTCCGCGGCCCCCATGACCTCATCGCCTACGCCAACGCCGGAGCCGACGCGGTACTGGTCGGCGAGTCGCTGGTCACCGGCCGCGACCCGAAGGCGGCGGTCTCCGACCTGGTCGCCGCGGGCGCACACCCCGCGCTGCGGCACGGACGGAGCTGACCTTCGGATGTACGCCGACCGCACCCTCGCCACCACCCGTCCGGGCTCCCGCCCCGACGGTGGTCCGGCGTGCGTACGGTCGGCCGCCGCGGCTCCCTCGGCGCCGCGCGACCCCTACGCCCGCCTCGCCCGTGGCTGCCGCCCGCGCGGCTGCCGTGCGCCCGCCCGGCGGGTGCACGGGCGCCGGGTTCGCTACGTCATCGGCGACGAGCCCGGCCAGGTCAACGGGATGCGATGGCGTCGGCGCCCGCGCGCCTTCGCCGCCGGTGGGGCTCCGCTCGAGTCGTGACTCGGCGGGCACCTCTGACGGCGCACGCGCGCACACCGTGACCGTCATCCGAATCTGTGACCGGGGCCCACGCCCCTGCGAGGTAACCGCATGCCCAGCGAGTTCTTCATCCCTGACCCGGAGGGTCAGATTCCCAGTGCCGAGGGGTACTTCGGCGTGTTCGGCGGCAAGTTCATCCCGGAGGCGCTCGTCGCCGCCGTGGACGAGGTCGCCGTGGAGTACGACAAGGCGAAGGCCGACCCCGAGTTCGCGCGTGAACTCGACGATCTGCTCGTCAACTACACCGGTCGGCCCAGTGCGCTGACCGAGGTGTCCCGCTTCGCCGAGCACGCCGGCGGCGCCCGGATCTTCCTCAAGCGGGAGGACCTGAACCACACCGGCTCGCACAAGATCAACAACGTGCTCGGCCAGGCCCTGCTCACCAAGCGCATGGGCAAGACCCGCGTCATCGCCGAGACCGGAGCCGGCCAGCACGGCGTCGCGACCGCCACCGCCTGCGCCCTCTTCGGCCTCGAGTGCACCATCTACATGGGCGAGATCGACACCAAGAGGCAGGCCCTCAACGTCGCCCGCATGCGCATGCTCGGCGCCGAGGTCATCGCCGTGAAGTCCGGCAGCCGCACCCTCAAGGACGCCATCAACGAGGCGTTCCGCGACTGGGTCGCCAACGTCGAGCACACTCACTACCTGTTCGGGACCGTCGCCGGGCCGCACCCGTTCCCGGCCATGGTCCGCGACTTCCACCGCGTCATCGGCGTCGAGGCCCGGCGGCAGCTCCTGGAGCGTGCCGGACGCCTCCCCGACGCCGCCATCGCCTGCGTCGGCGGCGGCTCGAACGCCATCGGCCTCTTCCACGCCTTCATCCCGGACACGGCCGTACGCCTCATCGGCTGCGAGCCGGCCGGCCACGGCGTCGAGACCGGCGAGCACGCGGCCACCCTCACCGCCGGTGAGCCGGGCATCCTGCACGGTTCGAGGAGTTACGTCCTCCAGGACGAGGAAGGCCAGATCACCGAGCCGTACTCGATCTCGGCCGGCCTCGACTACCCGGGCATCGGCCCCGAGCACTCCTACCTCAAGGACAGCGGCCGCGGCGAATACCGGGCCGTCACCGACGACGCGGCCATGCAGGCCCTGCACCTGCTGTCCCGCACGGAGGGCATCATCCCGGCCATCGAGAGCGCCCACGCGCTCGCGGGCGCTCTGGATGTGGGCAAGGAACTGGGCAAGGACGGGCTGATCATCGTCAACCTGTCCGGGCGCGGCGACAAGGACATGGACACGGCCGCCCGCTACTTCGGCCTGTACGACACGGACGCGGCGGTCGCCGCGGACGCCGACAGCGACACCGCCGAGATCGAGGGGGACGCCAAGTGAGCGGCAACATCCAGCTGTTGAGCGACACCCTCGCCGCGGCCAAGGCAGAGGGCCGGTCCGCCCTCATCGCGTACCTGCCGGCCGGCTTCCCGACCGTCGACGGCGGGATCGACGCCATCAAGGCCGTCTTCGACGGAGGCGCCGACGTCGTCGAGGTCGGGCTGCCGCACAGCGACCCCGTCCTCGACGGCCCGGTCATCCAGACCGCCGACGACATCGCGCTGCGCGGCGGAGTCAAGATCGCGGACGTGATGCGCACGGTCCGCGAGGCGTACGAGGCGACCGGGAAGCCGGTGCTCATCATGACGTACTGGAATCCGATCGACCGCTACGGCGTCGAGCGCTTCACCGCCGAGCTGGCGGAGGCGGGCGGCGCCGGGTGCATCCTGCCCGACCTCCCGGTGCAGGAGTCCGCGCTGTGGAGGGAGCACGCCGAGAAGCACCACCTCGCGACCGTCTTCGTCGTCGCGCCCAGCAGCAAGGACGCCCGGCTCGCCCAGATCACCGCGGCGGGCTCCGGATTCGTGTACGCGGCCTCCCTGATGGGCGTCACGGGCACCCGCGAGTCGGTGGGCGCGCAGGCGCAGGACCTCGTCCGGCGCACCAAGGCCACCACGGACCTGCCGGTCTGTGTCGGGCTCGGCGTCTCGAACGCCGAACAGGCCGCCGAGGTCGCCGGTTTCGCCGACGGCGTCATCGTCGGCTCGGCCTTCGTGAAGCGCATGCTGGACGCGCCGGACGAGGCGGCGGCCCTGGAGGCCGTACGCACGCTTGCCTCGGACCTCGCGAAGGGCGTCCGCGGGGCGGTGTGACAGGCGGTCTGTTCAGGTACGTGCCAGTTCGTTCAGGTACGTAAGGGACAATCCGCTCACTCGAACGGGTGGACCTGGGACCGGGGAGGCGCGCTGTGCCTCCCCGGTTCGTTCTGCCGGACGTGAGCGAGAAGAACCGTGAGGCAAAGCGCACCGCCCGCGAGCGGCTGGCGATCGAGCGAGAGAAGCAGAAGGCCGGAGAGAAGCGCCGCAGAGCGCTGATCGTGGGCTTCGCCGTCATCTGCGTACTGGCCCTGGCAGGGGTGATCGGCGTACTGGCGGCGAACGCCGACAAGGACACATCGGATACGGCGGGGCCGGTCACGTCGCCCTCGGGGGCGAACGGCGACGACAGACCCGCCATCCCCGTCGGCAAGGAGAGCGCCAGGTCGACCCTCACCGTGTGGGAGGACTTCCGCTGCCCGGCCTGCAAGAGCTTCGAGGACGCGTATCGCACGACGATCCACGCGCTGACGAACTCCGGACAGCTGAAGGTCGAGTACCACCTCGCCACGCTGATCGACGGGAACATGGGCGGCAGTGGCTCCCTGCGTGCCGCCAACGCCGCGGCGTGCGCCCAGAACTCCGGGAAGTTCACCGAGTACCACGACGTGCTGTTCAAGAACCAGCCCCCGGAGACGGACGACAACTTCGCGGAGAACACCAGGCTCATCGAGCTGGCGCGCACGGTCGACGGACTCGACACCCCCACGTTCCGGAAGTGCGTCGAGGGCGGCACGCACGACAGCTGGGTCGCCAAGTCCAACAAGGCCTTCCAGAGCGGCGGCTTCCAGGGCACGCCGACCGTGCTGCTCAACGGCAAGAACATCTACCAGGACCGGGCGATGACCCCGGCGAAGCTGAAGCAGATGGTCCAGGAGGCGGCCAAGGCCAAGGGGTAGCACCGCCGCGAGCCAGGACCCGTGTCCCGTGGCTCGTTATGGAGCCGTAGCCCGGGCGGGTTGCCGCGCTTCCCGCCCGGCAGGGTAGCGTCGTCCCTGCCATGGAACTTGCCTATATCCCCAGCCCGTCGCGCGGTGTGGTTGAGCTCGGCCCCATTCCGCTGCGCGGCTACGCGTTCTGCATCATCGCCGGCGTCTTTCTGGCCGTCTGGCTCGGAAACAAACGGTGGATCGCCCGCGGAGGCCGGCCCGGCACCGTGGCCGACATCGCCGTGTGGGCGGTGCCGTTCGGTCTCGTCGGCGGACGGCTGTATCACGTCATCACGGACTACCAGCTGTACTTCAGCGAGGGCGAGAACTGGGTCAACGCCTTCAAGATCTGGGAGGGCGGCCTCGGGATCTGGGGCGCCATCGCGATGGGCGGGCTCGGGGCCTGGATCGGGTGCCGTCGGCGCGGGATTCCGTTGCCCGCGTGGGCCGACGCCCTCGCGCCGGGCATCGCCCTCGCGCAGGCAGTGGGTCGCTGGGGCAACTGGTTCAACCAGGAGCTGTACGGGCGGGCCACGGATCTGCCCTGGGCGCTGAAGATCACGTCCTCGGACGACGGGCGCATTCCTGGCACGTACCACCCGATGTTCCTCTACGAGTCGCTGTGGTGCATCGGCGTCGCGCTGCTCGTGATCTGGGCCGACCGGCGCTTCAAGCTCGGGCACGGGCGGGCGTTCGCGCTGTACGTCGCCGCGTACTGCGTAGGCCGGTTCTGGATCGAGTACATGCGCATCGACGAGGCCCACGAGTTCCTCGGGCTGCGCCTGAACAACTGGACCGCGATGGTGGTCTTCGTCCTCGCCGTCATCTACTTCGTCCTGTCGGCCAAGCGGCGGCCGGGACGGGAAGAGGTCGTCGAGCCCGGCGCCCCCGACGGTTCGGAGGACGACACCGACGCCTCCGGCAAGGAGACCGAAGCGGAGCCCAAGGAAGAGCCCAAGGAATCCAAGGAGGAGTCCAAAGAGCTCAAGTCCTCCGCATCCTCGGCATCCTCGGCCTCTTCCGACACGAAGGACGAGGCCGAGTCGGCCAAGAAGACCTGACGTCGGCTTGTACGTCGAAGGGGGCGCCCCAAGGTTCGGGGCGCCCCCTTCGTGTGTTCGGTGAAGGAGCAAAAGCGCAGGTAAGTACGGCCTTCCTTGCTGGCGGGGGCGAAATTCGAGGCGTACTTTGGGTGTTGTCGAAAAGTGGAATCAATCCAATCGAAGCTCCCTGGGGGACCGGCCGTGGCCATCATCGAGACCGAAGCGAGCCTGCACGGCGCGCACCGTGACAACCACACCCACCGGGACGTCACCGGTGGCTGGCTGCGCCCCGCGGTCTTCGGTGCGATGGACGGTCTCGTCTCCAATCTGGCGCTGATGACCGGTGTGGCGGGAGGGGCCGTGTCCCACCAGACCGTCGTCCTCACCGGCCTCGCGGGCCTGGCCGCCGGCGCCTTCTCCATGGCCGCGGGCGAGTACACCTCCGTAGCCTCGCAGCGCGAACTCGTCGAGGCCGAACTCGACGTGGAGCGAAGGGAGTTGCGCAAGTACCCCAAGGACGAGGAGCGCGAGCTGGCCGAGCTGTACGAACGCCGGGGCGTCACCCCCGGGCTCGCCCGCGAGGTGGCCAGGCAGCTGTCGAAGGATCCCGAGCAGGCGCTAGAGATCCATGCGCGTGAGGAGCTGGGCATCGACCCCGGCGACCTGCCCTCGCCGACCGTCGCGGCGGCCTCCTCCTTCGGCTCGTTCGCCCTGGGCGCCCTGCTGCCCGTACTCCCGTATCTGCTGGGCGCGACCGCGCTCTGGCCGGCGGTGCTGCTGGCGCTGCTCGGGCTCTTCGCCTGCGGGGCGGTCGTGGCCAGGGTGACCGCGCGGACCTGGTGGTACAGCGGGCTGCGGCAGCTCGCGCTCGGTGGGGCCGCGGCGGGTGTGACGTACGCCCTGGGCAGTCTGTTCGGTGCGGCCGTATGATGGATCGGCTGAGGGTTCTATGCAAGGGACTGCATAAGTAGCTGTTACTCGGCGGTTTCGATTCCTTAACCACTGGGCATGAGCCGTAAGCGCTGCGGGCAATGAAGCCTGCTCCGCACCCAGCGTGGTGGGCGACGTTGCCCGCTTCGTAACCGGGCCGACGGGCAGGATCTGTCCCCGTAGGCCCCCTTATTTCACCGCCACGAGCGGTACTCCCACCGCGACCTGCGGTGTCCGCATGTTGGAACGCGGTATCCGGTTCCCGAGAACCGCTCCATCATGTAACCTGCACGAAATTTTGATCTCAGCAGAGGGCCAACGTCGTCCCTCGGCAATCTGCATATGCCACATGACGACGACGGGAGAGCCGATGCGTACGCCGCGCCAGCCGTCCCAGCATTCCGCGAATGGCCAGAACTGGTCCTTCATGGATGCTCGCCCTGCTGCGCAGGGTATGTACGACCCCCGCAACGAGCACGACGCCTGTGGCGTCGGCTTCGTGGCGACCCTCACCGGCGAGGCGAGCCACGCGCTGGTCGAGCAGGCGCTCACGGTTCTGCGCAACCTGGAGCACCGCGGTGCCACCGGCTCCGAGCCCGACTCGGGTGACGGCGCGGGCATCCTGTCCCAGGTGCCGGACGCCTTCTTCCGTGAGGTGGCCGGATTCGAGCTGCCCGAGGCCGGTGCGTATGCCGTCGGTATCGCCTTCCTGCCGGAGGGCGGGAACGAGGACGCCGTCTCGCGGATCGACGCGATCGCCGCGGACGAGGGCCTGACCGTCCTCGGCTGGCGCGACGTCCCGGTCGCCCCCGAACTCCTCGGCGCCACCGCCCGCTCCACGATGCCCGCCTTCCGCCAGATCTTCGTGACCGACGGCGCCAGCAGCGGCATCGACCTCGACCGCAAGGCGTTCGTGCTGCGCAAGCGCGCCGAGCGCGAGGCCGACGTGTACTTCCCGTCGCTCTCCGCCCGCACCATCGTCTACAAGGGCATGCTGACCACCGGCCAGCTGGAGCCCTTCTTCCCGGACCTGTCCGACCGCCGCTTCGCCTCCGCGATCGCGCTCGTGCACTCCCGGTTCTCCACGAACACCTTCCCGAGCTGGCCGCTCGCCCACCCGTACCGCTTCGTCGCGCACAACGGCGAGATCAACACGGTGATGGGCAACCGCAACTGGATGCGCGCCCGTGAGTCGCAGCTGGTCTCCGACCTCTTCGGCGGCCAGGAGAAGCTGGACCGGATCTTCCCGATCTGTACGCCGGAGGCGTCCGACTCCGCGTCCTTCGACGAGGTGCTCGAACTCCTGCACCTGGGCGGCCGTTCGCTGCCGCACTCCGTGCTGATGATGATCCCGGAGGCGTGGGAGAACCACGACTCCATGGACCCGGACCGGCGCGCCTTCTACCAGTTCCACGCCACGATGATGGAGCCCTGGGACGGCCCGGCCTGTGTCACCTTCACCGACGGCACCCAGGTCGGCGCGGTCCTCGACCGCAACGGCCTGCGTCCCGGCCGTTACTGGGTCACCGACGACGGCCTCGTCGTCCTCGGCTCCGAGGTCGGCGTCCTCGACATCGACCCGGCGAAGGTCGTCCGCAAGGGCCGTCTGCAGCCCGGCCGGATGTTCCTCGTGGACACCGCCGAGCACCGCATCATCGAGGACGACGAGATCAAGGCCGAGCTCGCCGCCGAGAAGCCGTACGCGGACTGGCTGGAAGCCGGCGAGATCGAGCTCTCCGACCTGCCCGAGCGCGAGCACATCGTGCACACCCACGCCTCGGTCACCCGCCGCCAGCAGACCTTCGGCTACACCGAGGAGGAGCTGCGCGTCATCCTCGCGCCGATGGCCAAGACCGCCGGTGAGCCGCTGGGCTCCATGGGCACGGACTCGCCGATCGCGGCGCTGTCCGAGCGCCCGCGGCTGCTCTTCGACTACTTCACCCAGCTGTTCGCGCAGGTCACCAACCCGCCGCTGGACGCGATCCGCGAGGAGCTCGTCACCTCCCTGCGCTCGTCCCTCGGTCCCGCGGGCAACCTCCTCGAGCCGACGGCCGCTTCGTGCCGCTCGGTCACCCTGCCCTTCCCGGTGATCGACAACGACGAGCTGGCCAAGCTCATCCACATCAACGCCGACGGCGACATGCCGGGCATGAAGGCCGCGACGCTGTCGGGTCTCTACCGGGTCGGCGGTGGCGGCGACGCCCTCGCGGCCCGTATCGAGGAGATCTGCACCGAGGCCGACGCCGCCATAGAGAACGGCGCCCGCCTGATCGTCCTCTCGGACCGGCACTCCGACGCCGAGCACGCGCCGATCCCGTCGCTGCTGCTCACCGCGGCCGTCCACCACCACCTCATCCGTACGAAGCAGCGCACCCAGGTGGGCCTGCTCGTCGAGGCCGGTGACGTCCGCGAGGTCCACCACGTCGCCCTGCTCATCGGCTACGGTGCCGCGGCCGTGAACCCGTACCTGGCGATGGAGTCCGTCGAGGACCTCGTCCGCGCAGGGACGTTCCTGCCCGGCATCGAGCCCGAGCAGGCCATCCGCAACCTGATATACGCCCTCGGCAAGGGCGTCCTGAAGGTCATGTCCAAGATGGGCATCTCGACCGTCGCCTCCTACCGCGGCGCCCAGGTCTTCGAGGCCGTCGGCCTCGACCAGGCCTTCGTCGAGAAGTACTTCAACGGCACCGCCACCAAGATCGGCGGCGTCGGCATCGACGTCATCGCCAAGGAGGTCGCCGCCCGCCACGCGAAGGCGTACCCGGCGAGCGGCATCGCGCCCGCGCACCGTGCCCTCGACATAGGCGGCGAGTACCAGTGGCGCCGCGAGGGCGAGCCGCACCTGTTCGACCCGGAGACGGTGTTCCGCCTCCAGCACTCGACGCGCAGCGGCAGCTACGACATCTTCAAGAAGTACACGGACCGCGTGAACGAGCAGTCCGAGCGGCTGATGACCCTGCGCGGCCTGTTCGGCTTCAAGTCGGACCGCGAGCCGATCTCCATCGACGAGGTCGAGCCGGCGAGCGAGATCGTCAAGCGCTTCTCCACCGGCGCCATGTCGTACGGCTCCATCTCGAAGGAAGCGCACGAGACACTCGCCATCGCGATGAACCAGCTGGGCGGCAAGTCCAACACCGGTGAGGGCGGCGAGGACGCGGACCGGCTGTACGACCCGGCGCGCCGTTCGTCGATCAAGCAGGTCGCCTCCGGCCGCTTCGGTGTCACGTCCGAGTACCTGGTCAACGCCGACGACATCCAGATCAAGATGGCTCAGGGCGCCAAGCCCGGCGAGGGCGGCCAGCTGCCCGGCCACAAGGTCTACCCGTGGGTGGCCAAGACCCGTCACTCCACGCCGGGTGTCGGCCTGATCTCCCCGCCGCCGCACCACGACATCTACTCCATCGAGGACCTGGCCCAGCTGATCCACGACCTGAAGAACGCGAACCCGCAGGCGCGGATTCACGTGAAGCTGGTCTCGGAGGTCGGCGTCGGCACGGTCGCTGCGGGTGTCTCCAAGGCTCACGCGGACGTCGTACTGATCTCGGGTCACGACGGTGGTACGGGTGCTTCTCCCCTTACGTCTCTGAAGCACGCCGGTGGTCCCTGGGAGCTCGGCCTCGCCGAGACCCAGCAGACACTGCTGCTCAACGGCCTGCGGGACCGGATCGTCGTCCAGACGGACGGTCAGCTGAAGACCGGCCGTGACGTCGTCATCGCCGCGCTGCTCGGCGCCGAGGAGTTCGGTTTCGCGACCGCGCCGCTCGTCGTCTCCGGCTGCGTCATGATGCGCGTCTGCCACCTCGACACCTGCCCGGTCGGCATTGCCACGCAGAACCCGACCCTGCGGGACCGGTTCACCGGCAAGGCCGAGTACGTCGTGAACTTCTTCCAGTTCATCGCCGAGGAGGTCCGCGAGATCCTCGCCGAGCTGGGCTTCCGCTCCATCGAGGAGGCCGTCGGCCACGCCGAGACGCTCGACGTCGCCCGTGCCATCGACCACTGGAAGGCGCAGGGCCTGGACCTGGAGCCGCTGTTCCACGTGCCCGAGCTGTCCGAGGGCGCGGTGCGCCACCAGGTCATCGCGCAGGACCACGGCCTGGAGAAGGCGCTCGACAACGAGCTGATCAAGCTCTCCGCCGACGCCCTGGCCGCGTCCAGCGCGACCGACGCCCAGCCGGTCCGCGCCCAGGTCGCGATCCGCAACATCAACCGCACGGTCGGCACCATGCTCGGCCATGAGGTGACGAAGAAGTTCGGTGGCGCGGGCCTGCCCGACGACACCATCGACATCACCTTCACCGGTTCCGCGGGCCAGTCCTTCGGCGCCTTCCTGCCGCGCGGTGTCACGCTGCGCCTGGAGGGCGACGCCAACGACTACGTCGGCAAGGGCCTGTCCGGCGGCCGGGTGATCGTCCGTCCCGACCGGGGCGCCGACCACCTCGCCGAGTTCTCGACGATCGCGGGCAACACCATCGCGTACGGCGCGACCGGCGGCGAGCTGTTCCTCCGGGGCCGTACGGGCGAGCGCTTCTGCGTCCGCAACTCCGGCGCGACGGTCGTGTCCGAGGGCGTGGGCGACCACGGCTGCGAGTACATGACCGGCGGTCACGCGGTCGTCCTCGGCGAGACGGGCCGCAACTTCGCGGCCGGTATGTCGGGCGGCATCGCGTACGTGATCGACCTGAACCGCGACAACGTGAACGTCGGCAACGTCGGTGCCATCGAGAAGCTGGACGACACCGACAAGCAGTGGCTGCACGACGTGGTGCGCCGGCACGCGGAGGAGACCGGCTCCACCGTCGCCCGGAAGCTCCTCGCCGAGTGGTCCGAGGCGGTGGACCGCTTCAGCAAGATCATCCCCAGTACGTACAAGGCAGTGCTCGCCGCCAAGGACGCCGCCGAGCGGGCCGGTCTCTCCGAGACCGAGATCACCGAGAAGATGATGGAGGCGGCGATCAATGGCTGACCCCAAGGGCTTTCTGAACCACGGCCGCGAGGTCGCCAAGACCCGTCCGGTGCAAGAGCGCGTCAAGGACTGGAACGAGGTCTACGTCCCGGGCTCGCTGCTGCCGATCATCTCCAAGCAGGCCTCGCGCTGCATGGACTGCGGCATCCCCTTCTGTCACAACGGCTGTCCGCTGGGGAACCTCATCCCCGAGTGGAACGACTACGCGTACCGCGAGGACTGGTCCGCCGCGTCGGAGCGGCTGCACGCCACGAACAACTTCCCGGAGTTCACGGGCCGTCTGTGCCCCGCCCCGTGCGAGTCGGCGTGCGTGCTCGGCATCAACCAGCCCGCCGTGACCATCAAGAACGTCGAGGTCTCGATCATCGACAAGGCGTGGGACAGCGGTGATGTCGCGCCGCAGATTCCGGAGCGCCTGTCCGGCAAGACGGTCGCGGTCATCGGCTCGGGCCCGGCCGGCCTGGCCGCCGCGCAGCAGCTCACGCGCGCCGGTCACACGGTCGCGGTGTACGAGCGGGCGGACCGTATCGGCGGCCTCCTCCGGTACGGCATCCCCGAGTTCAAGATGGAGAAGCGGCACATCAACCGGCGTATCGAGCAGATGCGCGCGGAGGGTACCCGCTTCCGTACGGGGATCGAGATCGGCCGCGACATGAAGGCGACGGACCTGCGCAAGCGGTACGACGCCGTGGTCATCGCGGCCGGTGCGACTGTCTCGCGTGACCTTCCTGTCCCCGGGCGTGAGCTGAACGGCATCCACTTCGCGATGGAGTACCTGCCGCTGGCCAACAAGGTGCAGGAGGGCGACTACGTGGCGCCTCCGATCACCGCCGAGGGCAAGCACGTCGTGGTCATCGGTGGCGGCGACACGGGCGCGGACTGCGTGGGCACGGCCCACCGTCAGGGCGCGGCCTCCGTCACGCAGCTGGAGATCATGCCCCGTCCGGGTGAGGAGCGGAGCGCCGGCCAGCCCTGGCCGACCTTCCCCATGCTCTACAAGGTCACCTCCGCGCACGAGGAGGGCGGTGAGCGGATCTACTCCGTGTCCACCACCCACTTCGAGGGCGACGAGGACGGCAACGTGCAGTGGCTGCACCTCATCGAGGTCGAGTTCATCGACGGCAAGCTGACGCAGAAGCCGGGTACGGAGCGCAAGATCCCGGCGCAGCTGGTCACCCTGGCGATGGGCTTCACCGGCACCGACCAGGAGAACGGGCTGGTCTCGCAGTTCGGCCTGGAGCTCGACGCGCGCGGCAACGTCGCCCGTGACGCGGACTTCGCGACCAACGTCCCCGGCGTCTACGTCGCCGGTGACGCCGGCCGCGGTCAGTCCCTCATCGTGTGGGCCATCGCGGAGGGCCGTTCGGCCGCCCGTGGGGTCGACCGCTTCCTCACGGGCGCGAGCGACCTGCCGTCCCCGATCCGCCCGACGGACCGCTCGCTGATGGTCTGACGGCGCCCACCAGACGTCCCGTACAAAGGCGTACGGAACACGCGACGCCCGCCCTTTGTCCCCGACCGGACGCTGGGCGGGCGTTGTGGTGTTCCGCCCCCGCCGCCCTTACCCGTCCCATCCCGGGGCCGGCCCCGGGATGGGACGGGTAAGGGCGGCGGGGGCGGAACAC
>NZ_JAAKZY010000218.1 GCF_011045015.1 Streptomyces scabichelini | reverse complement strand
GCCTTGCGGCGGTGGGGTCCGGAAGGGGTGGTGCTCCATGCTCGGGGCGACGGGCCGTGAATCGGCAGTACCGGCAGGCCCAGGTTGCTCGGACTGATCTCCAGGCCCGCCCTGGGCACGGTTTGCCCCGGTTCGGGACTGGGTGCGGGCGGTCCGAAGAGCACCGCTCTGCCCCAGGCAAGTACCCGTGCCGCAAGGCGCATTGTCGATCCGCTCCTATCAGGTCGGCCGTCCCCCGGGACCGCGCTGCGAGCGGTCCCGGGGACTTGCGGTCTTCGACCGTAGGAGCAGTGGAAGTGAAGCAGGGGCACAGATTGTGCCCGCACGGTCACGCTGCCAACAGCCCGAGCTTCACAGGCAGTTCGGACGCTCGACGCCGACGGGCCGGGCTCTTCGACTCGGCTTCTTCGAAGACGATCCGCTTGGCGTAGCCGTTGTACCTGATCGTCTCCGGAGCGGCCTCGTGCGCCTGGCTCAGCGTGGCGAGCGCCGCCTCCGGCTGCCCGTCGAGGTGGTACCCGCGGGCTTCCTCGATGCGGTGCCGGGCCCGGCGTGGCCTGGACGGGATCGTGACAGCGTCAGCGGCGGCGGCCTGCCGTACGGACTCGCCGCCCTGGTGGAGTTCCACGGCGACGGTGACCGCATGCGCGCCCATGATGGCGCGGGAGAACGACGTCACAGGGTGGTAGTACTCCCCCGGGAGCCGGTCTGCCATGGCGCGGGCCTGATCCCAGTAGCGCCACGCGGTGCCGGTCTGACCGCACCTGTCGTTCGAACCGCGCACCCGTGAGCAGGTCGCGGAAGTCGTGTCCCGGTCGATCGCCTCCGCCACCGCGACCCCTCGCGCCGAGTACCAACTCGCCGTCGTCGAACGGAAAACCGGCGAGCTGATCGGATCCGGCCGCCTGGCCACCGACCCACATCAGCAGCGCGGCGCCACTATGGGCTTCGTTCTGCACCCCGATGCCTGGGGAGTCGGCTACGGGCTCGAGACCGTGCGGCTCCTCCTCGGCCTCGGGTTCGAGGAGCTGGGCCTTCACCGCATCTGGGGAGCACGTTCCCCGCTCAACGAGGCATCGGCGAGAACCATGGCAGCCGCGGGCATGGTCGAGGAGGGGACCGTCCGTGAGCACATCTTCAAGGCCGGCCGGTGGCGTGACTCCGTCGTCCACGCCATGCTCGACAGCGAATGGGCTGCTGCCCCCCCCCAAAGGGCCTGAAGAGATGTGGTGTTGCGGTGGTGGAGCCCAGGGGTGCTGAGCCCCACGGCGTGAGCATTTCTCCCCGTGGCGTTCACGCATCGCTCGTCTGAGCGCCTGAAGGGCAAACTCCCCCTGGTTGTTCACGCTTTCGGAGGGACAGGGGTCGTCGTGGGCCCGTCAGGCGTGGCCCTCCCCCACGCCTCCGCACGAGGAGCCTCTGCCGCCGCGCGGCCGTCCTGCCCGGGTATGGATCCGCGGACCGGAACCTGCGGCGATATGCCCTCCGGTATCCCTCCTCGGTCCGCCCGGCACCCCGTTCCGGAACGTACCGGCCGACGCTTGGGACCCCTCCCGCCACGCTTTCGCCATAGTGGTTCGAGACCGGTCCCGGTCGCCGCTTCTCTGGTCGGCGTCCCGCGCACGGTCGTGACGGCGATGGCCCTTCCATGTCGGATCAGTGGGGTGAGAACGTGGCACTGCGGAAGGTAGCGGTCGATCCGGTCGTTCGGAGCCGGCTCGGTGAGCAGGTGCTGGCGGATCTCCGCAGGAATCTCTGGGCGATCGACTGCCAGACCTGTAACAGCGCGTTCGGCCGCTTCAGCACTCCCGTGCTCGGCGTACGGGACCACGGCGACGTGGCCAACGCCATGTTGCACCACCGACGCTGTCTGTCGACTCCTTGGGAGTACGCCCCGGAGCTGAGCCTGGCCGGGGTGCCGACGATGAGCTGGCGGGCCTCGGTGATGCTGCTTCCGGATGATCTCCCGCTTTTCCTGATCAACCCGTGGTGTGAGGGTGCGCCGCTCCTGCCCGACGGCGACGGCTGGCGGGTCGGCACCATGGACCACTTCGAGGAGTTCGGCATGGTAACGGACTTTGTGGACCGGTCCGATGACGAACTCATCCGTGACATCGTCCCGTTGACGCCCGGGATGACCGCGATGCTGCGTCATGACCGGCTGTCGGTCGACCTCGACAACCCGTTCAGTCTTCCGGGGTACTCGTGGCACTGCGGGGCGGATCCCGCGGCCCCGGCTGTGCGTCGGCTCCAGTCCATCGACCGGCTCCTGATCGGCGTCACGACCGTGCTTCTCCCCGGTTCCGGGGCGTCGGGGGAGGAACTGTTCACCGCGATGAGCAATCGTCAGGTCGCCCTCGGCACGGCCGAGCTGCTGCACGCGCCGCCGGTCCAGGTGCTGCGCGAGGACGACATGCTCAAGGAGATTCGCGCGGGGCTCCTCGACGTGTTGGGGACGGGCGTACGTGACCGCACCGGGACTGAGTCGGCCACGCGGGTCACGGCGGCAGCGAAAGCGGCGTGCACCGGCGACGGCCGCCCACTGGCGGCGCTCGGTACCGAGGACCGTGAAGAGGCGCTGTTGATGATCGCCATCGTGCACGCGATCCCGTCGTTCACGGCAGGTAAGGACGACCCTGGCGAGGGCACTCACGTCATGACCGCTAACCCGGCCGGGCTGCACGCCCGGTGGACGCCGCACCTGGCGCCCTGGAAACTTGCCACCGGCCTGCTGGCCGCGACACCGGATGCTACCGATGCGCCAGATCCCGCCTATCGCGCGAACGTGGTCTTCGGCACGGTCGAACAGTTCGCGGCGGCCGCGGCGCAGAGCCGGACCCGGCGGGGAAGGCTGGCGATCGTGGTGGACGGTGACGCCGACGCACCTGTCCTTCGGCGCTACCGCAGACTCTTGGTCATCTAAGACCTGTTCTGAGTTTTGGATCACGGAGTGGTCGGCAGGCTGCGTAGCCAGAGCATGGATCCGCGCAGGTGGGGTCCAGCGGCGTAGCTCTCCGGCACGTCCCGCCAGGGGCTGCCGGTACGGAACCTCGATCAGCTCCCATTCACCATCGGTCAGCTCGCCACGCGTCCTACAACCGTGCTACCAGCCGAAGACCGAACGAAAGGAAACGCCCTGATTGTGATCCGGACTCAGAACAGGCCCTAGCGAAGCCGGATCACGTTCCAGGACAAGGGCTCCAGGACGGCGTTCAGTGTGCCGTCCTGGAGGGTGGTGCCGTCGACGGGGTGCGGGGTTACGCGGTCCGGGTTGTCGAGGGTGTTGCGGGCGTCGGGGTCGGCGTCCGCGAGTGCGCTGTGCTGGACCAGGGAGGTCAACTCCAGCCCGTTCAAGGCTATTTGGAGGGGAAGAGCCTCCGTACGGCTGCGGTTGACCGCGAAGACCGTCACCGAGCCGTCCTCCGCCCGTACGGCCGTGGCGTGCAGCAGGTCGGTCTCGCCGTACTTCTTCGTCTCGTACGTCGGTGAGTCGACCCGTACGTCGAGGACCTGGCCGCGTCCGTACCGCGAGGCCTGTGCGAAGGGGAAGAACGTCGTCTGGCGCCAGGCCGGGCCGCCCGGCTCGGTCATGATCGGGGCGATGACGTTGACGAGCTGGGCGAGGCAGGCCACGGTCACGCGGTCCGCGTGACGGAGCAGCGCGATGAGGAGCGAGCCGAAGACGACGGCGTCGGTGACGGAGTAGTTGTCCTCCAGGAGGCGGGGAGCCTCGGGCCAGTCGTCCTGCTCGAACGTCTTCGCGTGCTCCTCCCACTTGGGCAGGTACCAGACGTTCCACTCGTCGAAGGACAGATTGATCCGCTTCTTCGACTTGAGCTTCGCGCCCACGTGGTCGGCGGTCGCGACGACGTTGTCGATGAAGGACTCCATGTCGACGGCGGAGGCGAGGAAGGAGTCGATGTCACCGTCCTCCGGCCAGTAGTAGGCGTGGAGAGAGATGTAGTCGACCAGGTCGTACGTCTCCTCGAGGACCGTCGCCTCCCACTCGGCGAACGTCGGCATGCCCTGGCTGGAGGAGCCGCAGGCGACCAGCTCGACGGCCGGGTCGAGCTGGCGCATCGCGCGGGCCGTCTCGGCGGCGATACGGCCGTACTCCTCCGCCGTCTTGTGGCCCGTCTGCCAGGGGCCGTCCATCTCGTTGCCGAGGCACCAGAGTTTGATGCCGAAGGGGTCCTTGTCGCCGTGGGCGATGCGCTTCTCCGCGAGTGCGGTGCCGGAGGTGTGGTTGGCGTACTCCTGGAGTTCCAGGGCCTCGGCGACGCCGCGGGTGCCGAGGTTGACCGCCATCATGGGCTCTGCCTGGGGGCCGACCTTGCGGAGGAAGGCGATGTATTCGGAGAGACCGAAGCGGTTGGTCTCGGTCGAGTGCCAGGCGAGGTCGAGGCGGCGGGAGCGGTCGTCCGCGGGGCCCACCGAGTCCTCCCATTTGTAGCCGGATACGAAGTTGCCGCCGGGGTAGCGGATGGCTGTTGCGCCGAGTTCGCGGACCAGGTCCAGGACGTCGGTTCGGATGCCGTCTTCGTCGGCGGTGGGGTGGCTCGGTTCGTAGATGCCGGTGTAGACGCAGCGGCCCAGGTGCTCGACGAAGGAGCCGAAGAGTCGAGGGTTGACCTTCCCGATCGTGAAGGCGGGGTCGAGGGTGAAGCGGGCGGTGTCCATGCTTTCCTTTCGGGCAGAAAACGATGTCCCCGTCCAGCGGCTGGACGGGGACATCGGGACGGGAACAGCGGGACGGAGACATCAGGAGACTTCGCGGGAGTCGGCCGTCTGCCAGGAGTCGCTATCCGGCGAACGCGGGCTGCGCCAGCCCCTTCCCCGCGCCCGGCACCACCAGCACCGAGCCGGACATCGGATGCGGCGCCTCCAGACCCGTACGGGCCGTGGTGATGTACAGGTCGGTCAGGTCGGGGCCGCCGAAGGCGCAGGCCGTGGGGCGGCGGGTGGGGAGCGGGATCACGCGGTCCAGCTCGCCGGAGGGGGTGTAGCGGCGGACGGCGGCGCCGTCCCAGAGGGCCACCCAGACGCTGCCGTCGGCGTCGACGGTGAGGCCGTCGGGGAAGCCGGCGCCGTCCTCGATGGCCGCCAACTGGCGCCGGTTGACCGGCCGTTGGTCGCCCCCGACGTCGAAGACGTCGATACGGCGCGTAGGCGAGTCGATGTAGTACATGAGGCGTCCGTCGGGGCTCCAGCCCGTGCCGTTGCTGACGGCCACGTCGTCGAGGACGACCTCCGCCGTGCCGTCGGCGGTGATACGGGAGAGGGCGCCGCCGCCCGGTGCCTCGTCGTAGCGCATCGTGCCCGCCCACAGTGAGCCGTCGGGTGCGACCGCCGCGTCGTTGCCGCGGCGCCCGGGGACGACCTCCCGGTGCAGCCACCGGAACCCGTCGGGGCCGTGGAGTGCCACGCCGTCCCGGAGGTTGAGGACCAGGCCGCCGCCGCCCGCGCGTGGCTTGGCGGCGCCCACGTGCTGCTCGGTCGCCATGACCGTACGGCGGCCGGAGGCGGGCTCGTACGTGTGGACCCTGGAGCCGAGGATGTCGACCCAGATCAGCCGCTGGGTGTCGGCGTCCCAGGTCGGGCCCTCGCCCAGGGCGGCGTACTCGCGTATGGCCACTTCCACCGTCATGCCACGCTCCGGTGGCCGAGCCGCTCCGACAGTTCGGCGGCGCCCTTGGCGGCGAGCTGCTCCAGCTCGACGCGGCGATCGTCGCTCCAGCGGATCATCGGTACGGAGATGGAGAGCGCCGCGACGACCTGGCCCGTGCGGTCGCGCACGGGTGCGGCGACGCAGCTGACGTCGGGGTTCGACTCACGGCTCTCCACGGCGACGCCCCGGCCGCGGATCTCGTTGAGGGCCTCGCGCAGGGCGGCCGGGTCGGTGATGCTGTTGGGGGTCATCGCGGCGAGCTTGGCGTCCTCCGGGATCCGCGAGGTCAGCTCGGGCTCGGAGAGCGAGGCGAGCAGCATCTTGCCCACGGAGGTGCAGTGTGCGGGGAGCCGGCGGCCCGCGGCGGACACCATGCGCACGGCGTGCGTGGAGTCGACCTTGGCGATGTAGATGACGTCCGTGCCCTCCAGGATCGCCACGTGCACGGTCTCGTCGCAGGTCTCCGCGACGGTCCGGGCCACCTGCTGGCCCTCGGCGGCGAGGTCCAGCTGCTCGGCGTACCGGCTGCCGAGCTGATACGGGCGCACGCCGAGGCGGTAGCGTCCCGGCTGGCCGGGCACCTGCACGATGTACGAGCGGGCGGCGAGCGTGGTCACCAGCTCGTGCACGGTGGTGCGCGGCAGCTGGAGCCGGCGCACTATGTCGGGGGCGGACAGTGTTCCGTCCCCGTCGAGAAAGAGCTCGAGAATGTCGAGAGCCCGGGTCACGGCTGGTACGAGACGTCCCACGACCGGCCCCCTCCCTAGTGTTCGATATTTCAACAGACGATCGGCATGACGAACACAGGCTACTCATAGTGGGTTTCGTCGGGCAATGGGCAGGCGATCGCAGCCGCCTGAGCAGGGCAAACACGGGCACGCCCCGCTGGGTGCCCTTCAAAGCTGCGGGTTCGTCGTGGCTTGTCGCGCAGTTCCCCGCGCCCCTAAAAGGGGCGCGAGCGCTCAGCGCCGAGCCCGCGGATCCCCCAGCTCCCCCCGGAGCCGCTGCGCCCGCAGCACCAGCTCCAGCTCGAAGCGACGATCCGGGTCATCGACCTCGTCGCCCCACAGTTCGCGGATCTGCCGAAGGCGATACCGCACCGTTTGGGGGTGGACTCCGAGGCGGGCGGCCACCTCAGGCGCACCACCCCGCGTCTCCAGCCACGCCAGTAACGTCTCCGCCAGCCGCCGCCCATGCGTGGGCCCGCAGTGGGCGAGCGGCGCCAGGCACCGCCGCGCCAGGTCGTCGATCAGTTCCTCCGGCTGGAGGAGAACCAGCGCCTCCGTGTGTTCCGTGCAGTACAGGACGTCCCCGGAGGGCAACAGCCCGCGCTCCATCAGCCGTACCGCCGCATCCGCCCAGCGCAGCGACTTCGCGGCGTCGGCGAGCGGTACCGGCGGACCGATCGCGCCGGCCCACCCGGTCATCGCGCGCCGCAGCAGCTCGGGCCGTCCGGCGGCGTCCGGGTCGGGCACGACCATCCGGGGCTGTTCGCACTCCATGTCCAGCAGTACGCCCTGTCCGACGGCGGGGGCGACGGCCTCCCGGGCGGGCCGCAGCAGTACGCCCACCGCGACCTTGCCGGGCAGCGGCCAGCCGATGCGTGCGGCCCGTTCGGCGAGCGCCTCGGCCGGATCGCCCCTGTGGTGCTCGGCGAACAGCAGCTCCATGAGCCCGCGCTGGAGGCGGAGCCGTTCCCCGGCCTGCCGGGCCGCGGCCTCGGCGTAGCCGCGTACGGACTGGTCGACGAGCCCGTCCAGGTACTCGTAGCCGGCGTCGACCAGCTCGTACATCGCGGGCGGCGGGATCTCCACGCGCTGCCCGATCTCGGCGAAACGGCGCCAGGCGAGACGTACCCCGAGCCGGTAGATCGCCTGGAGCGAGTCGAGGCTGCGGCCGTGCATGCCCTCGCCGCGGCCGAACTCCTGGAAGACCTCGGGGTGGACGCGCGGGCGGCCCTCGGCGGTCTCCAGGTGCTGGACGAAGACCTCGATGGCCCGGCGGATGCCGATCAGCGCCATGGGCTCGCCGGAGTCGTCGAGCACGACGGGCAGATGGGGATACTCGCGGCGGATCTCCCGCAGGATCTCCTCGGCGAGGTCGGGCGCTTCGGCCATGGCGATGGCCGCGAACTGCCGGACCTGGAGGCGTGGTACGTCACGCCAGGCCGAGCGCACGGTGATGGTTCCGGTGGTTACGGGGCGGAGCGCCATGGTCAGCGCTCCCGGCCGGCCGTCTCGTACGTGATCAGTGGGGTGTTCGGCTGGTCGGGAGTCGCGTTCAGCAGCGCGACGATGCCGAGGGCGGCGCCGACGGCGAGCACGGCGGCGGCGGCGACGGTCAGCAGTGCGGCAAGCAGTCTGGGCATCGCAGGGTCAGCCCTCTCTGTCGAAAGGCGGTCCCCACCGCGGTCACCCGCACCATGTG
The DNA here is from genome assembly GCF_011045015.1 of Streptomyces scabichelini. GTDB lineage: Bacteria > Actinomycetota > Actinomycetes > Streptomycetales > Streptomycetaceae > Streptomyces > Streptomyces scabichelini. Next base: position 8,542 of record NZ_JAAKZY010000218.1, on the reverse strand, counting down.
CTCGTGCGGTGCCTGCCCTTTCAGACGCCCCAGCCGGCTCCCTCCGGCAAGGGAACAGTCTCGGCAATGCATTGACACTTCGTCAAGGGTGCGCCTACGGTTCCCGGCCCATACCGCATGTGCACCCTCCCCCACTGTGTCGGCACATTCCTGTGCCGTGTCACCACAAGCCTCTGGAGTGCTGGATGCGCCGTACCGCCTCACCGTTGTCGCTGGTCCTGCTGGGCTTGGGCGTGTTCATGCTCGTCCTGGCGCCCCTTCTCGCCTGGTATGTCGAACCACGTGCCAAGCGCAATCCGATCGATATCGACACCAAGACCGTGTTCACCGGCACGGGCAGCTATTTCGACACGGACGAGATCGAGACCGTCCACGACAAGAAGATCACCATCACCCGCCAGGTCCGCGGCGACGTCTCCGACAGCGAGAAGAGCGGCCGGGCGATCTGGGACGTGTCCACGACCCTCGACACCGACAAGTCGCTGCCCGCGGCGGACCCGCACGACGCGCTGCGGTGGACGCTGGAGCGCTGGGTGACCGACCGCAGGACGAACGCGCCGGTGCACTGCTGCCAGGAGGAGCCGTACTTCGAGGGCGAGGCGTATCTGAAGTTCCCCTTCGACGTGGAGAAACGCGATTACCGCTGGTGGGACAGCATCCTCGGCTCGACGATCACGCTCGATTACCGGGGCACGAAGAAGATCCAGGGCTACGAGGGCCTTCGGTTCACCGCCACCGTGCCGCCCACCAAGAACGGCACCCGGCTGGTGCCGGGCACCATCGTGGACGAGCCCGACCGCAGCCAGGTGCTCGCCGAGGAGTGGTACTCCAACCACGGCGTCGAGCTGGTCGCCGACCAGCGCACGGGCCGGATCATCTACGCCGCGACCGGTATCCGGCAGACGCTGCGGGCGCCCGGTTCCGACAAGGACGCCGCGGTTCTGCTGGACAGCAAGCGCATCGCCTTCACTCCTGAGACACAGAAGCAGCAGGTGGAACTCGCCGACACGGACAGCAGTCAACTGCGCATGGTGGGGCAGACGTTGCCGGTAGGGGCGGGTGTGGCGGGAGGCGTACTCGCACTTGTGGGGGTCGTTTTGGTGGTACGCGGGCGTCCGCATCCCGAAACGCCCGAGTCCTCCCAGCAGCCGCTCACAATGTGATGAGACGTCAGCTGGATAAAGCCCGGAATTTGTCACCTCGGTGAGTAGCAGCATCGAACCGGTGGGCGAAAACTATCCACCCCCACCCAAGCACAGCCTGACCACACCGTCACCACAGCCGGTTCCCACAAACCACACATATCCGCACCGCGTGCACTTGCCGGACAACCCGCACCGAGCCATACCCCCCACGCTGGTTCCGCACCCTGAGACGAGTTGGAGCACCTATGCCCCAGCACGTGCCTTCGTCGCTGCGCGCAGCCTTCCCCCGCACCGCGCAGCGTCCTGCGGCGCTTCCCCCACAGCCGCGCCGCATTGTCTTCCTCGCCCGTCGTGACTTCGGCAACGCGGCCGCGGGCGGCTCCGAACTCCTCGTCGACAGACTCGCCGAGGGGCTGACCCATCTCGGCCACCAGGTCACCCTGCTGTGCGGCGGCCCGGCGGCGTACCGCGACTACCGAGTCGTGTCGGCGGGCGGCGACCTCGGCCACTATCTGCGCGCCCGCTCGGCGTTCCAGCGCCAGGTCGGCGACTGCGATCTGCTGGTCGAGGTCTGCAACGGCATGCCGTATCTGGCACCGCTGTGGCATCGCGGCCCGACGCTGTGTCTGGTCAACCATGTGCACACCGATCTGTGGCGGATGCGGTTCGGCGGGCCGCTGGCGCCCGCCGCCCGCCTCGGCCGAAGACTTGAGCACTGGGCTCTCGCCGGCGCGCCACAGCGCCGCAATCTGATGGTCGCCGTCTCCCCGTCGACGGCACACGCGCTGCGCGCGATCGGGGTCCAGCGCGAACGCATCCGGGTCGTCCACAACGGCGTGGAGGAGCCGGGCCCGCGGGCCGAGCGCTCGCCGGAGCCGCTGTTCCTGGCGATGGGACGGCTCGTCGAGTACAAGCGGATCGATCTGCTGCTGCGGCTGTGGGAGCGGGTCCGCCCGGTCACCGGCGGCCGTCTGGTGATCGTCGGCGACGGCCCCGAACGGGAGCGCCTGCAACAACTCGCGGGCCCCGGCGTCGAGTTCAGGGGCCATGTCTCCGAAGCCGAGAAGCACCGACTGCTCTGCGCCGCCTGGATGCTGCTGCACCCCTCGGCCGTCGAGGGCTGGGGCCTGGTCGTGACCGAGGCGGCGGCCCGCGAGACCCCGGCCATCGCCTTCGACGTACCGGGTCTGCGTGACTCGATCGTGGACGGCGAGACCGGACTGCTGGCCCGCGGCGAGTCGTCGTTCGCGGCGGCCTGGTGCACCCTCGCCCTGTCCGGCGAGCGCCGCACCCTGATGGGCAAGGCGGCCCGCGAACGTGCCGCCCAGTACCGCTGGCACCGCACTGTCCGTCAGTTCCGCGCGGTGGCGGCGGAGGCGGTGAGGAGCTGGCAGCCATGACCGCACCCCCTGGTACCGGCGGAGGCCGAGGCAGAGGTACGGGGACGGGTCTGAAGGACCCTTCCCTGCGCCGCTCCCTCGCCCTTTTCCGCGCCTTCCGCCATGAGCAGGACGACCCGGAAGGCTGCTACTCGCTGCTCGCGCGGGATGCCGCCGACCAGGTGGAGGCGTACGACGGGCCGGTGAAGGGCCGGACCGTCGTGGACGTCGGCGGCGGGGGCGGCTGGTTCACCGAGGAGTTCCGGCGGCGCGGCGCCAGCGCCTACCTCTTCGAACCGGACGTGGGAGAGCTCGGCGAGAAGCCGCCCGAGGGGGCGGTCGTCGCGGACGGGTATCTGCTGCCGCTGGCGGACGGCGTCGCCGACGTCTGCTTCTCCTCCAACGTCCTGGAGCATGTCGCCGATCCGCAGACCTTCCTCAGCGAGATGGTGCGGGTCACCCGGCCCGGCGGCCTGATCTACGTGTCGTTCACCAACTGGCTGTCCCCGTGGGGCGGTCACGAGTGGGCGCCCTGGCACTACTTCGGCGCCGAGCGGGCACGGGCCCGCTACCGGCGGCGTACCGGCAAAGACGCCAAGCACACCCTCGGCGAGAACCTCTTCGCCGTACACATCGGAACCACCCTGCGGCAGGTGCGCGCCAGGGACGACGTCACGGTCGTCTCGGCGCGCTCCCGCTACTGGCCGTTTCTCGCGGAGACCGTCGTGAAGGCGCCGGGACTGCGCGAGTTCGCCACCTGGAATCTCCTCCTCATCCTCCGGCGGTGTCCATGACCAGCACGGTCCAGGCCCCTCCCCCGGCGCCTACGCGTCCCCTCGCCCCCGTACCCGACCCCCCTGAGGGGCCGCGGTCGCGGCGATGGCTGCTGGGGTTCTGGGCCGTGGTGTTCGTGCTGTTCCTGGCCGTGGAGCCGGGCCGGCAGACCTTCGAGACGAAACTCGGGGTCGCGGTCGATCCGTGGCAGTTCATGTCCGATCTCGGTCAGCTGTGGCACGACCGGGGCGGCTTCGGCGGTATCGCGGACCAGTACATCGGCTACGCCTTCCCGATGCTGCCGTACTACGCGCTGTGCGAGCTGCTCAACATCCCGGTGTGGCTGGCCGAGCGGCTGTGGCTGTCGCTCGTCGTGTCGGTCGCCTTCTGGGGCGCGCTGCGGCTGGCCGAGCGGCTCGGCATCGGCAGCAACGCCTCCCGGCTGCTCGGCGCGATGGTGTACGCGCTGTGGCCGGTATTCACGATCGTGGTCGGCTCGACCTCGGCGGCGGCGCTGCCCGGCGCGTTCCTGCCGTGGGTGCTGCTGCCGCTGACCAACGAACGCTACAGCGCCCGGGTCGCCGCCCTGCGCTCGGCGCTGATCATCCCCTTCATGGGCGGCGTGAACGCGGCGGCAACCCTGGCCTCTCTGCTTCCGGTCGGGCTCTATCTCCTCTCCAGGACCCGTGGCCCCCGGCAGCGCAAGCTGATCGCCTGGTGGGTGCCGGGGGTGATCCTGGCGACGGCCTGGTGGGTGATCCCGCTGCTGCTGCTCGGGATCTACGGCGAGAACTTCCTTCCGTACGTGGAGAGTTCACAGACCACGACGGCCACCATGTCGGCGACGGAGAGCCTGCGAGGCGCCGGCAACTGGGTGGCCTATCTGAACTTCGGCGAGGCGTGGCTGCCCGCGGGCTGGACCGTCGCGTCCTCGGTGATCGTGATCGTCTGCTCGGCCCTCGCGGCCGCCCTCGGTCTCGCCGGGCTTGCCCGCCGCGATCTGCCCGAGCGGCGCTGGCTGGTGCTGACGGTGCTCGTGGCAGCGCTGATCACCCTTGCCGGGTACGGCGGTTCGTTCGGCGCGCCCTTCCACGAGACCGTTCAGGGCTGGCTGGACGGCGGGCTCGCGCCCTTCCGCAACATCTACAAGTTCCAGACGGGCCTGGCCCTCGCGTTCGCCTTCGGGCTGATGCATCTGGTCGGGGTCGCCTCGCAGACGCGGGGCGCCCGTCCCGTACGCGGCCGTCGGCTCGCCCCGCTGATCGCGGCGATCCTCGTGCTCCCCGGGCTCGCGTGGCCGTACCTCAACGGGTCGATCCTGAGCCCGGGTTCGTTCCAGGAGCTGCCCAAGTACTGGCAGTCCACGGCCGACTGGCTGGAGCGGTACTCGCCCGACTCCCGCGCCCTCGTCGTCCCCGCCACCGCGCACGGCATCTACACCTGGGGCTCCCCCATCGACCAGCCCCTCGACGTCCTCGCCGAGTCCCGCTGGGCCCAGCGGGACTATGTGCCGTTCGGCACCGCGGGCAACCGGCGCGCCATGGACGCGGTCGAGCAGGCGCTGACGACGGGCGGTGAAGTCCCGGGCCTGGCCGACTACCTGAGCCGGGCCGGGCTGCACTACGTCGTCGTACGCAACGATCTCGACCCCGACCAGATGGGCTACGTACCGACCACGACCGTGAAGCGCACCCTGGAGGAGTCGGGCTTCCGGCGGGTGACCGGCTTCGGTCCGCTGATGACGGGCGGCCGGATCCCGGAGAACACGCCGGTGCAGATCGAGGGGCTGTATCCGCGGCAGCGCGCCGTCGAGATCTACGAGCCGGCGAGCGAGGACGTGCCGCGGCCCGGGCAGGCCGGACTGAAGGCGGTCGCCGACACGGCCGTCGTATCCGGCGGACCCGAGGCACTGCTGCCGATGTCCGCCGATCCGGCGATGCGGGACCGGGCCGCGGTGCTCACCGGCGACAACCACCCCGGGCTCGGCACTCCCCCGCTCCAGGTCGTGGGTGACGGGCTGCGGCGCGCCGACACCCGGTTCGGCCTCGTCAACGCCAACACCTCGTACACGTACACCCGCGACGAACGCAATCACTCCGGCAGCTTCCAGGACGCCGGCGACAAGCCGCGCCAGATCCTGCCGACGGAGGGCATCGATCACCAGACGGTGGCCGAGCTGCGCGGCGCCCGCTCGGTGACGGCTTCGTCGAGCGGCAACTGGCTGTTCCATCTGCCGCAGTACGACCCGGTGAACGCCTTCGACGGCAATCCGGACACGGCGTGGGCCGAGGGCGCGGCGGGCTCGGCGAACGGGCAGTGGCTGCGGATCGGCTTCACGGAGGAGACGGACATCCCGTCGTCGATCCGGGTCACACCGCTGCCGCAGGACGATGTGCGCTCGGCGCCGACCCGGGTGCGGGTGGAGACCGAACGCGGCTCGGAGACCAGTTACCTCCAGACCAACGGCATGCGGCAGCGGATCAAGGCCCCTGCCGGGGAGACGAGCTGGCTGCGGATCACGATCCTGGACTCGGTGGCCCGGCATTCCGGTCTCACCGGTGCCGGGTTCTCCGAGATCAGCATCCCCGACGTCCAGGTGACCCGCATGCTGCGGCTGCCGAAGGACGCCGAGCGCACCGACGCCGCCGCCGAGGTCGTCTCGCTGCACCGGGCGACCGACCCGGGCGGGTTCTCGCCGACGGGCACGGAGGCGGGCCTGCACCGCCGCTGGACCTCCGAGGCGGCGGGTACGTACGAGGTGAAGGCGAGCGCGGTCCCGGTCCCGGGCGGCGCATTCGACGAGCTGCTGTACCAGGTCGCGCCCGACCAGCAGAACCGCATCACCGCGACCGCCGACTCGACGGCCCGCCTCGGCACCGGTCTGTCGCCGCGCAACCTCACCGACGGCGATCTGACCACCGCCTGGATCGCCGGGGGCAATCCCACGATCCATCTGCGCTGGCCGGGCGACCAGGCCGTCGACGAGGTCGTCCTGGCGCCCGCGGGCGGCCTGTCCACCCGGCCCACCGAGGTGCACATCAGCTCGCCGGACGGCGCGGCGATCGCCGGAGTCGACGAGAACGGCATCGTCCGCTTCCCCGAGATCACCACGGACCGACTCGACATCACCATCACCGACACCGCGCCGATGACCGTCCACAACCCGGTCGTCGACGAGGAACTGCAACTGCCCGTCGGCCTGACCGAGGCGTACATCCCGGCGCTCGACGAGTACCGCACACCGCAGCCCCGGGCCTCCCGTACCTTCGACCTGCCGTGCGGGCAGGGTCCGACGATGGCCGTCGACGGTGAGCTGTACCAGACGAGCGCGGCGGGGACCGTACGGGATCTCGTGGAGCGGCGGCCCATCGAGCTGACGCTCTGCCAGGAGGGCCGGGCGGACGCCTCGCTGTCGCTCGACTCGGGTGCGCACCGGGTCGAGGCGGGCGACGAGGGACCGCTGGCGGTCACCGACGTGACGCTGACCCGCGGCACGGTCACGACGCCCGGCGCCGCCGAGCGTGAGCTTCAGATACGCGACTGGCTCGGCGACCGCCGCGAGGTGACCGTCGGCTCGGGCGCGGCCTCGTATCTGACGACGTACGAGAACTTCAACGACGGCTGGAAGGCCACGCTCAACGGCGACGAGCTGAATCCCGTACGGCTCGACGGCTGGCAGCAGGGCTGGCGGATCCCGGCGGGCGAGGGCGGCAACGTGAAGCTGTCGTACGAGCCCTCCGTGGCGTACGAGGCCGGGCTGATCGGCGGCGGGGTCGGTGTGCTCGCACTCGCGGGCCTCGTCCTGTTCCGGCGCCGCTCGCCCAACACCGACGGGCCCTCGCCGGTGCCGCCCTCGCCCGGACTGATCCTGGGCGTGGTCGCGCTCACGCTGGTGGGTGCCGTGATCGCCGGACCCTTCGCGCTGCTGGTGCCGGTGCTCGCGCTGCTCGCCTGGCGGCGGCACGCGCTGCTGGTGCCGATCGCGTTCCTGGCACTCGCCGGCGCCGGGATCGCCGCCGCGACGGGAGCGGGGACGGCGGTCTCCCAGGACGAGGGGGCGTTCGGGCCCGCGGCCCAACTGCTGGCGCTGATCGGGCTGTTCGCGGCGTTGGTGTCGGTGCGGGATGCGGCTCCGGAGCTTCAGGGGGCCCTGCCGCCCGGGGCGCCCGTGCCTCCCGGCGGCGTCGGTGTGCCGCCCGGACTGCCCGTGCCTCCCGCCGGCGGCGTCGGTGTGCCGCCCGGATCGGAGGCGCCTACGGCGCCGTTGCCGCAGCGGCGGCGCGGGGAGGCTTACGGGCCGGGGGCACCCGCAATACCGTCTCCGTCAGAGGCACCCGAAGCCGGGCCTCCGCCGGTGGGGCCGGGACCGGGCGCACCGGGAGTGCTGCCGCCGCCTCGGACGCCGGCGGAGGCATCGCCCTCGCCGGAAGGGCCCGAGACGCCGCCGAAGCACGAGGCCGGGCCCACCGTCTCCGCCCGGGGCCCCGGATCCGACCAGCGGATACCCGATCCACCGACCGTCCGGTTCCCCCTGCGCAAACCGAAGTTCAAGGCGACACGGCCCGAAGAGACGGAAGAGACCGAAGAGGCGCAGGAGCCGCAGGACGCGGACGTGAGAGACAAGGAAGAGACGGGGGAAGGCGAACCCACATGACCACCCTGGACCACCCGGCACGCGACGGCACCGACGGGCACGGACGGCCACCCGCCCGGATCCCGTTCCCCGTCGTGGACGAGGTCGCCCGGCACTGCCTCCAGGAGGAGGAACCGGAGACCGTCCACATCGAGGTCCATCTGCCGGGCCACCTCGACCCGGCCCGCCTGAAGACGGCCTTCACCGAGGCCCTGCACCGCCATCCCCGCATCCTGATGCGCGAGGCCGCAGGCCCCTGGTTCCGGCGCCGCTACGAATGGGAACTCACCTCAGGACCGGACGTGGAGGTGGTCATGTTCCCGCCCCCGGACCGGGACGCGCTCAAGCACGCCCGCGACCGGGCGCTGTCCGACGCGCCGCCGCTGTCGGCCTCGCCGCCGATCCGCCTGGAGGTCGTACGCGATCCCGAGGACGACGGCAGCGTCCTCTTCCTCACCATCAACCACACCGCCCTGGACGGCCCCGCCTGCCTGCGGGTGCTCGCCACGGCGGCCGAACTGTACGGCGGCAGGGACAACGCCCCGGCCGCACCCCCGACCCGTACAACAGGCGCCGCACCCGCGGAAGTCGAGACCCCGTCCTCCTGGACC
>NZ_JAAKZY010000217.1 GCF_011045015.1 Streptomyces scabichelini | reverse complement strand
CCATAGGTTCGTCGTGGGTCGGGGCCGGGGCGGGGGTGTCCGTCCTCGGACCGGCGCGCGAGCTGTCGGCTGGTAGAGGGTGCTCGGGTTGGCGCGCCGGCCGCTGCGGGCGCACACCCCCGCCCCGTCCCCTTCCCGCCGTGGGTGGGTGCCAGGTCGTGGGGTGCGCGCGTGGGGCTGACGGGCTTCGGTTCTCAACGCTCCAGGAAGACCCGGCCCCCTACTTCGACCCAGCCCTCCGGCTGGGGTGCCGTGAGGATCTGTGAGCCCTTGCCCTGGGTGATGTTCAAGGCGCGGGCCAGCTGGGCCGTCAGTTGCAGGGCCGCCGCGCCTGTGGCCTCGTCTTCCTCTACGCCGTCGCCGCGGCCGGGGAAGCCGCGGGCACGGATCCGGCCCGCCGCCTCGTCCTCCCATGCCCAGGCGTAGATCCACTCCCCTGGTGGGGGCACCTCCAGCGCGTCGACCTCGGCAGCCGAGCCGTACCGGCGCAGCGTGCGCGGCTCCGGCCACTCCGGGCGGGCCTCGATCCAGCTGAACTCGCCGTCGAGGCGGGCGCCCACCACACCCGCGGGCGTGACGAGTTCGGGCACGTCCAGCAGCCAGGCCGCACCGACGCAGGGGTACCCCGCGAAGGGCAACCGCACGCTGGGCGTGTAGATGTCGATGACCCCACGCTCGGGGTCGTCCACGAACACCGTCTCGCTGAACCCGAGTTTGGCCGCGAACGCCTGCCGCTCGCTCCGCTCGGGCATCACGGAACCGTTCCGCACGACCCCGAGCTCGTTGCCGTACTCTCCGCGCGGCCCACAAAAGACACGCAGCACGTCGAAATCAGTCACGCGACCATTCAAACAGCCCGCACCCGCAGCCGGCCGCGCGTACCCCGGCCGCCACCCACGGCAGGCACGCCGGATCAGACCGGCAAAGATCAGCTCCTCGCCGGCGAACTCGCCCTACTCAGGCCTGGGTTGAGTACGCGCGCTCATACCCGGTGCCCGCTGCGCGGCCAGTATGGGTGCAACGGCGCAGCCGAGAGCGCCGGTCCGGTCCAGCTGAGCCTGTTGGGGGAATTTCTCATGTCGCGACGCATCGTCTTGTCCGTGGCCGCCGGTGTCGTCGTCCTCGCAGGTACCGGAGCGTTCGCCGTCGCCTACGCCGGGGACCAGCCTCCTTCTGTGGCGCACAGCGCTGCCCGCTATGTTGCCCCCGACGGCGACCGCGGCGGCTCGTTGGCCTTCACCACTGACGTCACGGCGTCCTCTGGCGTCAAGGACGTGAAGGTCCTGGCCTGGCCGGCGAACTCGTCCTTCGCCAAACAGGGCTTGACCGCCAAGGACATGGCTGCCGTGGAGTCGGCCGTCTGCAAGCCGTCCGGTGAGGACACCATGCGCTGCACCTATACCGTCACCGTCACCCGCGCCGAAGCCGACTCGTCCCCGCGCGGTCTGTGGCACGTCGCCGTCCTGGCCACCGCGAAGGACGGCGAGACGACGCTGGACACCAAGGCGGCAGACTTCACCGTTGTGTGATCCAGACGCGCATGTGAGCGTGGTTCGAGGTCAGCCGGCCGGGATCTTCACCGACCGGCTGCTGTCGGACGTCTGTCGACAGCCCGTCGAGGTCCTTCCGCATCCGCGCAACGGGGAGGTTCTCATTACTCCTCGCCGGGATTCTTGACCCCCCTTTGACCGTTTCGTGGGGCGCAGATTGAGCCACCGTGATCTGGCCGTTTTTGTACGCCATTCATGAGAGCTGAATCACTTTACGAGCAGGAAGCACTGAGGTAAGCCTCAGATAAGTTAGGGCGGCCTCACTTGGAGTCTTCGGCTCCTCTGTGTACTTCCCATGAGCTTCCTTGGAGCCCGTATGCGCGCCGTCCGCCTCTCCGTCGTCAGCGCCGCCGCCACCGCGGCGGCACTGACCGCCGTCACCGGGTGCACCGAGAAGAGCGACGCCGCGGACGGCGACGGCGTCATCGCGGTGACCGCCACGGACACCAAGTGCGAGGTGTCCAAAAAGGAGTTCCCTGCCGGGCACGTCGAGATCGACGTGGAGAACAAGGGCTCCAAGGTCACCGAGGTCTATCTGCTCTTCCCTGACGACCGGATCGTCACCGAGCGCGAGAACATCGGCCCCGGCACCAGCCAGAAGGTCACCGCCGAGGTGAAGGCGGGCGACTACCGGATCGCCTGCAAGCCGGGCATGAAGGGCAAGGGCATACGCCAGGACGTCACCGCCACGGGCGGCGGCAAGGTCGCCGAGCGCGACCCGCGCCTGGACAAGGCCGTCGCCGACTACCGGGCGTACGCGCAGGCACAGGCCGACGAGACGCTGCCCAAGGCGAAGACCTTCGCTCAGGCGGTCAAGGACGGCGACATCGAGGCCGCGAAGAAGATGTACGCCGACTCGCGCATCGGCTGGGAGCGCACCGAGCCGGTCGCCGAGTCCTTCGGTGACATCGACCCGAAGGTCGACCTGCGCGAGGACGGTCTGGAGGAGGGCCAGGACCTGGAGAAGGACTGGACCGGCTGGCACCGCCTGGAGCGGTCCCTGTGGCAGGACAAGAAGCTCACCGACCGCGACTCCGAGCTCGCCGACCAGCTGATCACGGACCTGACCGACTGGCAGAAGCGGGTCGGCAAGGCGGAGATCACCCCGACCTCGATGGCCAACGGCGCCAAGGAACTCCTCGACGAGGTCGCCACCGGCAAGGTCACCGGCGAGGAGGAGCGCTACTCGCACACCGACCTGGTCGACTTCAAGGCGAACGTCGAGGGCGCCGAGAAGTCGTACGAGCTGCTGAAGCCGGTCGCGTCGGAGAACGACGCGGCGCTCACGAAGGAGCTCGACAAGCAGTTCGCGGCGCTGAACACGCTGCTCGACAAGTACCGGGCGGACAAGAACTCCTATGAGTTCACCTCGTACGACAAGGTCGGCAAGGCCGACCGCAAGGAGCTCTCGGACGCGGTGAACGCGCTCGCCGAGCCGCTGTCCAAGCTCGCCGCCGCCGTCGTGAAGTGAGCGAGGGGTCGCCATGAAGGACGCTGACACGAAGGACGCCGACGCGACGGGCGCCGACACGACGGGCGAGGCGCAGGATCAGGCGCAGGGTCAGGGTCAGGGGCAGGGACCTGACTCCCCTGCTCCCTCCCGGCGTTCGCTGATCGGCTGGGGTGGTGCGGGGCTCGCGCTCGGTGCCGCCGCGGCCGGCGGCGCGGTGGCCATGGCGCGTACCGGTGATGACGCGGAGCCGGTCGCCGCCGAGTCGGGCGCGGCGGTCGCCTTCCACGGCGTGCATCAGGCGGGCATCTCGACGCCGGTGCAGGACCGGCTGCACTTCGCCGCCTTCGACGTGAAGACCGAGGACCGCGCCGAGTTCGTCCAGCTGCTGAAGGACTGGACGACGGCCGCGCGCCGGATGACGGCCGGGCACACGGTCGGCGAGGGCGCGTACGGCGGTCTGGCCGAGGCGCCGCCGGACGACACCGGTGAGGCGCTGGGCCTCAAGCCGTCGCGGCTGACGCTGACGATCGGCTTCGGGCCGTCCCTGTTCGGGAAGTTCGGGCTGGCGGGCAGGCGGCCCGAAGCGCTCGTGGACCTGCCGAAGTTCGCGGGCGACAACCTCGACAAGAACCGCAGCGGCGGCGATCTGTGCGTCCAGGCCTGTGCGGACGATCCGCAGGTCGCCGTGCACGCGATCCGCAACCTCGCCCGGATCGGTTTCGGCAAGGTCGTCATCCGCTGGTCCCAGCTGGGGTTCGGCAAGACCTCGTCGACGACTCCGGAGGAACAGACCCCGCGCAACCTCATGGGGTTCAAGGACGGCACCCGCAATATCGCGGGGACGGAAGCGGACCGGCTGAAGAAGTTCGTGTGGGTGGACTCGGAGGGGCCGTCCTGGATGACCGGCGGCTCGTACCTCGTGGCGCGGCGCATCCGCATGAACGTCGAGACCTGGGACCGTACTTCGCTCCAGGAGCAGGAGGACATCTTCGGCCGCGACAAGGGCGAAGGCGCTCCGGTGGGCAAGGCGAAGGAGCGCGACGAGCCGTTCCTGAAGGCGATGAAGCCCGACGCGCACGTCCGGCTCGCACACCCCGACTCCAACAACGGGGCGACGCTCCTGCGCCGCGGCTACTCCTTCACCGACGGCACGGACGGGCTCGGCCGCCTGGACGCGGGGCTGTTCTTCCTCGCGTACCAGAGGGACGTACGCGAGGGCTTCATCCCGGTACAGCGGAGCCTCGCGATCGACCCGCTCAACGAGTACATCCAGCACGTGGGTTCGGCGATCTTCGCGATCCCGCCGGGCGTCCGGGACAAGGGCGACTGGTGGGGCCGGGCGCTGTTCTCCGAGGAGGCGTAGACCGTGTTCAGCAACTATCTGATCGGCCTGCGCGAGGGCCTCGAAGCCAGTCTCGTGGTCTGCATCCTCGTCGCCTACCTGGTGAAGACGGAGCGGCGGGACGCGCTGAAGCCCATCTGGATCGGCATCGGCGTCGCCGTCGGCATCTCCCTCGGCTTCGGCTTCGCGCTCGAATTCGGCTCCCAGGAGCTGACGTTCAAGGCGCAGGAGGCGCTCGGCGGTTCGCTGTCGATCCTCGCGGTGGGCCTGGTGACGTGGATGGTCTTCTGGATGCGGCGTACGGCCCGCCATCTGAAGGCCGAGCTGCACGGGAAACTGGATGCGGCGCTGCAGTTGGGCACGGGCGCGCTGGTCGCGACGGCGTTCCTGGCCGTGGGCCGCGAGGGCCTGGAGACGTCCCTGTTCGTCTGGACGTCCGTGCGCGCCTCGGGCGACGGCAGCCAAGAGCCCTTGATCGGCGCCCTGTTGGGCATCGTGACCGCGGTCGTGCTCGGCTATCTCTTCTACCGCGGGGCCCTGCGGATCAACCTCTCCAAGTTCTTCACGTGGACCGGCGGCATGCTGGTGATCGTGGCGGCCGGCGTTCTCGCGTACGGCTTCCACGATCTTCAGGAGGCCGACTTCCTGCCCGGCCTTACGAACAAGGCCTTCGACATCAGCAGCACGATCCCGCCGGACAGCTGGTACGGCACGCTCCTCAAGGGCATCTTCAACTTCCAGCCGGACCCGACCGTGCTCCAGGTCATCGTGTGGGCGCTGTACCTGGTGCCGACGCTCGCTCTCTTCCTGTCGCCGATGCGGCTCGGCGGCGGGACGGTGAAGGCTCCCGCTCCCGTTCGCGAAAAGGTCGAGGAGGTCTGAGGAGGCCTTCGTGACGTGCCCTCACAGGGAGATCACAGTGCGGGCGCGGTACGTGATCCCGGCTGCGGCTCGTTTCCCGGCCCCGATAGGGTTCGCCTCCGGGAAGGGGAAGGTGAAGACGATCCGATGAGAACGCCGCAGACACTTCGCAGGCTGGGCCGGCTGACCACGTCGGCGGCAGCCGTCACCGTGCTGTCGGTCACGGCGAGCGGGTGCATGGTGGTGCACGGGGAGCGGGAGGTCCTCCCGGGGGCCACGAAGACCGAGGCCGCGCGGGCCCTCAAGGACTTCACGACCGCCTACAACGAGGCGAACAAGGCCAACGACCAGTCCCTGGACGCCGATCGGGTCGCAGGACCCCTCGCCGACATCGACGGCGCCAAGCTCCGGGCGGGCGAGAAGAACCAGCCGGGGGGCGATCCCGGCTATGTGCCGCTGAAGCTGACCGACACCGAGTTCGTGATCCCGAAGAAGGCGGGCTGGCCGCGCTGGTTCGTCGCCGAGTCGCGGGCCAACAAGGGCTCCGGTGACGCCCGTTGGCTGCTCGTGTTCACCCGGGGCGGTGCGGACGAGGTGTGGGAGGTGTCGTATCTGACGATCTTCGCCGCCGATGACGTACCGGAGTTCAAGAAGGACAAGGACGGCTGGGCCGAGCCGGTCACCGCGGACGCCGCGGACCTGGCCGTCCGGCCGCAGGACCTCGCCGAGTCGTACGCGACGTACCTGAAGGACGGCGGCGACACGTTCGCACCGGGCGTGCACACCTCCGACTGGCGGGCCACCCGCGAGAAGAACGCGGAGCAGCCCGGGCTTGTCCGGCAGTACCTCGACGAGCCGCTGACGACCGGCGACTACGCCCCGGTCGGGCTGCGCACCACGGACGGCGGCGCGCTGGTCTTCTTCACCACCCGCCACTACGAGAAGCAGACGGCGGCACAGGGCGTCCCGCTCAACGTCACCGACGCCAATGTGAAGGCCCTCATGACGGGCGAGCCCAAGCAGTCCGTCACGCTGGAGTCGGTGTCCAACCAGGCGGTGCTGGATCCGGCGAAGACCGCTTCGGACCAGAAGGTGGAGTTCGTGGCGAGGATCCAGGGGCTGACAGGGGCGAAGGGCGAGTAGCGCCCCTTGGACCTGCCGGGTGGCGCCCGTTGGACCTGCCGGGTGGCGCCGGTTGGACCTGGCGGGTGGCGCCCCTTGGAACTCCTGCCGCGGCCCGGACTTCGTGCTCGGCGGCCGGTCATGGCCGGTCGCGCGTGCACCCCGGCACTCCCGGCACTATGGCGCAAGTCGCCTCTGCGGGCCCCGACTTGAGGGGGCGACCGCGGTTAGAGTGAGGCGAGTTCGGGGGTCCGCGAGCTTCGGTGCGGGCGCGTGGGGCGTGGTGGAGGGAGGGGCTGCTGTGGCGGTGGACGGCGGCACGGTGGGGCTGCGGATCGCGTCGGGGGTGGTCGTGCCGCTGATCAAGCGGCTGGTGCTGCCGCCCGCGAAGATGCCGGGGGCGGAGTTCGGCGACCGTCCGATCCCGATCCGCCGGATGCTGTCCTTCGCCAGGGAGCACCGCACCCTGACCGAGGACGATCTGCACAAGCTCGCCCGTGAGCTGGTCCGCCGCGCCGTGCGGGCCGCCGGGCCGCACGATCCGCCGGTCGGCGCCGATGAGCACGACGCGGTCGGTCAGGCACTGACCCGCACCCTGCACGCCCTGGGCGATCTCGACATGGACGATGTGCACGCCTTCGCGCTCGGCCCCGAGCGGCTGGCCGCGGAGCTGTCCAGGAGTGCGGGCCCCGACACCCGAAGGCTCCTCAGCGACGACGCCGCCCGCTTCCACGACCGGCTCCTGGAGACGGCCTGCGTCCACCTCGTACGGTTCTTCAGCCAGCAGGCGGGGTTCGCGGCGCGCGCCCAGATCGAGCAGAGTCGTGAACTCCGGGACCAGAGCGAGAAGTTGGAGAGGATTCTGCAGCGGTTACCTGACATCTCCGTCCAGGACACACGGTTCGAGGAGGAGTACGCCCGCTACGTCGTCGAGTACCACGGCAGACTCACGATCTACGGCGTCGACCTGCGCGAACCGGACGGCCAGGACTGGCCGTTGGAGACCGCGTATCTGAGCCTGGAGGCCATGCCGTACCGCGGCGGGACCGAACCGGCCCCGGCGGTCGACGGCGAACCGGACGCCGAAGGCGACACGGCGGCCGACTGGGGCCCTGGACCGTCCGAGGCCCTCCTCGCCAGCTGCGACCGGGTCCTCCTGCGCGGGGTCGCGGGCACCGGCAAGACGACCCTGGTGCAGTGGCTGGCCCTCACCACCGCGCAGCAGGACCGGGTGCCCGGGGGCCTGTCGCAGTTGCTCGGCCGCGTTCCCTTCGTCCTGCCGTTGCGCACCCTGGCCCGCAAGGACGCCGAGCTGCCGATGCCCGAGGACTTCCTGCGCTGGATCGGCTGCCCGCTGGTGGGCATCCAGCCCGACGGCTGGGCGACCCGGGTACTGCAGCACGGGCGCGGTGTGCTGCTGATCGACGGGGCCGACGAGATTCCCAAGGACGACCGGGTCCGCGTACGGGCCTGGCTCAGGAACCTGATGGGCGCCTTCCCCGGCAACCTGTGGCTCATCACCACCCGGCCCTCCGCCCTTGAACGGGGCTGGCTGGAGCGCGACGGCTTCCAGGAGTTCACGCTCGCCGCGATGCGGCCCGCCGACATGAGGCAGTTCATCCGCCGCTGGCACACGGCGGCGGGCGCGTCCCAGGAGCTCGGTGAGTCGCTGACGCTGTCGCTGCGCAGCAGCCCCGAGCTCAGCCGCCTCGCGACCAACCCGCTGATGTGCGGCCTGATCTGCGCCCTGCACCGGGAACGCCGCGGCTTTCTGCCCCAGGGCCGCGCCTCGCTCTACGAGGCGGCGCTTTCCATGCTCCTGGAACGCCGCGACCTGGAGCGCGAGGTCTACGGCCGCGGCCGCAGGCCGACCCTGGACGAAAAGGCGGCCACAGAGCCGCTCCAGAGACTGGCGTACTGGCTGATCCGCAACGAGCGGACACAGCTGGACTGGCCTGACGCAGTGGACGTAGTACGCCGGCTGCAGCCCTCCGTCCCCCGTCTGGCCGAGGTCGGGACGGCGGAGGAAGCACTCCAGCATCTCCTGGATCGGTCGGGGCTGTTGCGCGAACCCGCCAACGGCGCCGTGAACTTCATCCACCGCACCTTCCAGGATTTCCTCGGCGCGAAAGCCGTGCTGGAGGAACGCGACATGGGCATGCTTGTCAATAACGCACACTTGGACCAGTGGGAGGACGTGGTGCAGATGACCGTCGCTCAGGCCAGGCACCAGGAACGCGCCGACCTGCTGACCCGACTGCGTGAACGTGGCGACCGGGAGAAGGACGCCGCGGTGCAGGCCAGGCTACGGCTTCTCGCGCTCGCCTCCCTCGAACAGGCCACCCGCCTGGAACCGACGGTGCGCGAGGCCATCGAGGACCGGGCCTCGCGCATGCTCCCGCCGCGCAGCCTGCGCGAGGCCAGGTCGCTGGCGCGTACCGGCCCTCTGCTGCTCGGCCTGCTGCCCAAGGCGAAGGACCTGACGGGCGACGAAGAGCTCGCCACCGTCCACGCCATCTGCCAGATCGGCGGGGACGCCGCCATCCCCAGGCTCCGGGAGTTCCTGCGGACCGACCAGCCCGCCGTACGCGCTCAACTCCTCGACCACTGGGACCGGTTCGACACGGATGTGTACGCCGAGGAGATCGTGCGCCCACTGCTCGAGACGGCCCCCGACGAGGCGGTCACGGTGCGTTCACGCGCCGAGCTGGAAGCCCTGCGCACCATGTCCGGGTACCGGCGGGTGGGTGTCCACGGTGACTTCGACCCCGAGGAGATCCGCGCGTCGCTCGATCCGCGCGGGCTGCGCGAGCTGCGGCTGCGCAACACCCTGCAACTGGAGGACCTCGACCTGCTGTCCGCCTTCCCCGAGCTCGAAACGCTCGTCCTCCAGGGCTGCCGGAACGTCAAGGACCCCACGCCCCTGACGCGCCTGCCGCACCTTCAGCGGCTGGAGCTGCGGGACCTCCCCCGGTTCGAGCCCTTGCTGAAGCTGGCCGACTGCCCGCGCCTCGAGGAACTCCTCGTCGGCCCGGAGGTGCCCTGGCGCGGGCTGCCCGACCTCCCGCGCGCCGCCGAGCTGCGCCTGCTGTCCCTGCCGCCGGCGGCACACCAGCTCGCGGGCATCGTGGCGTGCCGGGGCCTTGAGCAGTTGCGTCTGCAGGACGCGAGCGAGCGCCTGGTACCGGACGAATGGGGTTTGCTCATCGGCGAGTTGCCGAATCTGCGCAAGCTGGCCCTGTCCCCTCAGCAGCTGAGCATGCTGCTGTTCGCCCCCCGCACCAAGATTCCTCAGGTGGCCCATCTGGATGTGCGGGCCAGGGCGGGTTCCGCGGTGCCGCTGCGGCGGATCTCCCTGCGCCTGCCGGGACTTGAGGAGATCCATCTGTCGCAGGTCGCGGAGCTCGATCTCGCCCCCCTCGCCGGACTGCGCCGACTGCGCCGGGTACGGCTCGCCTACCCCGGCGAGATACGCGGGGCGGACTCACTTCCGGAGAGCGTCGAACTCGACATCCATCCGCGCCCCTGACGCCGGATTTCCCCGGTATCGGGCGCCACTGTCGCTGCTGGGCGGCACCATACTCCCACTCGTGTACGCGCCGTGCCCAAACGGTCACAACCGGATGACATAGTCCCGGATTCACCTGGCGGGAGGGGTACTCCACCGGTAAGTTCTCCAGTTCCAGGTGTAGTTGGTCGTATTCCAGGTGTAGTTGGTACGGAAGTCTGCGGCTGTGTCTCGGGGGAGCGGTGCCGCCCGCCTCCGAGGCGCGTCTGCCGGTCAGCAACGGACAACGGAGGCAGGACGCAGCCAGATGGGCACATCGGAAGGCGCTACGCCGTCGCCGTCCGGGGTCGGCGACTCGCCTCGGGCACACCTCTATGGCCGCGATCCGTTGCTGCGCTCGCTCATACCCCGGCTCACGGGACTGGCCTATGGCGAGAGGTCCCGGGTGTCCCGGGAGCACCAGGATGACCTGCCCGTGGTGCTGGTGACGGGACGTCACGGCATGGGGCGCAGCGCCGTCCTCACGGCGCTGGCGGCGCACTACCGAGGCCGGCTGCCCCTCGCGTACGTCCGGGCCGTGGCGGCCGATCCCGCGGCCTTCCCGCTCGTCCCGGCCGACGGCACGGCCACCGCCTCGACGTTCGTCGAGATCCTGGTGGAGCTTGTGTGCGGGCTGGCACCCGAGCTGCGCCGCCGCTTCCCCGTCCTGACACCCGGGCTGTTCGCGGTCTCCGGATGGCAGTACGGCAACGCCGAGCAGCGGGACGCGCTGTGCCTCCGGTACGCCCGGCTGCTGCGCGCCTGCCGCCTCGCCGACGGGGAGGAGAACGCGCTGCGGCACGCCTGGGCCACCGCCGTCGAAGGCCGTCTGGAGAGCGGCGACGCGGCGCAGGGCCGGGACAGCCGGGATGGTCGGGACAGCGGGGACGGTCAGGACAGCCGGGATGGTCGGGACAGCGGGGACGGTCACGACAGCCGGGACAGTCAGGACATGGTCACTGTCGCCGTGGTGGCGGAGTACACCGAGCGGTATCGGCCGGACAGCGCACGTGAGTGGTACCGGCGCCGCTTTCCGCAGAGCGCCAAGGGCCAGGACCCGCTGGTGCTCCTCGGGGAGTGGTTCCAGCAGGGCGGCGACTACCGGCACGCGGCCGAGCAGACCCTGATGGCCGCCTTTCTGCACGATGTCGCCGCCTCCTACGGCAGGTTAAAGCGGTGGAACCGTGAACCCTGGCCGCTCATCCTGCTCGACGACACACACCGCGCGGCCGGGCAGACCTTCCTCGATCTGCTCCTGGAACACCGAGCGATGCCCGAACGCCCCGACCGCGAGGAGCTCGTCGTCGTGGCGACCCGGCTCGGCGGCCTGCCGGAGGACGCGCCGTCCGCGGTCCGCCGCGAGCTGCGCGACCTGGTCAAGTCCTCCGGCTGGGAGCGCAAGGGCCTCACCCCCTCCGCCGGACTGCTCGCCGTCCCGCTCACCCCGCTGAGCCGGGACGACATCCTGCCGCTCCTGGTGCCGGACCGGCCCGCCCGGCCGCTGCACCCCTTTCTGGTCTCCGCCGTGCACTCCCTGACCGGCGGGCATCCCACGGCGACGACGGTGCTGTGCGCGGCGGTCCTGGACGCGACCAGGAAGGGCGCCAGTGTGGGCCCGCGCGATCTGCTCGAACTGCACACGCCGGAGGGCCGTCCCGTCACCGAAGCGCTCCTTGAGCGGCTGCTTCCCGACCGGCGCCAGCGCGACCGGCTGACCCTGCTCTCGCTCGCCCGCGACAGCACGGCGGCGGAGGCGCTGGCCGACCATCTGCGCCTGCAGGGTCCCGATCAGCTCCCTGCCAACTCCGCCACCGACTACCTCGAAGAGCAGCAGTGGCAGCAACTCACCCGGCCGGACCGGCCGTTGGTCGGTGACGCCCTGCTGCAGACGCTGCTCGTGCACGAAGCGCGCCGCACCTCGCGAGGGGCCGACGACGGCCGCGGCTGGCAGGAGATCCACCGCTTTCTGCGGATGCACCACACCCAGCGCGGCGAGAGCGGGGAGGCGGACGCGCTGCGGCACACGCTCGCGTCGGGGAACGCCGAGACGGTGGTGGCCACGCTGGCGGAGGAGTTCCAGTCGGAGCAGGACGCGCAGGCCGCCGCGCACTGGCTGCTGTGCCTGCGGTACGCCGCCACGGCCCCCACACCGCCGACCGGAGAGTGGACCGACGAACGGATGCAGGTCGCGCTCGGCGCGCACGACGGCCGGTACGTGGACCTGCACGAGATCGAGCGCTGCGTCAACCGACTGCTGCACGCCCTGTGGCATGTGTCGGAGCCGCACGCCGAACCGGACCCCGACATGTGCAAGGCGGTCGGCGAGGAGCTGGCGTTCCTGTCACCGCGACACCCTTCCTGGCACGCCGTCCTGGGCCAGGCCGCCCGCAGCTGGCCTGTGGCGGCACGGAAGAAGCGCCCCTTCCCCATCCCCGGTCAGTGAGGAAGCATGCTGATCCGTCTGTTCCGTCGTCATCCCCGCGAGTGGGGCCCCGTCGAGTGGCTGGCCGTCTGCGGACTCGGCGCTCTCGTCGCCGCTTTGACCACCGTCCTCGTCCTCGTCCTGCGTGGCCCCGGCAGGTGCGGTGATGATCTGCGGGACGTCGACGGGGACTGCGTGGGTGTCACCGCGGGCACCTTCGAGGCCGACCCGGGCGTCCAGAGCCTGGTCGACGCGGTGGCGAAAGAGAACGCCAGGGTGAAGAAGGGCTGGGAGGACCCGGGCAGCGGCCACAAGATCCCCTACGTACGTATCGCGTTGATGATGCCCTTCACCTCGGACGAGCACAGCGCGATGACAACGGACATGATCCGTCGCGGACTTGCCGGTGCCCTGGCCGCTCAGCTCCAGGCCAACCGCTCCGGCGGACCGGACCACCAGCTGCTGCTCGCCCCCGACGGCCGGAACCTCGACCAGTGGGAGCCCGTCGTCAAGCGGCTCGCCGAGCTGGCCGAGGACACCCGGACACCGCTGGTCGGCGTGACCGGCATCCCGAGCAGCACACCCGAGACACGGGACACCATCGCCGCGCTCAGCGAGCACAGCATCCCCACCATCGGGCCGGTCATCACCGCGGCCGACATGAACGCCCCGTACTTCTTCAAGCCCTCGCCGAACAACGAGCAGTTCGCCCGCGCCCTCGACCTCTACCTGGAAAAGAAGCCGGAGAAACACAACGGGTTCCTGGTCTGGGACAACCGCGAGGAGGACGTCTACTCGCAGAATCTGCGCAAGGTCTTCGAGAGGCACTTCGGCAAGGAGTACGACCTGGCCGACCGCCAGTCGAACTTCACCGGTTCCTCCGGCAGGAACAAGGGCATCCCCCGGCGGTTCACCGATGCCGCGGAGAAGATCTGCAAGGAGAAGTCCGACACCGTCTTCTTCGCCGGCCGCGACCAGGATCTGCCCGATTTCCTCGAGAGGCTGGCCCAGGAGGGCACCTGCGGACGGACCACGACGCTACGCATCCTGAAGGTCGGCATCGGTCTGGAGCCCACCCTCACCGCGGAAGCCCCCACACGGTGGCTGACCGAAGCGCGGGCCACCATCGTCGACGCGTCTTCCGTCGATCCCGCCTGGTGGAAGGGGGAGAAGAAGCCGGCGACGGCGCTCGGCCGCTTCCTCGACCGCTTCGAGGAGCTGGAGAAGCAGCACGAGCTGGGCAAGAAACCGCTCGACGACGGCTATGCCGTCATGTACTACGACGGCTTCACGCTGCTCAGCGACGCCGTGGACCGCACCTTCACCGATATCAACAAGGCCGGCGAACTGGACCCGGAGTCCATGCTCATCCCCATGGCGGACGACGTGTACAACACCCTCATCATCCCGAGCGCCGCCGGCGACACCTGCACTGACACCTGCCTGGTCGGCGCCGCAGGCACCTACGGCTTCGAGGGACGGGGCAAGAACGACCAGTGGGCCGTCTGCAAACCCGTACCCGTCGTCGAGCACCCGCCGGCCCCGCGCACCACCGGCCAGAAGGCACTCCCGCTCTACCGCACCTACCGGAACGACTCAGAGAGCGCCTGCCCCGACTTCTGACTCAAGGTGCCAGGGTGACGGTGGGTCAGCCGCGCAGGGGCCAGGCCGCCGCGTGGTCCGGCTGCTCGCCCGCGTACCGCGCGCACTCGTCCGTGAGGATCTCGAGCACCGACAGCGGGTCAGGGAGCGGGTGTTCGGGCCCGCGTACCCACGCGACCGTCAGGTCACCCGGGAGCTGGGCGGGCGGGACGAGGACGTACGACCCACGGCAGTGCCACCGCAGCCCGGGGTGCTCGTCCATCGTCTCGGGGTGGCAGTCCAACTCGCAGGGCCACCACTCGTCCTCGTCCTCGGGCGTACCGCGGGTGGCCGTGAAGAAGAGCATCCGGTCGCCGCCGGACTCCGCGACGGGACCGACCTCGATGCCGGAGGCGAGCAGCCGCTCCAGGGCCTCACGGCCCGCGTCCAGGGGTACGTCGAGTACGTCGTGGACCATGCCGGTCGCGGTGATGAAGTTGGCCTGCGGCTGGTGCCGGGCCCAGCGCTCGATCTGCGCGCGGTCGGTCGTGGACTGGGTCTGCCAGGCGAACGACACGGGGTGCCGGGCGGGGGTGGGACAGCCGACGCGGTCGCAGGAGCACCGGTAGCCGGAGGGATGGGCGGCGGGCGCGAGCGGCAGCCCGGCGCCGGCAGCGGCGAGCAGCAGATCCTCACGGCTCGAGTCGTCGGCGTCGGTCGTCAGCGGACGGTTTCGGCGGCCGCGCAACCACTGGGAGATCCTGCCCTGCCCGCCCGAACGGCGGCCGAACTCTGCGCTCATCTATCACCCTCGCCTCGCTGTTGTGCGGACAGCGTCGTGCGGACAGCATGCCTTATGGTCCCACCATCGTGCGGCACGGGGTGCCGAAGCTCCCGTTCCGGGCGGGTGGGGCGATGCGCGCGCGACACAGGGATCGGGTGCTATCGCGCACTTTGAAGGCATTTACGCGCCTCATTTACGTGCCTTCAGTGTCGCCCTGGTCACAATCGGGGCTCAACGCGCCGCTCAGCGTGCCGATCAGTGCGGCGCAGCGCATCGCTCAGCGCGGGGCGAGACCGTGGAGGGCGTAGTCGACGAGTGTGTCCGTGTACTCGTACGTGATGGGGCCCGTGTACTGGAGCCAGCGCTGGGCGAGCGGCGAGACGAAGAGCTCCAGGGCGATGCGCGGGTCGATGTCGGGGCGTACGGCGCCCTGGTCCTGGGCGGAGCGCAGGCGCTTCACGTACAGCTGGAGCTGGGGTTCGAGGAGCTTGCCGACGAACTCCCTGCCCAGCTGCTCGTTGACGATCCCTTCGGCTGCCAGCGCGCGCGAGGGAACCTCGAACTTGGGGTCGAGCAACTCGTCGACGGTGGCGCGCAGGACCAGCTTGAGGTCGGCCTCCAGATCGCCGGTGTCCGGGATCTCGTACTCGGCCGCTTCCCCGATGACCTCGGGCCGGTGCGCGGCCTCCGCCGCCTGGGCGCTCAGGTCGATGAACGCCTCGAGCAGGACGTCGGCCTTCGATGGCCACCATCGGTAGATCGTCTGCTTGCCGACGCCGGCACGGGCGGCGATGCCCTCGATGGTGGTCCTCGGATAGCCCACCTCGCTGACGAGGGCGAGGGCGGCGTCGTAGATGGCGCGCCGGGATCGTTCGCTGCGGCGGGCGGAGTCGGGGGCGGACTTCTGAGCCATGGCTCGAATTTACCAGGTTGACAAGACGGTTCGTCTCGCCGCACACCGGCAAGTCGTCGGGACGGGTGCTAAACCTCGTCGTCCACCACGTGAGGAGGCCAGGCATCCCCCCAGTCGGCATCGCGGGCGGCCTTGTACAGCAAGCCGTGCCGCTTGGTGACAGTGGTCCGGCGCAGCGACGGCTCGGTCTCGCACAGGTCGAGGAGTACCTGCCCCTTACGGATCTGCGGTTTGCGTACGACCCGGGAGGCGGCCGGGGCCACCGGGAAGCGCGTGGCGGCGACGTAGCTGAACTTCTCGTCCTCGTACGCCAGGGAGCCGCCCTTGACCTGCCGGTGCAGCGAGGAACGGCTGACCCGGGCGGAGAAATGGCACCAGTCCTCGCCGGGGACGATGGGGCAGGCCGCGCTGTGCGGGCAGGGTGCGGCGATGTGGAATCCGGCGCCGATGAGCCGGTCCCGGGCCTCGATGACACGGGCGTAGCCGGCGGGCGTGCCGGGTTCGACGATCGCGACGGCTCGGCCGGCGGCTGCGGCGGCGTCCACGACGGCGGCACGGTCTGCGTCGGTCAGCTCGCCGAGGACGTACGAGACGGTGACGAGATCAGCGCTCTCGATCGTGAGCGCCGATCCAATACGAGAGCGCTGCCACTCGGCGGCCTTCAACTCCGGGTTGGCGGCGGCGATTTCCCGCCCGAGCGCCAGCGCGGGCTCGGCCCAGTCGAGCACCGTGACCGACCGCTCCCCCTCCCAGGTGGCGCTGACGGCCCAGGTCGCGGCCCCGGTACCGCCCCCGACATCCACATGGCTGTCGGGCACCCACCCGGGCACGGCATCCGCGAACGCCCCCAGCGCCGAGCACACCGCCTCGAACGTGGCGGGCATCCGGTACGCCGCATACGCGACCACGTCCGAACGGTCCCGCAGCACCGGCGCATCTGTCGGAGTCCGTCCCCGATAGTTCGCGATCAACCGCTCGACCGCCTGCGCGGCCGTCTTCGGCGGGAGCCCGTCCAGCAGCCCGGCCAGGGCGGCACGCAGGGCATCAGCTGGGGAAACGGGAGCACTCACACGGTGATTCTACGGGGACGGCAACACACCGCCCCCTCCCCCAGAACAC
>NZ_JAAKZY010000216.1 GCF_011045015.1 Streptomyces scabichelini | reverse complement strand
GCTCGGGGTGGCTGTCGTGCCGCGGATGGTCGCGACGCGGGCCGGGCGGGGGTTGCGGGTCACTCCGCTGGCTCGGCCTGGGCTGAGTCGGACGATCGCGTTGGCTCATCGGAGCGATGTGGATCCGCCTCGGGCGGCTCGGGAGTTGCAGCGGATGCTGCTGGAACGGTGACCCTGCGTTGGGCCCCGGGCCTGGGAGCGCCGTTGGGTTGAAGCGCCGTCCAGGGCTGCGGGTCCGTTGTGGCTGGTCGCGCAGTGCCCCGCGCCCCTAAGGGCCGCCCCCAAGGGGGGCGGCCCTTAGGGGCGCGGCCCTTGTAGCGCTCAGCCCGTCGCGTCCACCAACGCCAGATCGTGCAGCCTGTCCGGGGGGCCCGGGCGGGCGTAGTACCAGCCCTGGGCTGTGTCGCAGCCCAGGAGGCGCAGTTGTTCGGCCTGGGCGGCCGTTTCCACGCCCTCTACCGTGACCGTGAGGTCGAGGCCGTGGGCCAGGGAGACGATGCCCTCGACGATCTTCAGGTCGACCGGGTCCGCGGGGAACTGCTGCATGCTCTGGGTGAAGGAGCGGTCGAGCTTGAGGATGCTCACCGGGAGACGGCGCAGGTTGGCGAGGTTCGAGTAGCCCGTTCCGAAGTCGTCGAGGGCGATGTCGACGCCCATCTCGGCCAGGCGGCGCAAGGGCTTGAGGAGGTCGTCGTCGGCGCCGATCAGCGCGGACTCGGTGACCTCCAGGCAGAGGGAGGCCGGTTCGAGGCCGGCGCGCTCCAGGATGTCGACCGTGTCGGAGACCAGGCCGGGGTGGGTCAGCTGGCAGGGCGAGAGGTTCACGTTGATGCGGAACGGACGGGCGACTTCCGGTCCGCCGTGTCGTTCCTGCCAGGCGCAGGCCTGGCGGACCGACTGTTCCAGCACCCAGCGGCCGAGCGGGACGATGAGGCCGGTGTGCTCGGCGAGCGGGATGAACCGGTCGGGGCCGAGCACGCCGTGCTGCGGGTGCAGCCAGCGGACCAGGGCCTCGGCGCCGCGTACGCTGTCGTCGCCGAGATGGACGAGCGGCTGGTACTCGATGAAGAACTCGCCGCGGTCCAGGGCCGCGGGCAGTGCCGTGGTGAGTCCGTGCCGGGTGATGGCGCGGGCGTCGGCCTCGGGGTCGGCGAGCTCGTAGCGGTTGCCGCCCGCCGACTTGGCGCGGTACATCGTGATGTCGGCGCTGCGCAGCACCTCCGCCGGGCCGCGTTCGCCGGCCGGGCCCTCGACGATGCCGATGCTGCCGCGGACCGTGAGCTCCCGGCCTTCGATACGGACCGGGGTGACAAGGGCGTTCATGATGCGGTCGGCGAGCGCGTCGACCTCGGTCTCGGTGTCCGGCCCGGTGGTCAGCGCCACGAACTCGTCGCCGCCGAGCCGGGCGACCATCTCGCCGGGCGCGGTCGCGCAGGACTGCAGCCGGTCGGCGACCTCGACGAGCAGCCGGTCGCCGGCGGCGTGGCCGAGGCTGTCGTTGATGGTCTTGAAGCCGTCGAGGTCGAGGTAGCAGAGCCCGAACCGCATGCCCTCGCCCGCGGAGAGCGCCTTGTCGAGGCGCTCGAAGAACAGGGTGCGGTTGGGCAGTCCGGTGAGTGCGTCGTGGGTCGCCTCGTACCGCAGCCGCAGATTGAGCAGCCGGCGTTCGGTGGTGTCCTCCATGAGCGCGAGCTGGTACTGGGGGTTGCCGTCCGGGTCGCGCAGCAGGGAGACCGTCAGGTTGGTCCACAGAACCGTTCCGTCAGGGCGGTAGAAGGCCTTCTCCACGTGGTAGTGCTCGCGTTCGCCGCGCACCAGCTCCTCGTACAGCCGCCAGACCTGCGGAGCGTCGTCGGGGTGGGTCCACTGCGTGACGTTGCGGCCGCGCACTGCCTGCTCGGTGCCGCCGAACATGCGCAGCAGGGCGTTGTTCACCTGGAGGATGTTGCCGTCGAGGTCCGCGATGCCGATGCCGATGGCCGCGCCCTCGAACACGGCGCGGAACCGCGCCTCGCTCGCGTGCAGCGCCTGAGCGACCACTCCCTGAGCCTGGAGGGCCGCTCGCGCGATGGCTTCCTGTTCGGCCAGCGTCCGCTCGCGCAGCGCCTGCGCGAAGCCGGCGGCCATGGCGTGCTGCAACCGCGCCGAACGGCTGCGCAGGTCCTCCTGGGGTCCGTCCTCGCCGCAGTAGAGCACCAAGTAGGCGTCGACGCAGTCAAGGGTGCGGCTGAGCGCCTCGGGTTCGGTGCAGTGGGCGTCGATCAGCGCGGCGCCGACTGCCTGGCCCTCGGCCGCGTCGAACGTCCTGGCTCGCAGCGCCTCGCTCAACCGCCGGGCGAGCGGCGTCAGTTGCTGCTCGAACTCCGGGCGGGTCAGCGACGTCGCGGTGACCGGGTAGATCGCCCGGCTCCAGATCGTCGCGAACCTGCGCAGTCTGTCCTCCGGCCCGTCCGGCTCCGCGGTCACGCCGTGCGCCCCACGCCTGCGAACCCGGAATAGGCAAACGGATCCTCGTCCTCGGGTGCCGTGTCGGGCCGCCATTCCGGCATCGGCACCAGTCCGGGTTCCACCATGTCGTACCCCTCGAAGAACCGCGCGATGTCGTCGCGCGAGCGCATGATCAGCGGGTTGCGGATGTTCTTGTAGACGTCGACCGCACCTTCGGCCCGCTCTGGGGGAAGCGGGATGCCCTCGTACGAGGCGTGCGTGACGACGAGCAGGCTGCCGGGCGCGAGCGCGTCGCGCAGTTGCGCCACCGCCCCGTACGGGTCGTCCTCGTCCTCCACGAAGTGAAGTATGGCAACGAGAAGGAGCGCGACTGGCCGATTCTGGTCGATCAGGCCCTGAAACTGGGAACTCGCCAGGATCTCCTGGGGCTTGCGAAGATCGGCGGCGACGACGTCCGCGTCCTCGTTGCCCTCCAGGACGGCGTTGCTGTGCGCGACGGCGACCGGATCGTGGTCGACGTACAGGACATGTGCTCCGGGGCTGGCGCTCTGGGCCACCTCGTGGACATTGCCGAAGGTGGGGATGCCGGAGCCGATGTCCAGGAACTGGGTGATGCCCTCGTCCACCGCGAAACGGACGGCTCGGCGCAGAAAGGCCCGGTTCGCCTGCATGATCTTCGGAAGTCCCGGCATGTACTCCATCGCCTTGCGGGCTGCTTCCCGGTCGACGTCGAAGTTGTGCGATCCGCCCAGGTAGTAGTCGTAGATGCGGCTCACGCTCGGCACCGAGATGTCGATGCCACGTGGGGCCCAGGCGGGACGCTCCATCTATCTCTCCAAGGCGTAGGCGATCCGGTGTTCGAGCTGAGGCTACTGATCGTCCGCCAATGGAGCGAGCGGAAACGGAAATTGACCATCCGTTCCCGGTCACTGCCTGGGGCACATGCGGAATTGGCGTCATACGAAATCGCTCCGAAGCAGCCAAAGAGTGCCAAGAGTTCCCAGGAGTTCCGAAGAGTCATGAAGAGTCGCGATGAGACCCGGAGACGCCGCCATGAGCCCGTCGAGACGCAAAAAACGGCCAACCCCCTCCGTGCGGTGCGGAGGGGGTGGACCGGGGATTCGTGCGGCTCTGCTCCTGCTCCTTCCTTCCGGAGCTGTCGCTTACTGCCTCTCTGCGGGTCCTCCCTTCCGTGCTGCCTGATCTGTCGTGAGCGGTGTGGCGGTGTTCGATGTGCGGTGATGTCTACTTCTTGATCGCGCTGCCGTCAGGGGCCATGGCGTACCAAGTGCCGCCGACGCCTTGGCCGTTGGTGTCGCCGGGCTTCTTGTCACCCGCGAAGGTGTACATCGGCCAGCAGTCGATGCTCTGCTGCTTGAGTCCGTCCGCACGCTTGTTGATGACGTAGCCGCGTCGGCCGTCGACCTCGGTGTCGATGCCCTTGGTGTCGGCGGCGTCGACCGGCTCGACGACCGGCCACTTCTCCAGGCACTCACCGACGCAGTTCGACTTCATCGGCCACGGGACGTCCTTCTCGAAGCGGTAGACCGTCATGCCGTTCTTGTCGACGACGACCTCACCCAGTTCGGGGTCGTTGCGAGTCGACAGGCCGGGCAGGTCGGCGGCCTCCGCCCCGGCACCGGCGTCGGCACCGGCCCCGGCGTCGCCGGCGTCCGCGGACGCCTTCTTGCCGTCGGGGGCGGACACGTACCAAGTGCCTCCGACGCCCTGTCCCTTGGTCTCACCGGCCTTGGTGTCCTTCGCGTACCGGTACATCGGCCAGCCGTCGATGGTCAGCTGCTTCGTACCGTCGGAACGCGTGACCTCGCCCATCAGTGCCTTGTCCACGCCCGCCGGTGCGGTGGCACCCTCGGCCAGGACCGGGGGCCAGGTGGTGGCGCAGGCGCCGTCACAGTTCGACTTCGGCGGCTTGGCGGTGTCCTTGTCGAAGCGGTACAGCGTCATGCCCTTGCTGTCCGTGACCACTTCGCCGAGCGCCTTGTTATCCGACACGGCAAGCTTTCCGGCGGTCTGCGCCCCGGCCGCGGCGCCCTGCCCCTGGGCACCCGGGGTGGGCGTGCTCGTACCGACGCCGTAGTCGTTGCCCGATCCCACGCCATTGGCCGCAGGTGCCGCCCCCACATTCTGGCTGCCCGTGGACTGGCCCGCGTTGTCCTGACCGCACGCCGTCGTCAGCGCCAGGGCCGCAGCTGCCGCTACGAGTGAGGCGCTCCGCCAGGAAGGCTTCATGGGTAACTCCCCGCTAATCGCTTAGGTGTTGCGGCGCACAACTGCGCCGCGCATGGCCCTAGGTACGGGTGGGAGTGCCGAGAATGTTCAACCGGCTACCAAGATTCTTTGAGCGACGTCTGTGAGTTATGTGCCGCATGTGGCCAGACGGGCCTGGAATGGCTTGTTCTCGCCCCTGCGAGGGCGGTCTCGCCCGGAGAGCCATGGCCGACGACTCGCCGGGGGGCAGCGGACGCCACGCCGCGCCCGTCCCCCGGCCGCACGCATCCGTTAACCGGTTCGGCCCACACGGTTGCCCCATTCGCGCTACTGCGATCGCGCCCACGCCCACACCTTCCTAGCGTTTCGACCATCGAGGTGCATATACGGCGCAAGCGGAAAAGGTCCGCGACTGCTCCTCGGGGACCGGAGGTCTCACCATGCGCGCGATACGCGTCGCTTCGGCCGCACTGCTGGGCGTCGGCGCCCTGGCTCTGGCCGCACCGGCGGCCGTCGCCGGGGACGGCGACCGCGACCGCGACATCACTTCGTTCGGTTTCGACGTCTCGCCCGCGACCATCGCCGCGGGCGGCCGCGTCACGCTGTCCGTCGAGGGCTGCAAGCACGACATCAAGGTCTTCTCGGGCGTCTTCGACCCGGTGGTGTTCCCGAGGGGCCAGCGCTCGGCCACGACCACCGTCGACGGGGACGCCAAACCGGGCGCCGTGTACCGGGTGACCTTCCAGTGCGGGAAGGAGTTCGGGCACAAGGACCTCACCATCGCGGGCGGCCGGCCGAAGGAGTCGCGTGTCCCCGCCCACAACCATGTCGCCGCGCACAAGGGTGTCAAAGCCGGTGGCGGCGGCACCCTCGGCGGCTTCGACCCGGGCGACATCGGCCTCGGCTTCGCGCTCGTCGCGGGCTCGGTCGGCACGGCGTACTACTGGTCACGCCGCCGCACGGCCGACGATCACGGCTGACCGCTCACCATGACTACGGCTGACCGCAGACCATGACCACGACCGACCGCTCACCACGCGATCGCCACAGCCCTTCGCCCCGGAACCCGTGGCGGTCCAGGGCGAAGGGCTGGAAGTCCTCAGGCCTTGTTCTCGGAGCGGCGGCGCATCCAGAACACCGCGCCGCCGATGAGCGCGAGGCCCACAAGCCCGCCGCCGATGGCCACGTCGGTCGGCGTGGCACCGCTGGAGCTGCTGCCGCCGACACCACCGCGGACACCGCCGATGACGGTGAAGGCCTGGGGCTTGGTGAGGGTGCCCGTGCCCGTGCAGTTGACCGTGATGTCGTAGGAACCGGGATGGGCGTTCTGGTTGATGGTCGCGACCCCCTTGGACGTCTCGTTGTGGCTGTTGATCGGCGTGAGAGGCGTCTGTGGGAACGCGGGCGACGTCATGGTGCCGCCCTTCGGGCAGCCGTCGACCGTGACCGTCAGCTGCCCGCCCCGGGCGATGACGCTGGGCATGGCGACGATGTTGCTCGGGTGGTCCCAGGCCGCGGCCGTGGGGGCGGCGAGCCCGAGGGTGGCGAACGCTGTCGCAGAGACCGCCAGGGCACGAGTGGTACGCATGTGATTCCTCCGCGGAAGGCGCCCCGGGAACCGTCCCCGGGTCGATCGGCGAGAGAACGCCTCCCAGACAGACCCTCAGATGCCGTGTAGAGAGCCGCATTTCGAGAATGGTCCGTCCTGGTGAGAGGACACGCCGACAGAAAGGAACGCAATCGGATATTGCCGCAGGTCACGGACCGTCAGAAATTTCCTGGCGGCGGCGACTCGGATGGCGCACGGACTTGGGGACCGCCACCCGTTCGTACCTCTCCCGTCGCCCGCCGGGCGTGCTGCACTTAGCGTTCTCTTATGCGCGACGGACGCGGCGACGGCCGCGTCGAGAGGGGTTTGCGAATGTCTGCGTCCGAGCTGGCCGAAGAGGAGGAGCGGCAGAGGAAGCGCGCTCCCTGGGGCGTGATAGCGCTTGTTCTGCTGACCGGCCTCGCGCTCATTCGAAATGGTTCGGGAGAATTCGACGTGGGCCCTCCGCAGCCCGCGACGGCCGCCGCCGCGGACAGCCGCACCCCCGGAAAGACCCGCCCGAGCGCACCGGCTCCCCTGCCGTTCTCCGTGGTCGACCGCATCAGCATCCCCGCGATCCGGGTCGACGCCCCCGTCATGCCGGTGGGCCTCGACATGGAGGGCTGGGTGGACGCGCCCCCGCCGGAGGACCCGAATCTCGCGGGCTGGTTCACCGGCGCGGTCTCGCCCGGCGAAAAGGGTACGGCCGTCATGGTCGGCCATGTGGACAACAAGCAGGGCCCCGCTGTCTTTTACGGACTCGGAGCCCTGAAAAAGGGACATCGTGTGGAGGTCAAGCGCAAGGACGGGAAACTCGCTGTGTTCACGATCTACGGCATCGAGGTGTTCGACAAGAACAACTTCCCCGGCGATCGTGTCTACGGCCACACCGGCACTCCCGAATTGCGTGTCATCACCTGCGGAGGCGGTTTCTCCCAGCAGAACGGCTACGACGGTAACGTCGTCGTGTTCGCCCGCCTGGCCGAGGTTCGCTGAGCGTTCCCCGACCGGGCGGGCGAAAGCCCGTGGAATTCCCTCGGACTGGCCCTGGATTTCCCCCGGACTGGCCGGGGATTTCCGTCGGCTGGCCGTGGAACCCCGTCGGACTAGGTGAACTGCCGCCGTGGCACGGTGATGTGATAGCCCGAGTCCAGCAGTCGCGGCAGATAGTCGCGCAAGGCCCGGACGCTCTCCGAGCGGTCGCCGCCCGCGTCGTGCGCGAGGACCACGACACCCGGGGCCGCGCCCCTCATGACCCGGCGCTCGATGGTGCGGGCACCGGGCGCCGTCCAGTCCAGTGTGTCGAGGGTCCAGGCGAGCGGTTCCATGCCCAGTTCGGCACCGAGCTCGAAGACGGCACGGTTCCAGGCTCCGTACGGTGCGCGGAACCAGCCGGGCCGTTCCCCGTACGCCTCCTCGATGACCTCGGAGGTCCGCTCCATCTCGAAGCGGACCGCGGACCGGGTCAGCTGGGTGAGCAGCGGGTGGGACCAGGTGTGGTTGCCGACGACGTGTCCCTCTTCGGCCATCTCCCGGAGCATGTCCTTGTTGTCGACGACCATCGAGCCGCACACGAAGAACATCGCCCGTACGTCGTGGGCCCTGAGCGTGCGCAGGACCTCCGGGGTGTACCGGGGGTCGGGGCCGTCGTCGAACGTCAGCACCATGCTGCGGCCGCGCCCCACGATACGCAGGAACGGTTCCTGCCGTACGAGGGTGCGCCCCGGCGTGAGGCGTGCGGGGCCGTGTCCGGCCAGGGGCTGCAGCCGGTAGGCGGAGGACCTCAGGGTGCGGGAGCCCTGCTGGGCGCCCGCGGCGGGAGTTACGGAGGGCCGGCCGGGTGGCGGGGCCGGATCGGCGCCGAGGAGGCGTGCCGTACCGGCCGCTCCCGCCGCCCCCAGGACGGCGGCGCCGACGAGCAACACCCCGCGCCGCGAGAGCATCTGATCCTTATTCATGACTAATCAGTCGCCCGGCCGACCCCCTGAACCGCGCACCGACACCGGTCCGGGCGCACGAAAGCACCCGATGGGACCAGCTCGGCTTCGGCCACGAGCGGAAACGGCGGCGCGCTGCCGATCGCCGGCCCGTGCGCCGAGCCGGTTTCCCCGGCCGCGGCGGGACCTGCGGATTCCGATAGCCTCTGCGCCGTGGAAGAACAACACTCGCAACGGCACTCGCAGGGGTTCGAGCGGGGCACGGACGGGCCGAAGGTCATCGTGGCCGGCGTGGACGGCTCCGACTCCTCGATGCGTGCCGCGTCCTATGCCGCCGGCCTGGCCCGGCGCCAGCGGTCGCTGCTCGCCCTCGTGTACGTGCAGCCGGTGATGGCGGGGGGCGCCGCCCTCGGCGCCCCGGTCGCCGAGGTGACCGACGAGATCGCCGAAGGGATCGTCCGGGAGATCCAGGAGGCCGCCGAGAAGCTCAAGGGCATATTCGAGGTGCG
Organism: Streptomyces scabichelini; assembly: GCF_011045015.1. Lineage (GTDB taxonomy): Bacteria > Actinomycetota > Actinomycetes > Streptomycetales > Streptomycetaceae > Streptomyces > Streptomyces scabichelini. Next base: position 8,136 of record NZ_JAAKZY010000216.1, on the reverse strand, counting down.
CTGGGAGTTCCACACCTTCCGCGGCGACCCGTACAGCGGGCTGGTGTCCGCGGCGGACCAACTGAAGGCGGACGCCGTCGTGGTGGGGGCGTCGGAGCAGGCGGGGCACCGGTTCATCGGCTCGGTGGCCATCCGTCTTGTGAAGGCCGGGCGATGGCCCGTGACCGTTGTGCCGTAACCCCCGCCCAGCGTCTTCCGTCACCGCTGCCCCTGAGCCATCATGACCCGCCGACAGCCGATTGCCGTCTGCGAAGAGGTGAGGCGCATGGCCGGGCTCCGAATGGGCGAGGGCATTCTCCGCCGCAAACCCATCGAACGCATCGAGGAGACGGAGGCCCGCGAGGGCACGCGTCTCGACCGCTCCCTCGGCCTGTGGCAGCTGACCGCGATCGGTGTCGGCGGCATCATCGGCGCGGGCATCTTCACGCTCGCCGGCACGGTCGCCAACGGCACGGCGGGGCCCGCGGTCCTTGTCTCGTTCCTCGTCGCGGGCGTCGCGAGCGCCGCGGCCGCGCTGTCGTACGCCGAGTTCGCGGGCCTCATCCCGAAGGCCGGCTCGGCCTACACGTACGGCTACGCGGTGCTCGGCGAGCTCGCCGGCTGGTTCATCGGCTGGGACCTGCTCCTGGAGTACACCGCGATCGTGGCGGTGGTCGCGATCGGCATCTCCGGGTACTTCAGCTTCCTGGTCGGCGAGATGGGCGCCGATCTGCCGAACTGGATGCTGGGCGCGCCCAGCACCGGCGACGGACACAAGGTCGATCTGTTCGCTGCCGTGCTGTGTCTGCTCATCGCCTATCTGCTGAACCTGGGCATCAAGAACGCGGCGCGCTTCGAGATGATCGTCGTCATCCTCAAGGTCCTCGTGGTGCTCCTGGTGATCGGCGTCGGCGTCTTCCACATCGACACGGCGAACTACAACCCGTTCTTCCCGTACGGGGTCGGCGGGGCGTTCACGGGAGCGGCGACCGTCTTCTTCGCGGTCTTCGGGTACGACGCCATGTCGACGGCGGCCGAGGAGTCGAAGGACGCGCAGCGCCACATGCCGAAGGCGATCATCTACTCCCTCGCCATCTCGATGGTCCTGTACGTGGCCGCCTGCCTGGTCCTGACGGGCATGCAGGACTACAAGGACATCGACCCGGAGAGCGGCTTCTCGACGGCCTTCCAGTCGGTGGGGCTGGGCGGGCTCGCGAACGTCATCGCCGTCGGCGCGATCATCGGCATCCTCACCGTGATGTTCACGTTCATGCTGGGAGTCACCCGTGTGTGGTTCAGCATGAGTCGTGACGGGCTGCTGCCGAAGTGGTTCGCGAAGACGCATCCGACGCGGCACGTGCCGACGCGCGTGACCTGGATCGCGGGAGTCGCCTCTGCCGTCATCGCCGGGTTCCTGCCGATCGGCGAGGCGGCCGAACTGACCAACATCGGGATCCTGCTGGCGTTCGTCGTCGTGTGCGTCTCGGTGATCGTGCTGCGCTACCGGCGGCCCGACCTGCCGCGCAGCTTCCGTACGCCGTGGATGCCGGTGGTGCCCGCGGTGGGCGTCGGCTTCTCGATCTGGCTGATCACGTATCTGCAGTGGCAGACGTGGGTGCGGTTCGCCGCGTGGTTCCTGCTGGGACTCCTCGTCTACTTCGCGTACTCCTACCGGCGCTCGGAGCTGGCGAAGGCGGAAGCGAAGGCGGATGCGGGACCTACTTCCCCATGACGAGTCCGTCCTGGGCCGCGCCCCGGCTGAGGACGACCTGACGGATCCGGTCGCGTACGGCGCTCTGGGCCGGCGCATCGTCGAGGTTCACCACGCGGCCGGAGCCGATGTCGAACCACTGGGGAATGAACTCGGCCTTCTCGACCTTCCAGCGGCCGCCGCGTGCGGCGGGCGGGGCGAAGGTGAAGCGGCCGATCGTGCTCTCGTTGCCCCGCGGGTCCTGGGCGCCGCTGTGGTTGATCATCTCGCCGGCGATCTGGTCGCCCATGCCGTAGATGACCCAGGTGCCGTTGACCTTCTCGTACGCCTGCGGAACATGGGCGTGGGTGCCGAGGATCAGGTCGATGTCACGGCGGCCGTCCGTACGGGCTCCGGTGAGCTGCCTGCCCAGCCGCAGCTGCTGCTGGTCCGGCTCGTCCTGCCACTCGGTTCCCCAGTGCAGGGAGACGACCACGACGTCGGCGCCCGCCTTCCGGGCCGCCCGGGTGTCCGCGAGGATCTTGTCGCGGTCGATCAGGTTCACGGACCAGGGCCTGTCCTCGGGGATCGGGATGCCGTTCGTGCCGTACGTGTACGCGAGATGGGCGACCTTCGCGGCGCCCGCCTGCATGAGGGTGGGCGCGCTTGCCTCGGCCCTGGTGCGGGCGGACCCCGCGTGCCGTACGCCCGCCACGTCGAGCGCGTCGAGGGTGCGCCGGATGCCCGCGGTGCCGTCGTCGAGGGTGTGGTTGGAGGCGGTCGAGCAGGCGTCGTAGCCGGTGGCGGCGAGACCCTTGGCGACCTCGGGCGGGGACTTGAAGCTGGGGTAGCCGGTGTAGTCGCCGTCCGCGCCGTACACCGTCTCCATGTGGCAGATCGCCAGGTCGGCGCCGGCCACGACTGGTCTGACGCCCGAGAGCATGGGCCGGAAGTCGTGTCCGCGGCCGCCGGCGTCGGCGTTCGCCTGGCGGATGACCGAGCTGTGCGGGAGGACGTCGCCGGAGGCGACCAGGGTGAAGCGGGCGCCTTCTGCGGACGGCGCGGGGTCTCCGGTCCGCGCGGGCGGCTCCTGCGCCTGGCAGCCGACGGCTGCCGCCGCGAGGAGCAGGACTGCCAGGGCCGGGGTCGTCTGTCGCCTGCATGTGGTCTTCAAGTCCGCTCCCGCGTAGTCGTATTTACGTATTAATAGGAACGAATCCACACACAGAGGACACAGGAGTCAAGGAGCCATACCGGGCGGGTAGCTGAAACGGCCCTCTCCGACCGGTCCTCGCGGGACGGGCCGTTCCGGCCAGTCGGGAGCCCGGGGCGCCGGCCCACGGGCACACCCCGTCGACCGTTCATCGCACCGTTCGTCGACAGGTTCGACCGTCCGCCGACGATCCGTGTCGATGGCCTGTCCCCACGGCGTGCCCTGCGCTGACATACGGCCATGACGGCCGCCACGACCATCACGAGCAGGACGACCGCCGAGCACGAGCTGGCCGAGTTGCAGCGGGAGCACGGCGCACCGCTCTTCGCCCTGTTGCTGAGGCTCTCGGACGGAGACCGGCAGCGCGCCGAGGATCTGGTGCAGGAAACACTCGTACGCGCCTGGCAGCACCCCGAGGCGCTGCGGGCCGACGACTTCGACTCCGTACGGCCCTGGCTGCTGACCGTCGGGCGGCGGCTCGCCATCGACGCGCGCCGAGCGCGCCAGGCGCGGCCCGCCGAGGTCGGGGACGCCGTACTGGAGAGCGCGCGGGTTTGCGCCGATCACGCGGAAAGGTCAGCGGCGACCCTCGATGTACGCGAGGCTGTGAAGACACTCACTCCGGAGCACCGGGAAGTTCTGGTGCAGGTGTACTTCCGCGGTGCGAGTGTGGCGGAGGCCGCGGCGGAGCTCGGGATTCCGCCCGGTACCGTGAAGTCCCGCGCGTACTACGCGCTGCGCGCCCTGCGCCGGGTACTTCCCGGATACGCGGCCGACCTGCGGTGAAACCAACGGTCGAGTCAAACCTCCGTAAAGCGCCTTGCCGAGACCCTCTGTTGAGTAATCGGCTGTCCTCATCCGTGTTCCGGAATGGGGCCCGGGGTCGGGCGACGCGCACGCACCGGAGGAAGGCAGGAAGGGATGCTGCACAGAGGCCAGGAGAGCACGGACGGCACCGGCGGCGGTGAACTCATCGTTCCCATGGCGTGGTTGTACGCCGAGTACATCGCCGATGAGCTGCTGCGCACCGGGGACCTGATGCCGCCGACGTCATTCGAGTTCCGCGCCGGGCGCGATGCGCTGGCGCTGACCATCTTCCTGTCGGACACGAGCGGTGAGCTCTCCGGCATCCGGGTCGTCTCGCAGTTGGAGACCTGGCTTTCGCTGACGGCGTACGACCAGCCGTGGCAGGACTGGGTGGGCGAGCGTCTGGCGGGGCTCGCGGCCGAGGCGGTCGAATCGGGCGGCCCCACGCCGGACTTGGATCTGGCGACGGCGGCCTGGCGCTGGCTGGAGGAGACCGAGCTCCTCGCGCCGGACCTGGACGCGGTGCCGGGCGGCGGTCCGGTGCCGGGCGAGGACGACGGCCCGAAGGTGTGGACCCCTGCCTGGCGCCTCGGCCTGCCGCTGGGGCACCTGGCGATCCACCTCTTCTGATCCGTGACCTTTCCGTTCCCCGACCTTTTCTGATCCGCGACTTTTTTTGGTCCGGGACCAATCCGCGGGCGCACCCGCTCCGAATCTCCTGGTTGGTTTCCTGCGGGGCTTGAGTGATTCCGCTGTCTCGTGCGTACCGGTGGGCAAGCAGCTAATCCCCGCTCTCACCATTGCCACGAGGATGAGGTATGAGGTCCCTGGAACGCCATCGCGACGTCGGCGCCTATGCGCTCGGCGTGCTGGACGCCGCGGATGCATTCCGCTTCGAGGACCACCTCATGGAGTGCCCTCAGTGCGCGATGCAGATACGCGAACTTGCCCCCACGACACGGTCCTTGCGGGCGTATGCCCAGGCCACTCCACGTACGGTCAACCCCATGACCCGTCCAGGACCGGCCCTCCTGGACCGACTGCTCGAGAATGTGGTCTCCGCCCGCCGGAAGGGGCGTACCCGCTGGCTGTGCGCGGTCGCCGCCGCGGTGGTGTTCGCGGTGGGCGGGCCCGCGATCGCGGTGCTCTCGGGCGGCGGAGGCTCGGACGGACAGCGGGTCGCCGCCACCGACCCGGGTACGGGTGTGTGGGCCGAGGTCACCACGCGGGACCGTGCCTGGGGCAGCGACGTGGACTTCATGGTCAAGGGCATCTCCAAGCCCCAGCCCTGCGAACTCGTCGCCATCGGCGGCGACGGCTCGGAGGAGACCTTGATGAACTGGCAGGCGGGCGGCGGCGGGAAACCCACCCCCATGCAGGCCTCCGCGTCCATGCACACCGACGAGATCATCGAGTACGAGGTGCGCACGGGCGACGAGACCCTCGTGAAGCTCAAGGCCCCCTGATCCCCCTGGTCCCTCTGCCCCCTCCTGATCCCCTGTTCCCCGGGGCTACTTCAGGAACTTGGACGTTCTGCGGTCCGCGAGAGGCTTGCCGCCCGTCTGGCAGGTCGGGCAGTACTGCAGGGACGAGTCGCTGAAGGAGACCTCGCGGATCGTGTCACCGCACACGGGGCACGCCTCGCCGGTGCGGCCGTGCACCCGCAGCCCGCTCTTCTTCTCCTTCTTCAGCCGTCCGGCGGCCACCCCGCGCGAGCGCTCGACGGCTTCGGTGAGGGTGGTGCGCAGCGCCCCGTACAGGCGGTGCGTCTCCTCGGCGGTCAGCGACGCGGCCAGTTTGAACGGGGACATCCGGGCGGCGTGCAGGATCTCGTCGCTGTAGGCGTTGCCGACACCTGCGATCAGGCTCTGGTCGCGCAGTGCGCCCTTGAGCTGGCGGCGCTCCCCGTCGAGCAGCTTCGCGAAGCGGCCCTCGTCGAAGTCGTCGGCCAGCGGATCCGGGCCGAGGCGGGCGACACCGGGAACCTCGCCGGGATTCCGTACGACGTACACGGCGAGCCGCTTCTGCGTGCCCGCCTCGGTGAGGTCGAAGCCCTCGCCGGTCTCCAGGGCGACACGCATCGCTAGCGGGCCCTTGCCGGGCCGGGGCGGGCCGTCGGGCAGGCGGTCCTTCCAATGAAGCCAGCCGGCGCGGGCCAGATGCGTCACGAAGTGCGGGCCGCCGTCCGTCGAGAGGTCCAGGAACTTGCCGTGCCGGTGCACGGCCGTGACCACGCGGCCTTCGAGGGCGGTGAGCGGCGGGTCGTACGTCTTCAGGACGCTGATCGCGACGGGCAGCACCCGCACGATCTCGTGGCCGACGAGGTGGTCGGTCAGGAAGTCCTTGAGCGCTTCGACCTCGGGCAGTTCCGGCATACGTCCAGAGTGCCACCCGGCACGGACGATGCCATGCGCAGCAGTTGTCAGTCGCGTTCCGGCACGATGAACTCGCACCATACGCACTTGCCGCCGCCGCGCGCCTCCACGCCCCACACGTCCGCGAGACGGTCCACCAGAAGCAGCCCGCGCCCCGAGACCCCGGACTCTCCGGCCTCGCGGCGGCGCGGCAGGGCGCTGGAGGCGTCCTCGACCTCGATGCGCAGGCGGCGGTCGGAGCCGGTGAGGGCACGGAGGGTGATGATCGCGGAGCCCTCGGTGTGCATCAGGGCGTTGGTGATCAGCTCGTCGGCGACCAGCTCGACCTCGTCGGCGCGGTCCTCGGCGCCCCGGGCCGCCACCGCGGCGCGGATCATGTGCCGGGCCCCGGCGAGCGCCTCCGGATCGCCCGGCCCGACATGCTGCTGGAGCCGCCCGCCGGACTGCTGCGCGACATGGCCGAGACGTCGCAGCAAGAGCAGCGCGACGTCGTCCTCGCCGCCGCGCTCGTCGGCCACGTCGATGAGCCGGTCGGCGAGGTCGCGTACGTCGTCGGGGCCCGTGCACACGAGCGCCTCGAGCGTCCGCATCCCCTCGTCGAGGTCCGCCCCCGGCTGTTCGACGAGCCCGTCGGTGTACAGCAGCAGGGTCTGGTCCGGGTCCAGCTCGAAGGTGTCGACCTGGTAGTGCAGGCGCCCGAACTCGGCGGAAAGACCGAGCGGCAGGCCCCCTTCGATGGACAGCCTGTGGCAGGTGCCGTCCGGGTTGCGCACCACCGGGTCGATATGGCCCGCCCGCACGATCTGGACCACTCCCGTGGACAGGTCGGCCTCCGCGTAGGTGCAGGTCGCGAAGCGCTCGGTGTCTAGTTCGTCGAGGAACACCGAGGCGCGGGCCATGACGGTCGCGGGCGTGTGGCCCTCGGCGGCGTAGGCGCGCAGCACGATGCGCAGCTGGCCCATGACGGCGGCCGCGTGGGTGTCGTGGCCCTGGACATCGCCGATGACGGCTCCGACGCGGCCGCCGGGCAGCGGGATGACGTCGTACCAGTCGCCGCCGATGTCGCGGCCCAGCGAGGCCGAGCGGTAGCGGACGGCGATGTCGGCGCCGGGGACGCTGGGGATGGAGCGCGGCAGCATGGCCTGCTGGAGGCCCTGGGCGAGGTCCTTGTCCTGCTCGTAGAGCATGGCCCGCTGGAGACTCTGCGCGATGCTGCTGCCCAGGGCGACGAGGACGTTGCGCTCCTCCGCCGTGAAGCCCCGCTTGTCGTGGTAGAGCAGGCCGAGCGCGCCGATGGGGCGGGCCTGCGCGATCAGTGGCAGATAGGCGGCCGCGGTGATGTTCAGGTCGGTGATGTGCGGCCACAGCAGGGGATACGACTCGGCGAAGTCCTCCGGCGAAACTATGAAGCGCGGGGTGAGCGTGCGGACGACCTCGCTCATCGGGTACTGCTCGTCTATGCGTGTGATCCGGGTGCCGGGTACGAAGCTGCCCGTGGGCCCCTCGGCGACGAGGCGGATGCGGCCGGCCTCCACCAGCCCCATGACCAGGCTCGTCGCACCGAGGTGGGTCAGCCCGTGGGTGTCCGTGAGGACGTCGATGACGTCCTGGACGGTGCGGGCGTGCGCGAGTGCCGCGGTGGCTATCTGCACGACGTTCGTCTGCCGACGGCGGAACTCGTCGAGGGCCGCCTGCTCGCGCTGGGCCTCGCTCTCGATCAGCTCCTGGGTGGCGTCGCGGATGATGCCGATGACGCGGCGCGGCCGGCCCGTCTCGTCGCGCCGGATGTAGCCCTGGGTGTGGGTCCAGCGGAGGGTGCCGTCACGGCGGCGGATGCGGAAGTACGCCCCGTAGTTCTCGCTGCCGTCCTTGAGGGCTTGGGAGACATGGGTGTCAAGGCGGTGGGCCTCGGTCCGGGGTACCCGCGGGGAGAGGGTCTCGAGGCGGCCGTCGTACTCGTCGGGGGGCATGTCGAAGATCTCGTGGGCCCTGGCGTCCATCTGCATGATGCCGGCGTCCAGGTCCCAGTCGAAGCTGCCCATACGGTTGAGCGCCAGGATCGGGTCCGGGTG
>NZ_JAAKZY010000215.1 GCF_011045015.1 Streptomyces scabichelini | reverse complement strand
GGGGGTACGGGAGGACACGGTCGCCGAGGAGGGCGACACGCGGGCGATCGACGCGCTGGGCGAGGCACCTCCCGGCTACCGGCTCCTGCCCGCCCACCCCTGGCAGCTCGACCTCGTCGACACCCGCGAGGAGATCCGCGACGCCTTCGCCGACGGCCGCCTCGTACATCTCGGCCGCTCCGCGTCTCCGGCCTGGCCCACCGCGGCCATCCGCACGGTGTACGACCCCGCCGCCGACCTCTTCCTGAAATTCAGCCTCGACGTCCGCATCACCAACGACATCCGCCGTCTCTGGCGTCACGACCTCCTCAAACTCCACCGCACGGACGCGGCCGTCACCTCCGGGTTCGCGGCCGTGGACGGCCCCGCGGCCTGGCTGAGCGACCGCGGCTACCGCACCGCGCACTTCGCCTTCGAGGAACTCGCCGTCCTCGTACGCGACGGCCTGCGGGACCACATCCTCCCCGGCGCGACCCCCTTGCTCGCGGCCGCCCTCACGGAAGGCTTCGACGGCAGCCCCCTCGACACGCTCTCCGACCCCGCCGCCTGGTGGAGGGCTTATCTGCGCCAAGTCGTCCCGCCCGCCCTGGAGTTGTTCGCGCACCACGGCGTCGTACTCGAAGCGCATCTCCAGAACACGGTGGTGGCCGTGGACGACGACGGACTGCCCGTCCAGGCACTCTTCCGGGACGCCGAGGGCGTGAAGCTGCTGCCCGACGTCACGCGAGCGGCCGGCTGGGAACGGCTCGTGTACTGCCTCGTCGTCAACAACCTCCTTGAGATCGCGGGGGCGTTGGAGGAGCGGTATCCGGGGGTGGAGCTCTGGCCTGCCGTACGGCGGGAGTTGAGGCGTTTCGAGGCGGGGTTGCCGGAGGTGGGGGAGCTGCTCAGGTCTCCCACGCTGCCCGGTAAGACGAATCTGCTGTTGCGGTGGACGGGGGCGGACGGGGCGGACGCGCGGTATCTTCCGCTGGCCAACCCGCTGCTGTAGGTGGGTACTTCACGTCGGGCGCGACCTGCGTAAGGTTGCGCCGTGGCTGGTGAAGAGGAGACGTCCGGGAACACGTACAACAGCGTCGGCGGGCAGGCCAGTATCGGCAGCCTCGTGCAGGCCAAGTACATCGGTCACCTTCATACGCACCTGCCGGAACCTGGCCCGGCCCTGCGGATTCCCCTCCAACTCCGTGCGGAGGAGGTCCACTTCGTCGGGCGCGTGAACGAGCAGCTTTCGATCATCCGGTCCGCGAGCGCGTGGGAGGACGACGAACGGCCGTTCGTGGCCACGCTGCGGGGCCTGGCAGGGGTGGGCAAGACGACTCTGGGGCAGCGGGTCGCGCGCAAGCTGCGGAAGCAGATGACCGAGGGAGCCGGGGAACGGGGCCCGGTCGGCGTCCTGTACGTCGATCTCGAAGACAACCGCAGGGACGGCGGCATCGATGTCTCGGAGGCTCTGGCGGAGCTGCTTCGCGGCTTCGGGTTGCAGGGCAAGTGGCTGCCGTCCACCTTCGACGAACGGGCCGAACGCTACCTGGAACTGACGCGGGACCACCGGCTCGTCGTCGTGATCGACAACGTACGCGCCGGATCCGAGGTGGTGCCGCTCCTGCCCGATTCGCAGCAGAGCGTGGCCATCCTGGTGAGCCACGCCCCGCTGTACGACCTGGCGCGGACGGACGCCGTGGACGTGCCGCTGGAACCGCTCGAGGACGAGGACGCACTGCGGCTGCTGAGCGAGCGAGCACACGACGCGCGACTGTCCGAGGAACCGGCGACGGCCCGTCAACTGGTGCGCCTCTGCGGAGGGTTGCCCCTGTTGCTGGAGGCGGCGGCACTCCAGCTGAGGCGTCAGCCGCTGCGCCGACTGGTGCGTGTGCTCGACGAGTTCGGCCGGAACCTGCGTGATGCGGGGGTCCCCGAGACCGAGGCCGTACTCGACACGGCGTACGACGACATGACCGACGAGGGACGACACCTCTACCGCCTGCTCGCCACGGCACCCGACGCGGACCTGGCCCGCGCCGCGGTCGTCGCCCTGCTGGGAGAGGGCCGGGACGCGGCCGACGACGCCGTGGAGGACCTGCTCGCGGCGGGCCTCGCCGAGGTGCACGACGGCCATCTGCGCATGCACGGCCTCGTCCGCGCGCACGCGGCCCGGCGAGCGAGGGAGGAGAACCCGCCCCGCGAGGAGGCCGCGCCGGCCCGGCTGCGCCTCGTCCGCTGGTATCTGCGCCAGGCCCAGCGCGCCGACCTCGTGATCGCCGGAGAGCGCATGACGTTCGCCGCGGCGGCCGATGAGCTGCCGGGCGCGCCCGATGCCGAGTTCGGCGACGGTGGGCAGGCCCTGCGCTGGTTCGAAGCCGAGCGGCACGTTCTGTACGCGTGCGTGCGGATCGCCTACGACGACAGGGCCGACGCGGAGGCGTGGGCCCTGTGCGAACCGCTCTGGACTCACTACCTCGACCACCCCCACTACGAGGACGTCCTCGATGCCTTCGGCACCGGGTTCGAGGCGGCTCGCCGTGCCGGACATCTCAAGGCCATGATCCGAATGCGCTGCCAGCGCGCCCGCCCGCTGTGGGAGCAACGCCGCTTCCCGGAGGCCGACCAAGAACTGACCGCCGCCGTGAGCGCCGCCGAGCTGCTGTCCGCCACCGAGCCGAAGGACCGGAAACTCCGTGCCTCGGCACTGGAGTTCCGGGGCAAGCTGCACGCCGTACAGAAGCAGTGGGACGACGCCCTCCCGTACTACGAGGAGTCCTTCCGCATCCACGAACAGATCGAGAACGACTACGGCGCCATGCTCCTCACCCACCTGCGCGGCCAGGCAGCCGCGGGGCTTGGTCAACTGGGCCGCTCCCGCGACCTGTTGGCCCGGGCGCATGCGGAGGCCGTGCGGCTGAAGCGCGAACGCATGGCTGCCCGCACGGGCTTCGAGCTCGGCCGGGTGCTCCGGCGGCTGAACCGCCTCGACGAGGCACGCGAGTTGTACGAGGCCGCGCTCGCGAGTGCACACCGACGGGGTTCCACGTTCGACGAGGTGCGCATCCTGGAGGCCCTGGGCGACCTCGCCGAGCGGGCGGGGGACGAGGAGACGGCCCGTACGCATCGGGATCGGGCCGACGGGATACGGGTCGGCGAGGGCGGTCCGCGGCGGCGGGGGTGAGCGGGCACCTCGGCCGATGGGGCCCGGAGCCGGTGGGGCCCGGAGTCGGTAGGGCCCGGCAGGTGGCTCATGTGGCGGTGAGCCATACCCGGCAAGTGCTCCTGGCTACACGGCAGTTGACGGATGAACCCAAGGATGCGTCGACTTCGTCGCGGGACAATGCATGCACGGCCGACAGCACCGCCGCCGGGTCGAGGCGCAGGGCACCTGCCCGCTCGCTTTCCTGAAGCGGCTCCAGCGGCTCTATCCGTACGGACAGGAGCATGCCCGTCGCGTCACGTCGTCGTAGGAGACACCGTTCCGGCGAGAGGATCACTCCGGCGGTCCGGCACCCGGGGTGACGGGCGAGCACGTCAGCGGTCCAATCCTCAGGTGTGCCACGGGAGTTCTCGTGCCATCGCCGATACAGGAGCCCCGCGCTCATCACGGCCCGAGCCCCGGCCGCGTCCTCCTCGGCCGCGAGGTGATGTGGCGGCGGTACGTCGACACGGGCGGGACGCCGCTCGACTTCGAGGCAGCCGTCGCGCCGCTCGACCCGTACGCCGAACGCCGCGGGCGTGTCGACCGGATGCCGGGGTGCGGGCAACAGGCGGGGGAGGGGAGTCCCGGGCTGGCGGGGCAGTCGCAGGAGGCGGTAGACCTCCGTGCGCAGCCGGTCGAGGGCATGGCCCTGGGCGCCGACGTCGAACGCGGCTCGCGCGGCGGCGAGCGGGACATCGGGGCGGTGCGCCGCGAGCGCCTCGTCCAACCGGCCGGCGGGCGCCAACCGGGGTGCGGAGGAGAGCAGCCGGTCCATGGGTGTGCCCGGTATCAGCTCGGTGCCGCCGTCGTACGCGCCGACCACGGGGCGGTTCAGGGCCGCGGCGTACAGGGCGGACGAGCCGTGGTCGGAGACGACGGCGTCCGCGGCGATCAGCAACGCGGCCCACTCCTCGTGCGGCCCGGCGAGGACGACTTCGCGGGGAAGCCACTCGGCCAGCTCGAAGGTGCCGGGCTCGCTGTGGATGTTCGGATGGGCGATCAGCGCCAACTGGTACTCGTCCAGCGGGAGTTCACCGCACAGGCGCTCGGCGAGACCGGGGCGGCGGGCCAGCAGGGACTCCGGTCCCCAGGTGGAGACGAGCACGATCAGCCGGCGGTCACCGGTGCCGAGCGCGGCGCGATAGCGGTCGCGGAGGGTACGGGACTCCAGGATGCGGTCGAGCGTCGGATCGCCGAGGACGGCGGCGCGGGCGGCTGCCGCCGGGCACCGGTCTGCGAGGCGGGTGATCTGGTCGGGGTGGGCCAGCGCGTGCAGGGTGGCGAGGGGGCGGTTGTCGCGCAGCAGATAGTTGGGATCGAGACCGGAGGCCGAGTCCTCGGCGCCCTCCCCTCCGACGGTCTTGTTGAAGCCGGCGCCGTGCGGAAGGAGGACCACGGGGCCTTTGAGCCGGTCGAGTTCGCCTTTCGGGCTCGCGGCGATGATCAGGTCGTGCGACTCGGCGACGGCCCGGTCCCAGGGGACTGTCCGTGCCCCGGCCGCGTCCAGCGCCGCCAGCGCGTCCACGCCGAAGTCGGAACCGGGAGCGAGCGTGAACCGGCGCAGTATCCGGTGGTCCCCTTCAAAGACGGGGAGGACGTCCAGCAGCCGGTGCAGGGCCGCCGCGGAACGGACGGGGAAGAGAACGGTCTTGGTGGCGGTACTCCGAGACGAGCGCCCACCGCTCCCCGCCTCCGGCCAAAGCCCGGTCACTGCCCGGCTCCCGGCTCCCGGCTCCCGGCTCCCGGCTCCCGGCTCCCGGCTCCCGGCTCCCGGCTCCCGGCTCCCGGCTCCCGGCTCCCGGCTCCCGGCTCCCGGCTCCCGGCTCCCGGCTCCCGGCTCCCCAGGGTTCATCCTAGTCTGGCCGGAGTCGCCGGGTATGGCGTTTCCCCAGGTCAGTCCAGGTATCTGCGGGGTGGCGGGCGGCATGTCCGCGATCGTACCCAGGGCGGGGGCGCGGCGAAAATATCGATCAGCCGCGCGAGGCGCTGAATTACAGTGGCCGGTGTGCTGCGCGAAGTGACCGTCGATCGATACGTGACCCCGCTGAGGGCGGGCGGCTCCGTGCCCGGAGTCGTCGAGGCCGATGACCTGGGGACGTACGTCGTGAAGTTCACGGGCTCGGCGCAGGGGCGCAAGGCCCTGGTTGCCGAGGTGATCGTGGGGGAGCTGGCGCGTGCCCTCGGGCTGCGGATGCCTGAGCTGGTGCTCGCGCACTTCGACCCGGCCGTAGGGGCGCACGAGCCGCACCAGGAGGTGCGGGACCTGCTGAACGCCAGCCCCGGACTCAACCTCGGCATGGACTACCTGCCGGGCGCCAAGGACTTCACGCCCGAGGTCGCCAAGAGCTTCGCCGTCGACCCGCTGGAGGCCGGCAGGATCGTCTGGCTGGACGCCCTGACCGTCAACGTCGACCGTACGGTCCACAGCTCCAACCTCATGATCTGGCCCACACTCGGCATCGCGCCCCCGCGCCTCTGGCTCATCGACCACGGCGCCGCCCTCGTCTTCCACCACCGCTGGGACGCCTCGTCCCCGGACAAGGCGTACGACTTCCGCCACCACGCCCTCGGCCACTACACCCCGGACACACGCGCGGCCGACGCCGAGTTCGCGCCCCGCGTCACCGAGGAACTGCTGCGCGAGGTGACCTCGGCGGTGCCCGACGCCTGGCTGACCGGCGAACCGGGGTTCGCGACACCCGACGAGCTCCGGGACGCGTACGTGGACTACCTCTCCGCCCGTGTGAAGGCGTCCACGAACTGGCTGCCCACCGATTTCCCCAGCCGTGAGGAACTGGCCGCGGAGAACGCGCTGCGCGTGGCGAAGACACAGCGGGGCCGTCCGGACTGGCTCAAACGGGTTCCGGACCTGCACGGCAAACCAGCGGCGCAACAGGATTGGTCGGTACACGTCGAATGACAGCCCGGACGACAGCCCACCGCGTGCAGATCGAGTACTGCACCCAGTGCCGCTGGCTCCCCCGAGCCGCCTGGCTCGCCCAGGAACTCCTCACCACCTTCGAGACCGAGCTGACGGAACTCGCCCTCAAGCCCGGCACCGGCGGCGTGTTCGTCGTACGCGTCGACGACGAGGTGGTCTGGGACCGACGCGAGCAGGGCTTCCCGGAGCCGACGGCCGTCAAGCGCCTCGTACGCGACCGAGTGGCCCCGGGCAGGACCTTGGGCCACTCGGACAAGCAGGGCTAGCTGGAGCAGGCGCACTCGCTCTTCCCAATTGACGTATTTCGCTGTCTTGACGAGGATCCGTCATAGTTCCGTACCCTTCCGGAAAACGGGCACGGAAGCCGGAGAGGGTGGGCGGTGGTTGGCGTCCTGTGAAGACGAGTCGCAGAACTCCCCTGGACCTCGTATCCCTGCTTGTCGGGCTGGCCTTCGGGGTCGGCACGAATCTCCTCACCGCGAACCCTGAGGGCTGGTGGGGACCGTTTCGCCTGGTGAACCGCTATGCCGTCATCTGGTTGCCAGTGTGTGTCGTCGGGGTTGTGGCCTGGGGACTCGGACAGCGCTGGCACGCCCACCGTCAGATCGTCTGGACCGGGCCGGACAGCCCCTACCCCGGACTGGAGGCCTTCACCGAAGACCGGACAGAGGTGTTCTTCGGCCGCGAGGACGAGACGGCGGAAGCCGAGCGCCGGCTGGTTGTCGGCAGAGAATCCGCGCAACGCTTCCTCACGGTGGTCGGGCCTTCTGGCTGCGGCAAGTCTTCGTTCGTCGCCGCGGGTGTCTTGCCGAGGCTGAAAAAACGCCGTTGGACGGTTCTCGGCCCTTTGAGGCTCGGCTCCGCCCCCTTCACGGCTCTTGCACAGGCTCTCGCCCCGGAGCGGAGTGAGTTCGTCCCGCGCCTTGCGTCCGAGTTGCGCCGTGAGGCGGCGGCCCTGACCGGCTCGGGCGAGGGCATCCCTGAGGCATGCCTGTCCGCACTGCTTTCGGTTCAGCGCCGCCGGTCACGCATCGTCCTGGTGATCGACCAGTTCGAGGACGTCATTCGTCTCGTTGAGTCCAGGGAGCGCGATCTGTTCCTGCGATCACTCAGGGCGGCGGTGCGTGCCAAACCTGATCTGCACGTCATCGTCACGCTGACGTCCGGCTCCTTGCACGATCCGGCGCTCGGCCCCTACGACGACTTGTTCCGTACCAGGATGCCGCTGAGCTGGCTCACGCCGAGGCAGACCAACGCGGTCATCACAGGGCCGGCGCGGGCCGCTGGGGCGGACATCGCTGAGGACGTGGTGGACGATCTGCTGGTCGAGACGACAGAGGCCGGTTCTCTCCCTCTCCTCAGTCAGCTGCTGCGGAACCTGTACGAGGCCGCGGGGTCGGATCACGTGATCGGTCGGGAACTGCTGGAACGGACCGGGCCTTTGTCCGAGGCCATCGCGAGGCATGCGGAGCGCCTCTACCAGGGACTGGTCGCGGTTTACCCCTTGGAGTCCGTGGAAGCGGTGCTTCTCAAGTTCGTTTCCTGGGACGAACGGGGCATTTCTCGACAGACCGTGCGCGCGGCGTCCCTGGACGCGCGAGGCCTGGCCATAGCCGAGGAACTGCGCGCGGCTCGCCTGGTGACGGACGTGGACGAGGGTGCGGCGCTCGATCTCGTCCACGAGGCGGTGCTCAAGCACTGGCCCAGGCTGCGGGCGCTGATCGACAGCCATCAGGTGCTTCTGCGGCGTATCACGGAACTCGAACGCCGGGCCGCCGCATGGGAGGCGAACGACCGGTCGGCGGACGATCTGCTGCACGGGCAGCGGTTGGTGCAGGCTCGGGAACTGGCTGCTTCACACGCCATGTCCGTGGCCCTGTCCGACCTGGTCGCCGCGTCGGAGATCCGGGAGACGGACCACATCAGGGCACGCGCGGACGACATCGCGGAGCGGGCCCAGCAGGCATACGCGCTACAGGAGGACGACGGACTCGCGTTGGCCTTGGCCGTCGCGGCCGTACGGGAGTTCACCGCGACCGAGAAGTCCGCGCTCACCTTGTGGGGCATTGGACAAGGGCCGACGACCGAGACCATCGGTGTGGGGCACGCGGAGAAAGTGATCGCCATGGGCTGGGACCCCACCACGGGAAACTTACGGACCATAGGGGCGGAGGGCGATCTCTGTAACTGGACCGGGAGCGGTGATCTGATCGGCCAGGAGCCCTTGGGGGACGGCGCGTTGACACGGGCAGGATTCAGCGGCGGGGCGGACGCCTACTGGTTGGAAGGGCCCGGCGGTCTCGGCGTGCTGCGTTTCAGCGATCCGGACTTCTCACCCCACACACGTGCCGCGAGCGTGTTCGGGGACCGGACGGTTGGTCTCTCCTTCGACGGCCGTCGGGCCGCCGCACAACTCGACAATTCCGGCGTCGACATCGTGGACTTCGCGCCAGTGACGGAAGGGCAGCGACCGGATGTGCATTCCTTTGAGGCTCCGCCTGTTCAGGCGCTGAAGTGGTCCCCGGATTCCGCTCTTCTCGCGATGCTTGCCCGGCGGGAGGTGCACGTCGTGCGGGTGTCGGACGGTGAGCGGCTCTGGAGCCTGGCGTGTGACGCGGACGCGCCGTCGGCCATGTCGAAGACGTGGTTCGACTGGTCTCCGGACGGTCGGCGCATGGCTGAGACGGCGGGCCGGACCTTGAGGATCCGCGCTGCTGAGGACGGTGCGGTCTTGGACGAGTGGGGTGTCGGCGAGGCCGCTGTGGGGGTGTTCTGGTCCCCTGACGGATGTCTCCTGGCTGTGATCAATGGCGATACGGGTGCTGACCGAAACATCACGGTGTGGCGTATCGCCGATCGTGCGGTGCTCCGGCGGCTCGGCGTCCGCTGGGGCGTTGAGGAGGTCGTGTGGAGCGCGGACAGCTTCCGTTTCGCCTGGCGGTCGGAACTCGCCGGAGCCTGGCTCTGCGACTGCGGTTCGTGGCGCCCCAGGGCGCTGCTGAGTGACTGGCTGAGCAGCGTGTCCTGGAACGCCGGACGCGTGGCTGTCACGCTGCGGGGACATGATGCCGTGTACGTGGCAGAGCCCGTGACCAGTGCCCGGCTGCGGAAGGTCACGGGGGGCCGGGATCCGAAGCCCGGGGCGGTCGCGTGGGCCCCGAACGGCGACTCCCTTGCCGTTTCCTTCAGTGGGCGGGTCGAGATCTGGAACGTGGCGTCGAGGCGGTG
This sequence comes from Streptomyces scabichelini, assembly GCF_011045015.1. Lineage (GTDB taxonomy): Bacteria > Actinomycetota > Actinomycetes > Streptomycetales > Streptomycetaceae > Streptomyces > Streptomyces scabichelini. The sequence continues at coordinate 7,519 of NZ_JAAKZY010000215.1, read as the reverse complement.
CACTACAGCTCTCACCACGCAATGGGGCATGGTGGACCGCTTCGCGTGGTCTCCCGACGGGACGCTCCTCGCGACGGCGAGCCACGATTTCGTGACAGTCGCAGGTCGGATCGAGGTCTGGAGTACAGGGACCGGGCAACGAGTCGCGGAGATGGACGGCGCCGACCGGATGGCCCGGGTTCTGGCGTGGAGCCCCGATGGTCGGCGCCTGCTGGGGGCCGAGGAGGAAAGCCCGCTCGTCGCCTGGGATCCGCTCACCGGAAGTCGGTCGCTGAGCATCACCGTGGAAGCCGGAACGGCACAGGCAGCGTGCTGGTCGCCGAACGGGCGGAAGGTCGCCTTCCTCGACGGAGCCTTCCGGATACAGGTCTGCGACGCTCAGAGCGGTGAGCCATTGCTGCAGACCGTCCCTACGTATGGAGCGGCAAGAAGCCTCCACTGGGCACCCGACGGGCGTTTCCTCGCGGCGGCCGGGGACGGATGGGTGAGCTTCTGGTCGGTGGCCACGGGAGAGTGCCAGGCCGTCTCCCGGCTGGAAGCCCGACTGCCACTGGACGCGCGCTGGTCCGATGACGGCTGCACATTCACCGCGACAGCGGAGAACCACCGCCAGTACGTCTGGTCCCTGCCTGAGGACTCTGTATCCCTGGCGTGCGAGACCCTGCTGGAACAAGTTGCCGAGCAGTGTCGCGAACTGACGGCCGAGGAACGCCGCCGTTACGGCCTGCCCGCGTGAGCCGTCCCCTGTGCGGGAGCCCGTCCCTCGGCACGGGACGGTGCCGAGGGACGGAGGGCTGTGCGCACTGTGGCCTCAGCCCTCGAGCTGCTCGTACGCCGGAAGCGTCAGGAAGTCCACGTACTCCTCGTCCAGCGACACCTTCAGGAGCAGGTCGTGGGCCTGCTGCCAGTTGCCCGCCGCGAAGGCCTCGTCGCCCAACTCGGCGCGGATGGCGGCCAGTTCATCGGCGGCGACGTTGCGGGCCAGCTCCGGCGTGGCCTTCACGGTGTTTCCCGCGTGCTCGAACTCCACGCCCGCGTTGATCCACTGCCAGATCTGGGAGCGGGAGATCTCGGCGGTGGCCGCGTCCTCCATGAGGTTGAAGATGGCGACGGCGCCCATGCCGCGCAGCCAGGCCTCGATGTAGCGGATGCCGACCTGGACGGCGTTGACCAGGCCCGCGTACGTCGGCTTCGCGTCGAGGGAGTCGACGGCGATCAGGTCGGCGGCCTTGACGTCGACGTCCTCGCGCAGCCGGTCCTTCTGGTTCGGCTTGGAGCCCAGCACCGTGTCGAAGGAGGCCATCGCGATCGGGACGAGGTCCGGGTGCGCGACCCAGGAGCCGTCGAAGCCGTCGCTCGCCTCGCGGTCCTTGTCGGCCTTGACCTTCTCGAAGGCGACCTTGTTGACCTCTTCGTCGCGCCGGGACGGGATGAACGCCGCCATGCCGCCGATCGCGTGGGCGCCGCGCTTGTGGCAGGTGCGGACGAGGAGTTCGGTGTACGCGCGCATGAACGGGGCCGTCATCGTCACCGCGTTGCGGTCCGGGAGCACGAACTTCGGCCCGCCGTCACGGAAGTTCTTGACGATGGAGAAAAGGTAGTCCCAGCGGCCCGCGTTCAACCCCGAGGCGTGGTCGCGGAGTTCGTAGAGGATCTCCTCCATCTCGTACGCCGCCGTGATCGTCTCGATCAGGACGGTGGCGCGGATGGTGCCCTGCGGGATGCCGACGTAGTCCTGCGCGAAGACGAAGACGTCGTTCCAGAGGCGGGCCTCCAGGTACGACTCCGTCTTGGGGAGATAGAAGTACGGGCCCTTGCCGAGGTCGAGCAGGCGCTGCGCGTTGTGGAAGAAGTACAGACCGAAGTCGACGAGCGCACCGGGCACGGGCGTGCCGTCCGCGTCGACGAGGTGGCGCTCGTTCAGATGCCAGCCGCGCGGGCGCGTCACGACCGTCGCCAGCTCCTCGGCCGGCTTCAGGGCGTACGACTTGCCCTCGGGGGAGGTGAAGTCGATACGGCGCTCGTAGGCGTCGGTGAGGTTGAGCTGGCCCAGGATCACGTTCTCCCAGGTGGGCGCTGAGGCGTCCTCGAAGTCCGCGAGCCAGACCTTCGCGCCTGAGTTGAGGGCGTTGATGGTCATCTTGCGGTCGGTGGGGCCGGTGATCTCGACGCGCCGGTCGTTCAGGGCCGCCGGCGCCGGCGCCACCTTCCAGGAGTCGTCGGCGCGGACAGTGGCGGTCTCCGGGAGGAAGTCGAGCGTGGACGTACGGGCGATCTCGGCGCGGCGCTCGCCGCGACGGACGAGGAGCTCGTCACGCCGGGGCGTGAACCGCCGGTGCAGCTCGGCCACGAAGGCGAGGGCCGCGTCGGTGAGGACCTCGCCCTGCCGGGGCAGGGGCTCGGCGTCGACGATGGCCAGCGGGGACGGCGCTGGTGCGGACATGAACTGTCACTTCCTTCAGCGAGCTGACTTCAGTACGCGCAGTACGCGCAGTACGCAACGGCACTGGGTGTCAGTGGATACTAATTTCCTCATGGTGGAAGTTCAATTGTTTGTTGATGTCGAGATTCTCTGAGTCGAGGCACGGTGGCGCTCAGTGCCACACCGCTCACTCAAGGTGGACCAAGTCGCTTTCCGTGTCGATGTCGTACGCCCGCGCCACGTCACCGCACTCGACGAGCGTGACCGCGTCGTCGTGCGCCTTCAGATAGGCGCGTGCCCCGCGGTCGCCGACGGCAGTCGCGGTGATGCCGGGCCAGTGGTCGGCGCCGAACAGGACCGGATGCCCGCGAACGCCGTCGTACGCGGCTGCCGCGAGCGATGCTTCGGAGGCGTACGCGGCGAGCACGCGGGCCACCGCCTCCGGGCCGATGCCGGGCTGGTCGACCAGCGACACCAGCGCGGCGCGCGCTCCGGTGCCGGCCAGCGAGTCGAGCCCGGCCCGCAGTGAGGAGCCCATGCCCTCCTCCCACTGAGGGTTCTCCACGAGAACGCACCCGGGCAGCACCGCCCGATCCCGCACGGCATCGGCGCGCGCCCCCAGGACCACATGGACCCGGGCGCAGCCGGCCGCGCGCAGCACTCCCGCCGCGTGCTCGACGAGGGGACGCCCCCGGTGTTGGAGAAGCGCCTTGGGCCGCCCGCCGAGCCGCCGTCCTCCGCCCGCCGCGAGCAGCAGCCCCGCCACCTGGTCCCGTTTCTCCGTCATGTCTCCTGCATACCTGACACCGCGGCGGGTTCATGGTCTCCAAGGACTGAATTTCGGCCCTTGGAGTGGCGCCCACCGCATCAGGTGGCGTTTACTGGCCCGCGTCCCACGGCGCCCGACCAACGCCACGGGGGTGTTCGACGCAAGCGTGAAGGCGGGCGCACAAAGGAGTGCGAGGGGGAGAGCTGTGTTGCGGAGCTTGGGGCAGAGGCCAGTGACCGGCAGTGACGATGATCCGAGGGTGGCGGAGTTGCGGACCGCGGTGTCCCGGCTGCGCCGCGAACTCGCCGCGCATCCGGCCGAGTTCCCCGACCGCGGCATCGCGGAGGACGAGCTCGCCGCCCTCGCCGCGATGACCGTCAGCGGCATCCCTGAGGTGCCGCGCCTGCGCCGCTCGCTGCTGCTGATCGCCGGCTCCATCGGGTCGGTCAGCGCGCTGGCGCCGGGGCTGCAGGAGGTACGTAGTGCGGTGGAGCTCTTCGGCGAGCCGGGGCGCTGAGCGCTGGGCTGGGGCGGTGGTTTGAAGCTGCGGGTTCGTTGTGGCTTTGCGCAGTTCCCCGCGCCCCTGTGGGGCGCTACCCGCCGCGGCTGGAAACGCGGTTCAAAGCTGCCGGTTCGTTGTGGCTGGTCGCGCAGTTCCCCGCGCCCCTGACGGGGCGCTGCGTGCCCGGCTGGAAATGCGGTTCGCAGCTGCGGGTTCGTTGTGGCTGGTCGCGCAGTTCCCCGCGCCCCTGACGGGGCGCGGGTCGCGCCCCCTCGCCGCGGCGGAGCCGCAAGTTCATACGACCCCGCGCCCCCTACGGGGCGCTCCCCGGGCCTGAGCTTGCCAGGGCCTCCGAGAGTTCTACCGCGATCTGTTGCAGCACGGGCACGATCTTCTCCGTTGCTGCCTCTGTGACCCGGCCGGCCGGGCCGGAGATTGAAATCGCTGCGGCGGTGGGGGAGTTGGGGACGGAGACGGCGAGGCAGCGGACGCCGACTTCCTGCTCGTTGTCGTCCACCGCGTATCCCGCCCCGCGCACCTCTTCGAGCGCGGCGAGGAAGTCGTCCGGCGTGGTGATCGTCTTCTCCGTGGCGGCCGGCATGCCCGTACGGGACAGCAGTGCGCGCACCTCGTTCGCGGGGAGGTGGGCGAGCAGGGCCTTGCCGACACCGGTGGAGTGCGGCAGCACTCGGCGGCCGACCTCGGTGAACATCCGCATCGAGTGCTTGGACGGGACCTGCGCGACGTACACGATCTCGTCGCCGTCGAGCAGCGCCATGTTCGCCGTCTCGCCGGTCTCCTCGACCAGGCGCGCCAGGTAGGGGCGGGCCCAGGTGCCCAGCAGCCGCGACGCGGACTCGCCGAGGCGGATGAGGCGAGGCCCGAGCGCGTACCGGCGATTGGCCTGCTGGCGTACGTAACCGCAGACCACCAGCGTGCGCATCAGCCGGTGAATCGTCGGCAGCGGCAGCCCGCTGCTCACGGAGAGCTCGCTCAGGCCGACCTCGCCGCCCGCGTCCGCCATCCTCTCCAGCAGGTCGAAGGCGCGCTCGAGGGACTGGACACCACCGCTGGGGGCGGAAGTCTTCGGTGCGGAGGCATCCGCGGGGGCGTCGCTGGCGCTGGACGTCGGCACGGGGCTTTCCTTTCAGGGCCGGCAGGGAGAGAGGCAGCCTATCGGCCAGTCAGTTTGTTGACTGACCGGTTGTGGATCACTACGTTTTGTGTTGTGGAATTCTAATTTCGTCTTGCGGAAAGGTCTAGGTGTTGTGGCCCGCCCTTGACGGGGCGAGACCCGCGGTGAAGACTCGTTCAACATAACGTTGAATTTCGCGATGCGGAAGAGAACGGCAGAGAGGGGTCCGGGTGTCCGACGACGGACGGTGCGAACTGGTCCTGCGCTCGACGCGCGTCATCACTCCCGAAGGGACGCGCGCAGCCTCGGTCGCGGTAGCCGCGGGCAAGATCACGGCCGTACTCGCGTACGACGCTGAAGTGCCCTCAGGAGCGCGGCTGGAGGACTTCGGCGACGACGTCCTGCTGCCCGGCCTGGTCGACACCCACGTGCACGTCAACGACCCGGGCCGCACGGAGTGGGAGGGCTTCTGGACCGCCACCCGCGCCGCGGCCGCCGGCGGCGTCACCACGCTGATCGACATGCCCCTCAACTCCCTTCCGCCGACCACGACGGTCGACCACCTTCGTACCAAGAAGCACGTCGCCCGGTCCAAGGCGCACATCGACGTGGGCTTCTGGGGCGGGGCCCTGCCCGACAACGTCAAGGATCTGCGCCCGCTGCACGACGCCGGTGTCTTCGGCTTCAAGGCGTTCCTGTCGCCCTCCGGAGTCGACGAGTTCCCCGAGCTGGACCGGGACCAACTCGACCGGTCGCTGGCCGAGATCGCGGGATTCGGCGGCCTGCTGATCGTGCACGCCGAGGACCCGCACCGGCTCGCCGCCGCCCCTCAGCAGAGCGGGGGCAGGTACGCCGACTTTCTCGCCTCACGGCCGCGGGACGTCGAGAACACCGCCATCGCGAACCTCATCGCCCAGGCGAAACGCCTCCACGCGCGCGTGCACGTGCTGCACCTCTCGTCCAGCGACGCGCTTCCGCTGATCGCCGCCGCCAAACGCGAGGGCGTACGGCTGACCGTCGAGTCCTGTCCGCACTACCTCACGCTCACGGCCGAGGAAGTACCGGACGGGGCAAGCGAGTTCAAGTGCTGCCCGCCGATCCGCGAGGCGGCCAACCAGGACGCGCTGTGGCAGGGCCTGATCGACGGCACCATCGACTGCGTCGTCTCCGACCACTCGCCCTCCACCGCCGATCTGAAGACGGCCGACTTCGCCACCGCCTGGGGCGGCATCTCTTCCCTCCAGCTGGGCCTTCCGGCGATCTGGACGGAGGCGCGCAAGCGGGGCCGGTCCCTCGAAGACGTCGTCCGCTGGATGTCCGCGCGCCCCGCCGAGCTGGCCGGACTCACCCAGAAGGGCGCGATCGCGGCCGGCCGCGACGCCGACTTCGCGGTCCTCGCCCCCGACGAGACCTTCACCGTCGACCCGGCCGCGCTGCACCACCGCAACCGGGTCACGGCGTACGCGGGCCGCACCCTGCACGGCGTCGTCAGGTCCACCTGGCTGCGCGGCGAACGCATCATGGCCGACGGTGAGTTCGGCGAACCCGCCGGCCGACTTCTCGAAAGGAACAACTGATCACCGTGACGGCGATACCTGGCTTCACCGGCGACGCGAGCCCGTACGGGGGCGGCGACCCCTACGCGGACTACCGCACCGCCGACTTCCCCTTCACCCGGTACGCCAACCTCACCGACCGCCGCCTCGGTGCCGGTGTCATCGCCGCGAACGACGAGTTCTTCGCGCAGCGCGAGAACCTGCTCGTGCCCGAGCGCGCCGAGTTCGACCCCGAGCGCTTCGGGCACAAGGGCAAGATCATGGACGGCTGGGAGACGCGGCGCCGCCGTGGCGTCTCCGCCGAGCACCCCTGGCCCACGGCCGAGGACCACGACTGGGCGCTCGTACGCCTCGGCGCCGCCGGTGTCGTACGCGGCATCGTCGTCGACACCGCCCACTTCCGCGGCAACTATCCGCAGGCGGTGTCGGTCGAGGGCGTGTCGGTGCCGGGATCCCCGTCTCCGGAGGAGTTGTTGTCCGACGACGTGAAGTGGACGACTCTCGTCCCCCGTACGGCAGTCGGCGGTCACGCGGCCAACGGCTTCGCGGTCTCCGTCGAACAGCGCTTCACGCATCTGCGCGTCAACCAGCACCCCGACGGGGGCATCGCCCGCCTCCGCGTGTACGGCGAGGTCGTGCCGGACCCGGAGTGGCTTTCCGTGCTCGGCACCTTCGACGTGGTGGCCTTGGAGAACGGCGGCCAGGTCGAGGACGCCTCCAACCTCTTCTACTCACCCGCCACCAACACCATCCAGCCGGGCCGTTCCCGGAAGATGGACGACGGCTGGGAGACGCGGCGGCGGCGCGACACCGGTCACGACTGGATCCGCTATCGGCTCGTGGCCCGCTCCGAGATCCGCGCGATCGAGATCGACACGGCGTATCTGAAGGGGAACTCGGCGGGGTGGGCCTCGGTGTCGCTGATGGACGACGAGAGCGGCGGCTGGACGGAGATCCTGCCGCGCACCCGCCTCCAGCCCGACACGAACCACCGCTTCGCCCTTCCCGTCCCCGCCGTCGGGACGCACGCGCGCGTGGACATCTTTCCGGACGGGGGGATCTCGCGGCTGCGGCTGTTCGGTTCGCTGACGGAGGAGGGGGCGGCGGGGTTGCGGGCTCGGCATCAGGAGGTGGG
>NZ_JAAKZY010000214.1 GCF_011045015.1 Streptomyces scabichelini | reverse complement strand
CGCCTGATCGCGGACAGGGGCGGCGGAGCGGGTGGCGGAGGCGGGCGGCGGAAGCGGAAGGGACGCCGGTCGGAGTCCGGCCACGTGACATGGGCCGATGCCGACCAGCGTCCTTGTCGATGGCCCGACTTTATCACTTGCTCAAGTCATGTGACCGAGTCATTCGACTGTTGTATGAGTCACTCTCGCCGTAAGCCCAGGTCACACTGCGATCGGGTGACTTTGTCTTTCGCCTGGCCGGGCTCACCGCGGCGCGAGAGCTCGTCGCGTCGACACCGGCGTCGGGTTCGCCCCGCTGAGGGATGTGACCAGCATTTTCGAGTTCCAGCTGGTCAGAGGCGCGGACGGCGGGGAGGCCACGCACGCCCGGCTGGCCAAACGGGCTCGGGCTCCCTCGTACGCGTACGAGGGAGCCCGAGCCCGTGTGCTGTCAGCTCGTCGGTACGGACACCAGCTCCAGCCGACCGCCGGCCATGGCCACCACGGCGGACACGAAGGCCTGGAGGCAGGTGTGCTCGGCCTCCTCGTCGGGGAGCGAGAGATGTTGCGTCGTGAGCCCGTCGAAGCCGGCGAGGAAGAAACGCGCGATCGTCTCCGCGGGCTGGGCGAGAGACTGACCGGTGCGTTCGGAAGCCTCGGTCACCAGTCGCGCCGTCACCTCGACCACCCCCCGGTGGTGGCTTACGAGAGCCTCGCTCAGGGCAGGGGTGCGGAGCGCGAAGTGGGTCAGTTCCGCGAGGAGTTGATGGCTGGCGGGCTGCTCACGCACTGTGCGCCACAGAGCGGCGGCCAGGGTGCTGACCGTCTCCTCGAACCCTGCGTCGGTCGGCGCGGCCCGCTCGACCTGTGCGATCAGATCCTGCGTGAGCTGCTCCATCACAGCCCGGTACAGCCCTTCCTTCGTGCCGAAGGTGTAGTGCACGGTGGCCTGGGCCACCCCCAGCTCGGCGGCGATGGCACGGGTACTCCCGGCCGCGACTCCTTCCCTCGTCATGAAGTCGATGGCCGCTTTGATCAGCTGAGGACGGCGCTCGGCCGCGGGAACGTGAGCCATGACCGCATCATACCGACTGAGTCCCATGAACCAGTCGCCCGAATGAGTCGGGCTGCGCTCAGGCAGATGCCGTGCCGGCGCGGCCGCTGAGGTCCGGTCCGCTCACGGCGGAGTGGCCGCGCGAGGGATTCACAACAGGCCAGGGATTCACAGCAGGCCGAGGTCCCGGGCGCGGAGGGCCGCCTGGGTGCGGTCGCGCAGGGCGAGGCGGGTGAGGATGCGGGAGACGTGGTTCTTGACCGTTCCCTCGCTGAGGTACAGCCGTGCGGCGATCTCCCGGTTGGTGTGGCCGTGTGCCAGGAGTCGCAGGATGTCGGTCTCGCGCGGGCTCAGTGAGACGGCGGGAGCCGCGTCGGCGGGGGAGGGGGACGGCAGGGCGGCGGTGAGGTGGCGGGCGACGGAGGAGTCGAGCTGGGTGACGCCGGCGTGTGCCAGGCGTACCGCGTGGGCGAGTTCCTCGGCGGGCAGGTCCTTGAGCAGGTAGCCGTGGGCTCCGGCACGCAGTGCCTGTACGACGTACTCCTCGTCGTCGAACGTCGTCAGCATCACCACCCGGCACTCCGGCGCCCGGCCGCGCAGGACGGCCACCGCCTCGACTCCGTCCATCTCCGGCATCCGGACGTCCATGAGGATGACGTCCGGGGCAAGCTCCAGGGCCTTCGCCACGGCGTCCCGGCCGTCCACGGCCGTACCGACGATCTCGATGCCCGGCCGGATGGACAGCAGGGAGGCGATGCCGTCCCGGATGAGCCGCTGGTCGTCCACCACCAGCACCCGTACAGGCGTCTGCGCCGGCTCCTGATCCATGTCACATCTCCCCCGTCTTCCCGCGCGGAACGGTCACCGTCAGCCGGGTACCGGCGCCCGGGCCGCTGTCGATCTCCACCCTCCCCGCCACCAGCTGCACCCGTTCCCTCATCCCGACCAGCCCGAACCCGGTGGCGGACGCGTCCGGCGCGAAGCCGCGGCCGTCGTCCGTCACCACCAGCCGCGCGGTGTCCCCGGCCAGCCGGACCGCCACCGTCACCCGCGAGGCCTGCGCATGGCGGCGCGCGTTGGTCACACCCTCCTGCGCGGCCCGGTACAGGGCGGTCAGCTCGGCCGTGCCGTAACCGTCCTCGTCGCCGCTCACCTCGACGGTGACCCGCGGTGGCGCCCCGCCGTCTCGCGCCAGGCCGGCCAGCGCGGCCGACAGCGCGGGGCGCGCCGCCTCGCCGCGCAGCGCGCGCACCGACTGCCGTACGTCGCCCAGCGCGAGCCGCACCGACTGCCTCGCCTCGTTCAGCGCCCGCTGGGCCGCGTCCGGGTCCAGGGCCCGGAAGTCCGAGGCCATCTCCAACTGCACCGACATCGCGGTGAGATGGTGACCGAGGCTGTCGTGGATGTCCCGGGCCAGCCGGTTGCGCTCGGTGGCGGCGGACAGCGCGGCGACCCGGGCGGCGTACTCCTGGAGTTCGAGCCGTGCGCGCTGCTCGCCGACGGCCACGGCGGCCATGGAGAGCGCCAGCACCAGGCCGACGGAGAGCATCAGCAGATCGGAGACGTGCTCCAGGTCGCGGTACCAGCCGGGTGCGGTCAGCACGTATGCGACGAGCGGCCCGGCCAGGCACAGCGCGCCCAGTACGAGCGCGGTCGTGCGGCCGAAGGCGAAGTAGGCGGTGAACGGCAGCAGCACGAACAGCACTTGGGACAGTCCCGAGACGTCGAGGAACACCACCGCGCCGATCAGACCGCACCGCGCCAGCAGCAACGGCACCCGGGCCGCGGGCCGGCGGCGTCCGACCGCCTCCAGAGCGAACAGCGCCCCGATCGCGGCGACGAACCCGACCGTCCGCCATACCGCCGGCCCCGGGCCGTCGCCCAGGCCGGCCGCCGTGTAGTACAGACCGCCGACGAGCACCGCGCCGTACAGCAGCGGCGCCACCCACCGCACGGGCACATACGCCGCCATGCGCACCCCCTCACCCGCTGTTGTCAGGCTAAGCCGAAGGCGGCCTCCGAGTGACCCCGGCGTGGAAACTCCGGCCGGGTCGGGCCGAACGGCACATGCCGAACGGCCGCATACCGCCCGGGAGATGGTGACCTCCGGCCACCGATGTCGCCGCCCTGCACCTCCCGTCGCCGGTCGCCCGCTCCCTACGTTTGCCGCCCTGACTCACTGTCCGAGCAACCGGAGCGGTCTCATGTCCTCGCCCGTCACCTCATCGACCCCCGTCACCTCATCGACGCCCATCACCTCATCGACAGTCCGTGCCGGCGCCCTGTGCGGGGTGCTGTCCGGACTGCTGCTCGCCCTGCCCTCGCTGATCGAGATATTCACCGGGGAAACCTCGGCGACCAGCGTCCCGCTCGCCCTCTCCCCGGCCTTCGCCCTGCCGCTGATCACCGCGCTGCACCGGCGGCAGAGTCCGGCCACCGGACGCTTCGGGGAGGTCGCCCACGCCGTGAACCTCATCGGTCTCGGCCTGTTCGGCGGTGCCGCGTTCGCCGCGAACCTGGTGCTGTTCTACTTCGACGACGACGTCCTGGACGAGACCCTGACCGGCCCCACGATCCCCGTGCTCATCGGCTCCGCGACCGTCTTCGCCGTGGGCTGCGCCCTGTTCGGGGCGGCCCTGCTCCGTGCCCGGGTCTTCCCAAGGATCCCGTCGTGGGGGTACGCCGTCGTCCTGCCGCTGTTCCCGTTCCTGACCTCGCTGCCGGAGTCCCTGCTCACGAGCTCGCTGCACATCCTGGTCGGCGTCATCCTGATCTGGCTCTCCGTCGCGCTGTCGCACACTTCGCGGACCGGGGAGACGCCGGAGGTGCCGCACTTCACCGCCTGACCGATGCCTCCGGACTTCGCCGCCTGACCGACGCCTCCGGCGGGATCAGCTACGCCGCTGGAGGCGGTCGCCAGGGGCGGCCCCGTCTTGGGAGGCCCCGTCTTGGGAGGCCCCGTCTTGAGAGGCCCCGTCCTGGGAGGCGGCCCAGGAGGCGAGGAGGTGCAGGGCTTCTGCGGAGGGTGAGCCCGGTTCGGCGGTGTAGATGAGGAGCGAGAGACCGGGTTCGTCGTCCACGGACGAACCGTGCCAGGCGAGGGTGAGGTCGCCGACGACCGGGTGGTGGAAGCGTTTGACGCCGGTGCCGTGACGGCGCACGTTGTGGGCCCCCCAGCGGGTGCGGAAGGCGTCACTGCGGGTGGACAGCTCGCCCACCAGGTCGTGGAGGTCCTTGTCGTGCGGGTTGCGGCCGGCCTCGGTGCGCAGCACGTCCACCGTCATGTCGGCGATGAGGTCCCAGTCCGGGTAGAAGCGGCGGGCCGCCGGGTCGAGGAACTGGAAACGGGCCATGTTCGGCGGCTGGGTGTCACTGTCGTACATGTCGGCGAAGAAGGCGCGGGCGAGCTGGTTGGCGGCGAGCAGGTCCAGGCGGCCGTTCGTCACGAACGCGGGCCCGGCGGTGACGGCGTCCAGGGCCCACTGCAGGCTCTTGGGCAGGGCCCGCTGCCGGCTGGAACGTGACCGGGGGCGGGCCAGTATGTCGGAGCCTTCCTGCGCCTGGGCCAGGTGGAGCAGGTGCGCCCGTTCGACCTCGTCCAACTGGAGTGCGCGGGCGACCGATTCGAGCACCGCGGGGGAGACACCGGCCAGGTTGCCGCGCTCCAGCTTGCCGTAGTAGTCGACGCTGACGTCGGCCAGCGTGGCGACCTCGCTGCGGCGCAGTCCGGGCACGCGGCGTCGGCTGCCGGCCGGCAGCCCGGCCTGCTCCGGGGTGATCTTGGCTCTCCGCGAGGTGAGGAACTCGCGGACTTCGTCGCGGTTGTCCACACCCCGACCGTACGCCGCCCGCTCGGCCGTAGGGATGTACTGCCAGTACATGGTTCAACAGCAACTGGTTGACCGCCCGGAACACCGGTTACCTGGATGCCGTGGCACCCAGCCTCACCCGGCCGTCCGTCCATCCGTTCACCCGTCCATCCGACGCGGCCGGTCCCCTCGTATGCAAGGAGCAACCCCATGCGCGGTGTCGTGATGCACGCCCCCGGCGACTTCCGGGTGGAGGAGCGCGAAGACCCGAAGATCCTCGAACCCACGGACGCGGTCATCCGAGTGGCGGCGGCCTGTGTGTGCGGCTCGGACCTGTGGCCCTACCGCGGGGCCGAGCCCTTCGAGGCACGCTCCCCGATCGGCCACGAGTACGTGGGCGTGGTGGAGGAGGTCGGCAGCGCCGTCACGACCGTCGAGCCCGGCCAGTTCGTCGTCGGCGGCTTCTCCGCCTCGGACAACACCTGCGCCAACTGCCGTGCCGGCTACCAGACCTCCTGCGTCCGGCGCGAGTGGATGAACGCGATGGGCGCCCAGGCGGAGCGGCTGCGGGTCCCGCTCGCCGACGGCACGCTCGTCGCGACTCCGGACACGCCCGACGCCGACTTGATCCCGAGCCTGCTGACCGCCTCCGACGTGCTCGGCACCGGCTGGTTCGCGGCCGTCGCCGCCCAGGCAGGTCCCGGCAAGACGGTCGCCGTGGTCGGCGACGGGGCGGTCGGCCTGCTCGGCGTGCTCGCCGCCAGGCAGCTCGGCGCGGAGCAGGTCATCGCCATGAGCCGCCATGCCTCCCGCCAGAAGCTGGCCCTGGAGTTCGGCGCGACCGACATCGTCACCGAGCGCGGCGACGCAGGCGTGGAGAAGATCAAGGAGCTGACCGGCGGCCTGGGCGCGCACTCGGTGATCGAGGCGGTCGGCACCCAGGAGTCGATGCTGCAGGCGATCCGCTCCACCCGGCCCGGCGGCCATGTCGGCTACGTCGGTGTCTCCCACGACGTCACGCTCGACGGCCAGGAGCTGTTCTTCTCCCACGCGCACCTGCACGGCGGCCCGGCCCCGGTCCGCCAGTACCTGCCGCAGCTGATCGACCTGATCTGGACGAGGCAGATCGACCCGGGCAAGGTCTTCGACCTCACCCTCCCCCTCGACCAGGCCGCCGACGCCTACCGGGCGATGGACGAACGCCGCGCCGTCAAGGTCCTGCTGAAGCCCTGACCAGCACCTTGCCGCGTCCCTTGCTCGTCCGAAGCCCGGACCGGGCATCCCTTGCGAAAGGACGGCATGTGCGTGAGCGACGAGATGAGATACGGCCACTTGGTCCGCTCCGGTCTGCCGGTCTGCCGGTCGGCCGTATCGGCCTCGGGACGCCCGGCAACCGCGCCGACATCCGGGACTTCCTCGCCGGCCGACGAGCCAGGATCACCCCGGAGCAGGTCGGACTGCCCACCAGCGGCCGACGCCGGGTGCCAGGGCTGCGGCGCGAGGAGGTCGCCCGGCTGGCCTCCATCAGCACCGACTACTACACCCGGGTTGAGCAGGGACGCATGCAGGCGTCCGCCTCCGTCCTGGAAGCGGTCGCCCGGGCCCTGCAACTGGACGAGGACGAGCGCAGGTACCTGTTCGACCTGGCCCGGGCGGCCGGTCCCGCCCGGCGCGCACCTCGCCGCCGCGGGGACATCGAGGTGCCGCCCTCCGTCCAGTGGATGCTCGACTCCATGACGAAGTCGTCGGCCTTCGTACGCAACGGCCGCATGGACGTTATCGCCCACAATGCACTGTTCCGGACCCTGTACGCGCCGATGTTCGACAGCGACCGCGACACCACCGACCGGCGCGGCCGGCCGAACATCGCCCGCTACATCTTCCTCGATCCGGGCTCAGCCGATCTGTTCGTCGACTGGGAGGCCGCCGCCGTGACGACCGTCGCGCTGCTGCGCGCCGAAGCCGGCCGCGAACCCCGCGACCGGGCCCTGCGCGAGCTCGTCGGCGAACTGTCCACGCTCAGCGCCCAGTTCCGCACCCAGTGGGCCGCGCACCACGTCCGCATCCGCCACCACGGCGTCAAGCGGCTGCACCACCCCGAGGTCGGGCGCCTGGAGCTTGTCTACCGGTCCATGGACCTGCCGCTGTCCGACCGCACCGTGTACGACCTGACCGTTTACACCGCCGAGCCCGGCACGTCCTCCGAAGACCGGCTCAAGCTCCTCGCCGACCACGCGGCGGCCCAGTCGCGAGCGCCGGGATGACACCGCCCGCGAGTACGGCCTGGCGCTGGCGGGGGGAGAGGTGGTGGTGCAGGCGGTACGTCTCGTTGCGGGTGGTGTTGTGGGCGGCGAGGGTCCGAGGGGCGTCGGGGGCGAACGCGGCGTGCAGGTCGTCGAGGCGTACGCGGTCGCCGGGCTGGATGTGGGCATAGTCCGCCGGGTTGTCGAACTCCAGGGCCAGGACACCGAAGTTGGCGAGGTTCTGCCAGTGGATGCGTGCGAAGGAGACGGCGAGGACGGCTCGTAGACCGAGGTGGCGCAGGGTGATCGCGGCGTGTTCGCGGGAGGAGCCCTGGCCCCAGTTCTCGCCGGCGACGATGAGATGGCCCCCATGGCCCCCATCGCCCTCGCGGCCGCCGCCGTCGCGGAGTTCGGCGGCGCGGCGAGGGTAGTCGGGGTCCAGGCGGGTCAGGGTGAACTCGGCGAGTTTGGGGATGTTGGAGCGGTACGGGAGCGCCTTGGCCCCGGCCGGGGAGATCTCGTCGGTGGAGACGTGGTCGCCCGCCTTGAAGAGGACCGGGACATCGAGGGCGTCCGGCAAGGGGGCCAGGTCGGGCAGGGCGGAGATGTTCGGGCCGCGCTCCAGGGGAACCTTCGCGGCCTCGTCCGGCGGCAGGGGCGGTTCCAGCATGGCGGTGTTGACCGTGGCGCGCTCGGGCAGGTCCAACTCCGGGTAGGGCACGTCGTGTTCGGCGGCCCAGTCGCGTGGATCGGTGATCATGCCCGTGAGCGCGGAGGCGGTCGCCGTCTCCGGTGAGCAGAGCCAGACCGCGTCGTCCTCGGTGCCGGAGCGGCCGGGGAAGTTACGGGGGAACGTACGCAGTGAGTTGCGTCCGGCGGCGGGGGCCTGGCCCATGCCGATGCAGCCCAGGCAGCCCGACTGGTGCAGCCGCGCACCGGCCGACAGGAGGTCGAAGGTCGCCCCCGTCCGCGTAAGGTCCTGAAGGATTTCGCGGGACGTGGGGTTGACGTCGAAGCTCACGCCCGGCGCTGTCTGACGGCCGCGGGCCATGGCGGCGGCGACGGCGAAGTCGCGCAGGCCGGGGTTGGCCGAGGAGCCGATCACGGCCTGGCCGATCGGCTCGCCCGACGCCTCGCGTACGGGAACGACGTTGCCGGGGGACGTCGGCTTGGCGATCAGCGGCTGGAGGGTGGAGAGGTCGATCTCCTCGTCGAGGTCGTAGCGGGCATCGGGCTCGGCGGTGAGGCCGGTGAAGTCCTGCTCGCGGCCCTGGGTGCGCAGGAAATCGCGTACGGCGGAGTCGGCGGGGAAGACGGTGGTCGTGGCACCCAGTTCGGCGCCCATGTTCGCGATGACGTGGCGGTCCATCGCGGTCAGTCCGGCCAGGCCAGGGCCGTGGTACTCCAGGATGCGGCCCACTCCGCCCTTGACCCCGTGGCGGCGCAGCAGTTCGAGGATGACGTCCTTGGCGCTGACCCACTCGGGCAGGGCGCCGGTCAGCCGGATCCCCCAGATTTCCGGCATCCGCAGATACAGCGGACGCCCGGCCATCGCCAGCGCGACCTCCAGGCCGCCGACGCCGATGGCCAGCATGCCCAGGGAGCCGGCGGCGCAGGTGTGCGAGTCGGAGCCGGCCAGGCTCCTGCCGGGAAGGCCGAAGTGCTGCATGTGGGTGGGGTGCGAGACGCCGTTGCCGGGCTTGGAGTACCAGACGCCGTAGCGCCGGGCGGCCGAGCGCAGGAAGACATGGTCCTCGGCGTTGCGCTCGTCGGCCTGCAGCAGGTTGTGGTCGACGTACTGCACGCTGACCTCGGTGTGCACCCGGTCCAGGCCGAGCGCCTCCACCTCCTGCATCACCAGCGTGCCGGTGGCGTCCTGGGTGAGGGTCTGGTCGACCCGCAGACCGATCTCCTCTCCCGGGACCATGCGCCCCTCCACCAGGTGCTCCTCGATGAGCTGGTGCGCCACCGTGCGGCCAGAGCCGACCACACCGCCGGAGCCCACCGAGCCGCCGGAGCCGGCCGTGCTCCCGGAGCTCCCTTCCGTGACCATCCCTGACGACCTCCCGTACATGGATGGGGATCACCGGATTCCTCGAACGGGCCCCGGGTACCCGCTGCGTACGGCGCACACCCCGACGCACGCCCGACGCACACCCGAAGCGAACCCCCGGGAGGCCGTCATGGAACTCGTCGAGGAACGTCCCTACCGCTTCCGGATCGAACCGCGGGGCGACATGCGCGTGCCCGGGATCGTGTTCGCGTCCCGGGAGCTGCTGGAGGACGCCGAGCAGTCGCTGGAGCAGGTCGTCAACGTGGCCACGCTGCCGGGCATCGTCGGCGCCTCGTACGCCATGCCGGACATCCACTGGGGCTACGGCTTCCCCATCGGCGGCGTGGCGGCGACCGACGTGGCCGACGGCGGTGTCGTCTCACCCGGCGGGGTCGGCTTCGACATCTCCTGCGGGGTGCGGCTGCTGGCCGCCGACGGCGACCGGCAGTCGCTGGAGCCCGCCCTGCCCGACGTCATGGACGCCCTGGACCGGGCGATCCCGCGCGGCGCGGGCCCCGGCGGAGTATGGCACCTGAGCAGCCCCGGGGAACTGGAGCGGATCCTGGACGGCGGCTCCCGGTACGCCGTCGAGCGGGGCCACGGCGAGGAACGTGACCTGACCCGCTGCGAGGACGGCGGCGCGGTGGCCGACGCCGACGGGGCGCAGGTGAGCGGGCGGGCGCGGGAACGCGGCCTCGGCCAGGTCGGCAGCCTCGGGTCCGCCAACCACTTCCTGGAGGTCCAGCAGGTCGCCGAGGTGTACGACGAGCGGGTCGCCGCCGCCTTCGGACTCGCCCGCGACCAGGTGTGCGTGATGATCCACTGCGGCTCGCGGGGGCTCGGGCACCAGATCTGCACCGACCACGTACGGGCGATGGACCGGGCCATGAACCGGTACGGCATCTCCGTGCCCGACCGGCAGCTGGCCTGCACCCCGGTCGACTCGCCGGAGGGGCGGGCCTACCTCGGCGCGATGGCCGCGGCCGCCAACTACGGCCGCGCCAACCGCCAGTTGCTGTCCGACGCGACCCGGCGGATCTTCCACCGCGCGGCCCGCACAGGGCTCTCTCTCGTGTACGACGTGTCCCACAACCTCGCCAAGATCGAGACCCACACGGTGGACGGGACGCGCCGCGAACTGTGCGTGCACCGCAAGGGCGCGACCCGGGCCTTCCCGCCCGGGCATCCGGAACTCCCCGAGGACATAAGGGAGTTCGGCCAGCCGGTGCTGATCCCCGGCACCATGGGCACCGCCTCGTACGTACTGGCCGGAGTGCCCGGCGGCGACGCGTTCCACTCCACCTGCCACGGCGCGGGCCGGGTGATGAGCCGCCACCAGGCCGCACGTGCGGTCGGCGGGAAGGAACTGCGGGCCCGGCTGGAACGGGGCGGTATCGCGGTACGCCCGCGGTCGCTGCGCGGGCTGGCGGAGGAGACACCGGAGGCGTACAAGGACGTGAGCGCGGTGGTGGAGGCGAGCGAGGGCGCGGGGCTGTGCCGTACGGTCGCGCGGTTGGTTCCGCTGGGGGTCGTGAAGGGGTAACGCTGTGTTTTTTGAGGCTCGTACGCCTCATACATCGACCGTCACCGTGCACGACCAGCCGTAAGGGCCCGGCCCGATGTGGAGTTCGTGCCAGGAGACGGCCTTCGGTACGGCGCCCGTGATCTCCACGGCCGACAGGTCGGCGACCGCCAGCCGTACGTCGACGGCGGCGCCGGGCGTGTCCGTCTCCAGCTCGACGTCCACGGGGACCTGGCCCGGTACTTCGAGGCGGTAGACGACCTCGTCGAGGAGCGCGGCCAGGAGGTCGTCGTCGCTGGGCTCGGACAACTGCGCCCGCTGGACCGCGGTCGGCCGTACGGCGGAGATGTCGGCGAAGCAGTCGACCATCGCGTGTACGGCTTCGACCAGGCAGTTCTCCCGGGTCGTGCCCCATGCCTCGATCCGCACGTCGGCGGTGTGCGGCACCAGCCGGTGGCCGCTCTCGCCCTGCGCGCGGGCCTCCCTGTCGTCGTAAGTCTCGCCGACCATGTCCGCCTGTTCGCTCCGCGTGGGGTGGGGTTCCCTGAGCGGCTGCCTGGTTGGTGTGGTTTTTGGGGATGCGGGTTCGTTGTGGCTTGTCGCGCAGTTCCCCGCGCCCCTGACGGGGCGCTGGTCGCGCCCCACGCGGCGGAGCCGCACATTGATACAGCCCCCCGCCCGTACGGGGCGCGGCCCCCGTGCCCGTACGGGGCGCGGGGGCCGCCAGGCGCCCCAGCACCATGACGTGAACTACTTGTTCGGTTCCGCCGCGCTGATGTCGGCCAGTGCGGAGCGCGGGTCGCGTTCGACGGCCAGGTCGCCGATGCTGAGGGCGCCGACCAGGTGGCCCTCCTCGACCACGGGCAGCCGCCGCAGGGCGTGCTCGCGCATCAGCTGTACGGCCCGGTCGATGTCGTCCTGCGGGGAGACGGTGACCAGGTCGGTGCTGCAGATCTCGCGGACGGTGGTGGCGGCGGGGTCCCGGTCCTCGGCGATGGCCCGGATCACCAGGTCGCGATCGGTCACCAGGCCGCGTACGTTGTCCGCCTCCGTGACGATGACATCGCCGATGTTCTTCTCCCGCATGAGCCTGGCGACCTCGGGGATCGGAGTCTGCTCGGTCACCGTCACCGGGTCCGCTGTCATGACTTCCCGGACGTGCTGCGCCATGGCTACCTCCGTGTGCCTTCCGGGATGAGCACCGGCAACGTGGCTGATCAGCCGGTGCCCGGTGGATCGGCGAGTACCCGGCGGATGTTCCTCCATGCACGCGTGAGGACCCGGTCGCTCGGGTACTCGGAGGCACTGATCACAGAAGGCCGAGGCCCTGATCACGGAAGGCCCGCGCAGGGCGAGCGCACGCGTTGGAGGGGTGGGAGATGACTTCGACGACCTCTGTCGCAGCCGGTACGGACGATGCGCGGCGCATGCGCCGGGACGCGCTGCCGCTGACCGGCCCCGACTCGCTGGACGTACTGCTGGACCGCATCGGCGACGCCCGTTACGTACTGCTGGGCGAGGCGACGCACGGCACCGCCGAGTACTACCGGCTGCGGGCCCAGCTGACCCGCAGGCTGATCGAGGAGCGGGGCTTCTCCTTCGTGGCCGTGGAGGGCGACTGGCCGGACTGTCTGGCCCTGCACTGCTCGGTCACCTGCGCGCCGGGTGCCCCCAAGGACCCCCGGGAGGTGCTGGAGGACTTCCGCCGCTGGCCGACGTGGCTGTGGGCGAACACCGAGGTGGTCGCGTTCACGCGCTGGCTGCGCGACCACAACGCCCGGCTGCCGAGCGAGCGGCGGGCCGGCTTCTTCGGCCTGGACGTGTACAGCCTGTGGGAGTCGCTGCACGCCGTCCTCGACCACCTGCGCGTCCACGATCCGGACCTGGTCGACCGCGCCCTGGAGGCGTACCGCTGCTTCGAGCCGTACGCCGAGGACCCTCAGTCGTACGCCCTGGCCACCGAGCTGGTGCCGCACGGCTGTGAGCCGGAGGTGGTCGAACTGCTCACCGGGCTCCGCCGCCGCGCGGAGCAGGTCGCGCCCGTGACGGGCACCTTCGCGGAGTTCGCCGCCCGGCAGAACGCGGAGGTGCTGGCCGGGGCCGACCGCTACTACCGGGCGATGCTGCGCGGCGGCCCCGAGTCGTGGAACATCCGCGACCGCCACATGGCCGACACCCTCGACCGGCTCATGGAGCAGCACGGTCCGGACGCCAAGGCGGTGGTCTGGGAGCACAACACGCACATCGGCGACGCCCGCGCCACCGACATGGCCGACGCGGGCATGGTCAACGTCGGACAACTGGCCCGCGAGCGGCACCTGGTGGAGGGTGTGGTGCTGGTCGGCTTCGGCTCGTACGAGGGCACGGTGATCGCCGCCGAACGGTGGGGTGCCCGGCCCGCCGTGCTGCCCGTACCGCCCGCCCGGGACGGCAGCGTCGAGGAGGCCATGCACCGGGCGCTGCCCGGCCATCGCTCCCTGTTCGTCTTTCCGCCGGGGCCCGTCCACGGCCGGCCCCTGCACGACGAGCACGGCTGGATCGCGGAGGAGCGCGCCCACCGGGCGATCGGCGTCGTCTACGAGCCCGAGCACGAGCGGTGGGGCAACTACGTGCCCACTGTCCTCGGCGAACGCTACGACGCCTTCTGCTTCCTCGACCGCACCCATGCCCTGACCCCGCTGCACGCCTACACCGCCACCGACGAGGCCATCACGGGTGAGGAGGACACCTGGCCCAGCGGACGGTAGCCCCCGGACGAACAGACAGAGAGAAGGCAGGCATCATGCGATTCCAGAGCCGTCGGCAGGCGGGGCAGGACCTCGCTGCCGCACTGCTGCAACGGGCGGAGGGCGGCGGCTTCGCCGACCCCCTCGTGCTGGCCCTGCCCCGCGGCGGTGTCCCCGTCGCGGCGGAGATCGCGCACGCCCTGCACGCGCCCCTGGACGTGCTGGTGGTCCGCAAGATCAGCGCACCGGGTCAGCCGGAGGCCGGCGTCGGCGCGGTCGTGGGTGAGGATCCGCCCGTGTTCGACCAGGAGTCCCTGGTGCTCCTGGACATGACGGAGTACCAGTTCACCGAGGCCGTCGGCCGGCAGCGCGCCGAGATCCGCCGCCTTGAGGATCTCTACCGGGAGGGGCGGTCCGCTCCCCGCGTGCAGGGTCGGACGGTGATCCTCGTCGACGACGGGCTCGCCACCGGTGTCACCGCCCGCGCGGCCCTCCTCCACCTGCGCCGCCGGGAGCCCGCTCGGCTGGTGCTCGCCGTACCGGTGTGCTCCGGGCTCGGTGTCATACGGCAGCACGAGGCGGACGACGTGGTCTGCCTGCATCAGCCGGAGCACTTCTATGCCGTGGGGGAGTGGTACGTGGACTTTGAGCAGCTTGCCGATCAGGAGGTGATCGACACGCTGCGCAGTGTCCCTGCAGCCGGGGGTTGAGCGGTTGGGTTCGTTGTCGGCTGCGGGTGTGTGGGTGGCTGGTCGCGCAGTTCCCCGCGCCCCTGGGGTCCGGTGGGTGGGTCGGGGTCGTGGGCCGGTGCGTCAGCCCGTCGCAGGGTGGGCATACGGCCCGGTGGTGGTACACGGTGCGGGTGGCCTGAGAACGAACCTACGCGACGGGCATACGACGCACCGACCCACGCCCCCTCCCGCCGGTGGGAGGGTGCGGGTAGTTGGGGGTGCGGGCTTTCTCCGGGCGCGGTGAGCCGCAGGCTTTTTAGGGGCGCGGGGAACTGCGCGACCAGCCACGACGCACCCGCAGTCGAGACACGACCTGTCACCCCCCGGAGGGATCCGGTCGAAGCGGACGAGCCTTCTCCACCAGCTCGCCCACCAGCTCGTTCACGTCCAACCGGCTTTCCAAGCGGGCGAGTTGGCCCGGCGTGCTGCGCGTGGCGACAGACGGCGGCACCAGCAGCGCGCAGCAGTCCTCGTCCGGGAGGCGGGAGATCTCCGCGGTGCCGAGCCGGGCGGCCTCCGTGAGGATCTCCTCCTTGTCCCAGGCCAGCAGCGGCCGCAGCACGGGGAGCGTGGCGGCCTCTTCGACCGTGGCCAGGTTGGCCAGGGTCTGGCTGGACACCTGGCCGAGGCTGTCCCCGGTGACCAGGGCCTGCGCGCCACCCCGGCGGGCGAGCCGATCGGCGGTGCGCACCATGAGCCGCCGCTGGGCGACCACCTGAAGACCACCCGCCCCGGCCGTGGCCAGCGCGCGCTGCGCCTGCCCCAGCGGAACCAGCCACAGCACACCCGCCTCGCCCTGGAACCGGGCCAGCCGCCGCGTCAGCGCGTACGCCTTGTACGCCGAGGCAGGACCGGTCAGCGGAGCCCCGGTGAAGTGCACGAAGTCGCAGGCCAGCCCGCGTCGCATCGCACGGTACGCGGCCACGGGGGAGTCGAAGCCGCCCGACATCAGCACGAGCGCCCGCCCGCTGCTGCCCACCGGAAGGCCGCCCTGCCCGCGATGGCGCTCCACGCAGACGAGGATCTCGGCCCGGTCCACCTCGACGGCCACCTCGACCTGCGGCTCGCTCAGGTCGACCGGCCAGCCGAGTTCCGCCTGGATCCGGGCACCCACGCGGTCGGCCAGTTGTGTCGAGGTGAGCGGGAAGTCCTTGTTCCGGCGCCGGGCCCGTACCGCGAAGGTGGCCGCCGTGCCGTCGGGGCGCAGCGTCCGTGCCAGGTCCACCGCGGCGGAGGAGGCGGCCTCGGGCGTACGGTCCACCCGCAGCGCGGGCTGCACCACGCTGATGCCGATCAACTCCCGGGCTCGTACCAGGAATTCCCGCTGGGTACGGGCCTGCTGCCGGGGTTCGTCGGAGTACTCGGCCGCCGAGAGGATCAGGGCGCCCCGGCGGCGTCGTATCCGTACCGGGAAGCCGGCGTCCGACAGGGCGTGGCGCAGGTTGTGCACCAGCTGCCGCTCGAAGCGTTCTTTGTTGCGTCCCTTGAGGGCCAGTTCGCCGTACTTGAGCAGGACGCACGGTTGCCGCATCGCGTTCTCACCCCGTGGGCTCTGGTGGCGATGCGCCGGACCGACGGGTCGGCCGGCGCATCGCCCGCGTTGACCTCCATGCCCCCAGGGTGGCGGAACGCTCCGCTGGAAGGACAGTCCGGAAACCGGGTGCTCAGACCGGCGGCCGCGCGCCCCCTCGCATACGTCCGAGCCCGGATGTCGCGACGCCCATGATCAGCGCCAGGGCGCCGACGATCACGTTGCTGGTCACGGTCCTGGTGGTGTCCATCTCTCCCGAGATGACCCATGGCGCGATGACCGTCCAGGCGCCGATCGCCGCCGCGGCCCAGCTCATGCCGTACGTGCGCTCGTAGACCGACCCGAACCCAAGGGCGAGGACCGTCAGGGCGAGGCCTGTGACCAGGTTGTTCACGGTCAGGTTGGTGAGGTTGCTGAAACCGGCGATCCACGGGGAGATCGCCAGGTAGAGGCCCGTCAGCAGGCTCAGGACCTCGATGCCCTGTGCGATCGGACTGGCCGACGCCTCGGCGTACCGAGCGCGCAGGGTCATCAGATCAGGGTGCTCCTCGATCCTGGATGAGCCAGTGGCCATGGGGCCCACCTCCTTCGCTCGCTGCTCGCTGACATTGCGAAGCTCGCTGACATTGCGAATCACCCCCCGATTAACCAGCGGGGCGAGGCCTAATCCCCAGGGGAGGCGGGCTCTCGAGCCCTGGCTGGTCCCTGCCCGGCTCCGAACCCGGCGCAGAACGCGGCGCCGCGAACGACCTGAGTCGGCTGGTGCGCAGCCCCCGGCTCAGTTCCCGCGCGAACTCCTCGATCAGTGCCTGCGGTTCGCCCATCGGGGACAGGGGAGAGCGCGGGGGGAGCTGTGACTGTGACGCGTCCCCCGGCTCCGGCTGCCGTTCAGCCATGACTCACGCTCGCTTCCTGGTCGAGTTCGCGGCTGATCTGCTCGGCCCAGGTGTCGAGGGCCTTCCAGCCGCGGTGGTCGCCGTACCCCCAGAAGTGGATCAGCGTACGGAATCCGGGCATTTGGCGCGGCTCGACCCGCCGTGGGCCGGGCGGGGGAGCGAAGTGACGGCTTCGTCGGCGCGACGGTGGGCCGGACGAAGCGTCGAGCTGTGGAACAAGGCGGTGCCGAGCAAAGCGGTGCGGGACGGTGCCGGACAGGACGGTGCAGAACAAGGCGGTGCCGGACAGGACCGTGCCGGACAGGACAAGACAGGACGGTGCGGTGTCGGGCCGGGGCATCGACAGGTTAGGCACCGGAGGTGGCCACAGGAAAGACGGCTGTCGGCCACGGGCGAGCGGAAGCGTTACGCCCCGCCCAACCACCCCGCACCAGCCG
>NZ_JAAKZY010000213.1 GCF_011045015.1 Streptomyces scabichelini | reverse complement strand
CCCGAGCCCTCCCCCGGCAACGGCATGCTCGTGTCCGAGCTGAACGTGCCGCACCGGCCCAAGGGCTCCCCCTACACCGTGAACGACCAGCTCATGGTGGCCACCGCGCTGATGATCGCCCACTGGAACAGGGAGCACGGCGCCCATCCCCGCCCCCTGCGCATCACGATGCCGGTGGACGACCGGCCGCGCGGCACGGACATGCCCATCGGCAACGGCACACGGCTCGTCGAAGTGCCCTTCACGCCCGAGGAGCTGGACGCCTCCGACCTGGCCGGCCTGTTGCGCCGCACGGCGGACCGTACCCGTACCCTCAAGGCCCAGCCCAGGCCCCAACTCGGCCACGGAGCCGCCCTGTTGACCGCCCCCTGGGCCCCCGTGGCCTGGCGGGCCGCCCTCACCAGGGGACTGCGCCGAGCCGCCGCGCCCTGGACGTCGACGACCCTGCTGAGCAACATCGGCCGCGTCCCGTACCCGCTCGACTTCGGCGAAGGCGCGGGCCGCGCGCACGCGGTGTGGTTCTCGGCCCCGGCGCGCATGCCCCGCGGCCTGACCGTCACGACGGCCGCCACCGCGGGCCGCCTGCACCTGGCGCTGCGCTGGTCCCGCACCCTCCTCAGCCACGGCGACGGCTGCCATCTCCGCGACCTGTTCGAGCACTACCTGCACGCGACGGAACACGCGGGAAAACAGGCAAGGGAGCCCGCAGGCGAACACGCGACGGACCAGAGGAGGGAGGCCACCTCATGACCATGGCCCCGCCCCGCCGGCCGCCGCACGGACTACGGGACTTCTACGAGGACCCGGGCGTCACCGTCGCCTCCGGCACCCCCCGCAGCCTCCGCCAGGCCCGGATGCTCGCCGACGCCCTCGGCCCGGCCACCTCGGGCGCGCGGACCGTCATCGACATCGGCTGCGGCGACGGCACCGCGGCCGCGACGGCCGCCCCCCTCCTGGCGGGCCACCGCCTCATCGGCGTCGACTGGTCCCAGGACGCCCTCAGACGCGCGCACGCCCACCTCCCGTATGCGGTACGCGGCGAACTCACCGACGGCGGACTGCCGTTCAGATCCGCCTCCGCCGACGCCGTCCTGTTCAGCGAGGTCGTCGAGCACCTCGTCGACCCCGACGCGGCACTCGACGAGATCCACCGGATCCTGCGCCCCGGAGGCCATCTCATGCTCTCCACCCCGAACCTGGCCGCCTGGTACAACCGGGCGCTGCTCCTCGCCGGCGTCCAGCCCGTCTTCTCCGAGGTGAGCCTGCGCGCCATCCACGGCCGCCCGGGCCAGGAGGTCGTGGGCCACCTGCGGCTCTACACCGCCCGCGCGCTACGGGAGTTCGTGGCCGCGTCGGGCTTCGAGGTCGTACGACTGCGGGGCGCACCCTTCCACGGCGTACCGCGCCCGCTGCGCCCGCTGGACCGGCTGGCGTGCCGCACACCATCCATGGCCTCGATCCTGCTTCTGCACGCACGGAGGACGTAGACCATGTGGTGGGGGGTAGCCGCGGCGCTGCTGGCGAACGTTCTGTACAGCACCGGATTCGTCCTGGAGAAACGGGCACTGGCGACCATGCCCGCCGTGAGCGTCCGCGAGCCGGCCCGGCTGCTGCGCCTCGTCCTCGGCAGCCCGCTGTGGATCGGCGGCTCCCTCGCCCTGGCGAGCGGCTTCGGCGCACAGCTCGTCGTCTACCGCACCCTGCCGATCGCCGCCGCCCAGGGCATCTTCGTCTCCGGCCTCGTGCTCCTCGTCCTGCTGTCCTCGGTACTGCTCGGCGAGGAGACCTCCGGCCGCGAGCGGTATGCGCTCGGTGCGATCCTCGCCGCACTGCTGATGGTGGTCCTGTCGCTCAACGAACAGTCCGACACGGTCAGCCGCAGCGCCCCCGTCCCGCTGATCCTCGTGGTCTGTGTGCCGTCCATCGTGCTGGGCATCTGGCTGTACGGGTCCGCCGAGCGCCGCGCCCGCCACCGGCACCGCATGCCGACGACGGGCGTCGAGTACGGCGTGGCGGTGGGCCTGTTGTACGGCGTGAGCTCGCTGGCCATCAAGGGCGTGTCGAGCTACCTCACGACAGACGGACTCGGCGGAGCGGTACTCGACCTGCTGATCTCCCCGTACCCCTACATCCTGCTCTGCACCGGCGCGTTCGGCCTGATCATGTCGCAGGCGGCGCTGCAGCGCTGCCGTGCCTCGCTGATCGTGCCGGTCTGTACGACGGTGACCTGTCTGTTCACGGCGGTGCTCGGCACGCTCGCGTTCGGCGAGGCGCTTCCCGGGGACCCGGTACGGCTCGCGCTGCGCCTCGGCGGTACGGCGCTGGCGGTCTCCGTACTCCTCGCGATGCCGAAGCACGACCCGCCGCCCAAGCCACAACCAACCGCCCCCACACGGGAGTTGACCCCATGAACCCTGACGACCCGCTCCTGAAGATCCTGGCGTGCCCACTGGACAAAGGACCGCTGCACCTTCTCGTGCAGGAACCGGAGGACGCCCTCTACAACCCGCGTCTGCAACGCCGTTACCCGATCGTCGACGGCATCCCCCAGCTCCTCCCGTCCTCCGGCGAGCAGGTGACGGAGGACGAACACGAGGAGCTCTTGCTGCGTATTTCTGGGGGCGACCCCCAGACCCCCGGGATGACTCCATGACCCTGGCCGCCCGCCTAGCCCCCTTCATCCCGCGCCGCCTCGTCGCCGCGGCCGCCCGGCTCGTCTACCCGCGCTTCGAGCCCGAGCTGGCCCGGCTCCCCGAGCTGTGCCCGCCGGACTGCGGCACGGCCGTGGACGTCGGCGGCTGGTACGGCCCCTGGACGCGGCGCCTGTCGGACCGGGCCCATCGCGTGGTGACCGTCGAACCGGTCCCGCACCTGGCCCGTCTGCTCACCGACGCCACCCCCGGCAACGTCCGGGTGGTCCGGGCCGCCGCCAGCGACCAGCCGGGCACCGCACGCCTCTGGCTGCCGCCGGGTGACCAGGGCGACCGCGGCGTCTCCTCACTCGTCCGCCGGGACATCCACGCCCGCGCCCTGGACGTCCCCTGTGTCACTCTCGACAGCCTGAACCTCCACGATGTCGGCTTCATCAAGATCGACGTGGACGGCAGCGAACTCGCGGTCCTGCGCGGCGCCACCGCCCTCCTGACCCGCGACCGCCCGGCCCTGTTCATCGAGCTGGAGGCCCGCATCCAGCCGATCGCCCCGGTCGTCTCCCACCTGGCCCAGCACGGTTACGAGGGCTGGGTCCTGCCCGGCGACACCTGGCTCCCGCTGTCCTCCTTCGACCTGGAGGCCCACCAGGCGCACGCCTCGCACGTCGTCTCCCAGGGTCTGCTCCGGCGGGTACTGCCCTTCCGCGGCCACCGGTACATCCGATACGTGAACTCTGTCCTTTTTCTCCCGGACGGTCGCCGCCCGGGCGAGCGCCCCGTACGCGACGACGAGCGCATCGTGCGCGACGATGGGCCCCATGCCCGCCGCCAATCGCCCCACCAGCCCCTTCACCCCGCTCGACTTCCAGCTCGTCCTGCTGCGCCGCATGGCCGACCACAATCCGGACCTGGTCGAGGAAGCCCGTCATGAACTGGGCGTCTCGATCGCCGGCATGCGCGAGGCCAACCGCCGCTGGCAGGCGATGATCCGCGGCCCCCGCTCCCGCTCGGCCGCTTCCCGCTACCACTCCGTCCTCGGCCAGCCGCAGTCGGTGACGACCCGGAAGATCGGCGACCTGGAGTGCGAGGCCCGGCTCTGGCCCGTCGCCCTGTGGCCGGACCTCCGCTTCGAGGTGCTCCTCGCCCCGAACGGAGTGGTCTGGAACGAGTGGCTGGTACGGGCGCCGGGTGCGCCGGCACCTGAGCTGCGGACGGTGGACGATCTCCGTCCCTGGTCCTGCACGGTCGACGAGGTGGCCCGCGCCTTCGCTCCCGCCCGCCCGCTGGAGGGCACGGCTCCGACGCGATGGGGGCTGAAGTTCACGGCACCGGACTCTTCGGGCGTACGACGGGACTGCGTGGCGGAGTTCACGTGGGGGCTGTTGCAGCGGGTGGCCGTGAGCGGCGGCGAGGCCGTCGCCGTCAGCGGGCGGCCTTGACGATCGCCTCCGCGACTACCGGCACCGAGTGCGTGTGCAGCGAGAGAAAGAGGTTCGGCTCGACGAGTTCCAGCTCCATGACGCGGGGTGCCCCGTCGTCGCCGTCGACCAGGTCCACACGGGCGTAGAGCAGTTCAGGAGTACCCGGCACGGCGGCCAACGCCCGTTCGGCGACGGCGAGTTCGGCAGGGGTCGGCTCCCAGGGCCGGAGGTTCGGGTGCGAGACCTTGTCCTCGTCGTACGCGGTCCCGGGTTCGAGGACGGCGCTCTTGCGTATCGCATGGAGGAACCGCCCGCCGATGAACAGAAGGGCGCGTTCGCCCGCCGTGTCGATGCTCCGTACGTACGGCTGCACGATCGCGGTCAGCCCCTCGTCGTGCATCCGCGCGAGATGCCGTACGGCGGTTTCCCGCTCCCCCGGCGCGTAACGGGCGGCGTACCGGGCCCCTGCCCCCGAGGTGGGCTTGATGACGTACTCCTGCTCGTCGGGCAGGTCGACCGGGTCACCCGGTGCGAGATAGCGCGTGTCGACGACGGGGACGCCGGCCGCCCCGAGATCCCCCAGGTACCGCTTGTCGGCATTCCAGCGCACGACGTCCACCGGGTTCGCCAGCGTCGTCGCCGCCGCGCACCGCTCGGCCCACGCCAGGAACTCGGCGGCCCGCCAGCTGTAGTCCCAGGCGGAACGGATGACCACGAGATCGAAGTCGCCCCACTCGACGTCCGGGTCGTCCCAGCACACGACGACAGCCGCGGCCGCCCCGGCCTCCTCCACCGCGCCCGCGAGCACCGGCAGGTCGCGGTCGTATCCGGTCTCCTGCACCTCTCGGCAGGTGACGAGCGCGAGGCGGGTGCTGCTTGTCACAGAGGACTCCTCGTCCGTACGTCGAATTCCAGCGGCTCGGCCCGCAGGCTAACAAGTCGGACCGGAACCGAAGCACCTGCAATTGACCTTCCCCTTTGGGGAGGCCACAGCATCAGTGGCGAGACGAGGAACGACCGGCTCGCGAAATGGGCGTATGAGATTCGGGGTTCGCATGGAGATGCTGACGATCGGGGCATTCGCCAAGGCGTGCCGACTGTCGCCGAAGGCACTTCGGCTGTACGACGAGCTGGAGTTGCTGCGGCCGGCGCGGGTGGACTCCGAGACGGGGTACCGCTATTACGCACCCGAGCAGTTGGAGCAGGCGCGTCTGGTGGCGTGGCTGCGGCGGCTCGGGATGCCGCTGGCCCGGATACGGCAGGTCTGCGCCCTCGAACCGGCGTCCGCCGCGGCGGAGATCCGCGCGTACTGGGCGCGGGTCGAGGCCGAGACGGCGACCCGCCGTGACCTGGCGGCCTTCCTCGTCGACCACCTTTCACAGGTTCCGAGGAAGGACACCACCATGCTGGAACTCCGTTACTCCGCCCTCTCCGACGCCGGCCTCGTACGCCCCGCGAACCAGGACACCGCGTACGCGGGCACCCGTGTGCTTGCTGTCGCGGACGGCTTCGGCCCGGCGGGCGCCCCGGCCAGTACGGCCGCGGTGGAGGCCCTCAAGTTCCTGGACACCGAGCCGCTTCCGGCGGGCAGTGTCCTCAACCTCCTGGAGGACGCCGTCCAGGGCGCCACGCAGGCGGTCCAGGACGTCGCCCAGAGCCCGGAGGAGGACGGCACCACCCTCACCGCGATGCTCTGGACCGGCTCACAACTGGCCCTGGTCCACATCGGCGACAGCCGCGCCTACCTCCTGCGCGACGGCGACCTCTTCCAGATCACCCACGACCACACCATGGTCCAGTCGATGATCGACGAGGGCCGCCTCACCCTGGAGGAGGCGATGGCCCATCCCCAACGCGCGCTTCTCCTGAAGGCGTTGACGGGCGGCGGGCCCGCTCCCGCTCCGGACGTGCGGCTGCACGACGCACTGCCGGGCGACCGTTATCTCCTCTGCTCCGACGGCCTCTCGATTGTCGTGCCGACCTCGGAGATCCAGGAGACCCTGACCACGATTCCCTCCCCGGAGCAGGCGGTTCGCGCCCTGATCATCGCGGCGAACAACTCCGGCGGCCCGGACAACGTGAGTTGTGTCGTGGCAGACGTGGTGACGACCGAATCGAGCTGAGCGCGGGGCCGAGCTGTTGTCACGACCGGATCGGCACCCACAGCTCGATCTGGTCGTGCCGACGGTAGAACTCGACCAGGGGCCGGTCGTCATCGGCTCGCAGCATCCCCTTCAACTCGGCCATCCCTGCGGCTATTTGCCCGTAGGTCTGAGCCGGATCGCCGACCAGCCGACCGCGCAGGTAGGACCCTCCCGCCAAGGTGCCGAGCTCCAGACCCAGGCCGTCGGGCCGGTCGTCCTCCTTGACCGGCGTGCAGACGGTGTAGGTGTTCCGGCGTTCGTCGACCTGCGCGTACATCTTGCGCCCGCGCAGCCCGACCAGCTCCTCGAACGACGGCCAGAGCTGCTGAATGCGGGTCAGCTCATCGACGGTGGCCTGCTGCATGACGGTGACGTCCGGCCGCTGAATGCGATCGGGCGGAGCGGAAAATACCGAAGGTGTCATGGCACCGGATACAAGCACTGGGCACTGACATCCGGCCTGGCCGAACACCCGTGTAGTCGTCCCTGATGCAGAGGTCCGACTTGCCGCCAACCTGACGGCAGCGATCTTCGCCAGGTAGGCATGAGAACGCAAAGAGAGTGTTACGCCGCCGAAGGCTCACCGACACAGTGATCGCTGAGGCTGTTGTCGCCAATTGCCCACACCCACAAGGCAGTTGAGCACTCACACAAATCAAGGTCCACCCCCACAATCCGACAGGATCGGACCACATAGATGCTGAATCAGCTTGGGCACTCCCTCGTGCCCCAGGACGCTCACGCGCGCGTGCGCCGAGATACCGAGCCGAGCCCCGGGCACGTCCTGGCCGTCGGCACACCGGGAACGAAACGCGAACAGCTGGGCCGTACGCTCATATCGGCCGGTTACGAGGTCAGTCACGCGGCCCCGGGAGACGTCATCCGGCAGGCGCGGCAGTACCGGCCCGACGCGATCGTCGCGCTCGACGAGGGACTTGATGTCGTACGGGAGGTGCGTGCCGATCCCGCGGGACAGGCACTGCCTCTCCTCATGGTCACCGCGGACGGCTGCCCGAAGGCGGTGGCCGAGCTGCTGCGGCACGGCGCCGACGACTGTCTGCCTCAGGCGCCCGACCCGGACGAGCTGGACGCGCGCATCGCGGCCAAGCTGCACCGAGTCCCCGTCCCCGTCGATCAGTTGCTCCTCGATCCGCGCACCGGCCTGTACTCCGGCCCGCACTTCATGGACGAGCTCGACCGGGAACTGAGGCGACCGGCGGCGGCCCGCAGCGGAGGCGTCCTCGCCGTGGTCGGCGTCGCCGAGACCGCCGCCCTGGAGGCCCGCCTCGGCTCGCGCGTGCGGCGCGAGGTCGCCGAACGGCTCGCCCAGGTCGCCGAACGCCTCGGCAGCGGCTGCGACCGGCTCGGCTGGGACGACGACGGGCATCTGCTGATGCTGATGCCCGGCGTCGACGAGGAGGCGGCCCGCGGCGCGCTCCAGGAGTTCGCCACCACCGTCGCCGGCACCCGGTTCGTCGTCGCCGACGAGAACGTACGGCTCACCCCGGCCGTCGGCTGGACCCCGCTCACCGACCACACCGGCCACAGCCACCCGGTCCAAGAAGCGCGGGACGCCGCCGCGGAGGCCGTACGACACCGGGATCTGCGACCCGTCCGGTACGAACCGTGGATGCGCGCCAGGGCCATGTCCTCCCACCGCCGCGCCCGCGCTTCGATCGCCCCGCTGCTGTCCCCGGTGCTCAGCCTGCTGCTCGGCATCGGCGTGCCGTTCCTGGTCTACGAGCAGGCGTACGCCCTCGGCTGGGACCTCGCGTCCGCCGCGTACTGGGTGGTGGTCACCGGACTCGTCGTATCCGCGCTGCTCATCGTGCTGGAGTGCCTCTACTCGCTCGACGCCGAGCCCCGCCCGGCACGGGCCGCGCAGCCGTATCCGCCCGCCAGTGCCGTCATCGCCGCGTACCTGCCGAACGAGGCCGCGACGATCGTCGACACCGTCGAGTCGTTCCTGCGCCTCGACTACCCGAACGAGCTCGAGATCGTCCTCGCCTACAACACCCCGCACCCGCTGCCCGTCGAGGACACCCTGCGCGAGATCGCCCGCCGCGACCCGCGGCTCGTCCTGCTCCCCGTGCCGGGCAGCACGTCGAAAGCGCAGAACCTCAACGCTGCCGCTACGCGCGTAGCGGGCGAGTTCGTCGGCATCTTCGACGCCGATCACCACCCCGCTCCTGACGCCTTCCGGCACGCCTGGGACTGGCTGTCCAACGGCTACGACGTCGTGCAGGGCCACTGCGTGATCCGCAACGGCGAGAGCTCCTGGGTCGCCAAGCTGGTCGGCGTCGAGTTCGAGGCGATCTACGCCGTCAGCCATCCCGGCCGGACCCGGATGTACGGCTTCGGGGTGTTCGGCGGTTCCAACGGCTTCTGGCGTACGGATCTGCTCGCCCGCACCCGGATGCACGGCTCGATGCTCACCGAGGACATCGACTCCACGATGCGCGCGCTGCACGAGGGCGCCCGGATCGCCATGGACCGCACCCTCGTCTCCCGCGAACTGGCGCCCACGATGCTGAAGCCGCTGTGGAACCAGCGCTCGCGCTGGGCGCAGGGCTGGCTCCAGGTCTCCCTGCGGCACCTGTGGCGCGGACTGCGCTCGCCCGTCTTCAGCCGCCGCCAGAAGGCCGGGCTGTTCGTGCTGCTCGGCTGGCGCGAGGTCCAGCCGTGGCTGTCGCTGCAGATCCTGCCCGTGCTGCTGCACGCGGCCCTGCGGGCGGGTGGCGTGGACGGGCTCGACTGGGCCGTACCCGTGTGCCTCCTCGCGGTGGCGGTGACCCTGTCCGCCGGGGTCGTGCAGGCGGCGTTCGCGTGGCGGCTCGCGGTGCCCGAACTTCGGCGCAGGAAGGCCTGGTTCTGGCGTTACCTCCTGGTCTCGACCGTCTTCTACACGCACTTCAAGAACGTCGTGGCGCGGCAGTCGCACCTCAAGGAGGCGATGGGGCACCGGCATTGGCGGGTCACGCCGCGAGCGGAGCGGGCGGAGGTGTCCGAGGCGTGAAGCGTTCCACCCTCGAACTCCAGGGCTTCCGCGGCCTCGCCGCGCTCAGCACCGTCGTCTTCCACGTCTGGCAGCAGTACTACACGTACGACGCCGAAGGCTCCCACCCGCCGGTAGACAACCCATGGCTCGGCGCGCTGATCTCCCTGGAGGTCATCGACCTGTTCTTCGTGATGTCCGCGTACCTGCTGACCCTGTCCTACGCCCGCGCGGCCATCGACGAGGGTTCGGTACGGCCGGGCCGGGTGTTCCTCTTCCGCCGGGCGGTACGCATCCTGCCGCTGTACTTCCTCGCGGTCCTGGTCGTCTGGGCGAGCCGCAATCCCACGCTCCCCGGCGACTGGCGCGACCTGGTCGAACACCTCACGTTCACGCACGTCTTCGACCGTGAGCGGATCTTCTACACACTGGGCCCGAGCTGGTCCCTGTCCCTTGAGATCGCGTTCTACCTGTCCCTGGTCGCGCTGGGGCCCTTGGCGATACGTGCCTGCCGCCGCCTGAGCACCCGCCGCGCGAGGGTCGCGCTTTGCGCCTCGGGCTGCGTGGCCCTGTTCGCGGCTCCCGTCGCCTGGATCGCCTTCGCCCACCACGTCCTCGGCATCCCGCACACCAACTGGCCGGTGTACTTCGGCCCTCAGGCCCGCTTCGGCGGCTTCGCGGCGGGGATGGGCCTTGCGGTGCTGCTGGTCGCGCTGGGGGAACGGGGCCGGATCACGGGCCGCTGGTCCGCACTGCTCTCGGTGGTGTCACTGGCGGGCCTGTACGCGCTCTCGTACCTCTCCGCCCCGGAGAACTTCGCGCACACCTACTACCATCCACTCGCGGCCCTGCTGTGGTTCGTGCTGCTCTTCGCCACGCTGCATGTACGTCAACGGGTGCGTGGCCACGCGGTGTTGAGGGCCCGCTGGGCCACGAGCGTGGGCCTCATCAGCTACAGCCTCTACATCTGGCACGAGCCGGTCATGCTCCAGCTCGACAAGTCGGGATGGCTGCCACCGGGCCCGTCGGGCTTTCCGCTGGGCATCCTGATCGTCCTGGCGGTGGCGCTGCCGACGGCGGTACTGAGCTATTGGCTGGTCGAGTATCCCGGCAGTCTGCTGGTCCGGGCGAAGGACGGGGCGGGGAGGCCACGGGAGTTCTACCCGGTGGCGACTCCGTCACCGGAGCGGGAGCCGAAGTCGGCGTCGGAGCCGGAGCCGGTTGGGGCACCGCAACCGGTGCGCTGACGGTACGGACCTGACGTGTCTGCCCGCACGTGTCCTGCGCGCACGGAAGCCCGTACGCGCAGGACACACCGGGCACTGGCGGTTGCGGACCGGTGCGCCGTGGCGTGACCTGCCGGAACGCTATGGTCCGTGGCAGACGGCCTATGAGCGGTTCGCCCGCTGGGAGGCGGACGGCACCTGGGCCCGCCTGCTCGAGCAGGTCCAGGTCCGGGACGACTCCATCGGAACCGTGGAGTGGACGGTGTCGGTCGACTCCACGATCAACCGTGCCCACCAGCACGCCGCCGGAGCCCGCAAAAAGGGGCTGCGGCGGGGGACGAACTGGAAGATCCGGCATGCACGACGGCTGGCCAGGCGCTCGGCCGGTCCCGCGGCGGGCTGACCACCAAGGTCCATCTCGCCTGCGACGGCCGTGGCCTGCCCCTGGCCGTCGTCGTCACGCCCGGCAACGTCAACGATTCCACCGTCTTCGACGAGGTCATGGACGCCTTGAGGGTGCCCCGGGCCGGCGCCGGACGGCCTCGCCGCAGGCCCGGGCGCGGTCATCGCCCAAGAACAGGGCTCAGTACCGACCTTCGGGTCCCATTAGGCGTACTCGTCCCGGGCGATCCGCCATTCCCTGCGGCGCAGGGGCATCCGGGCGGTGATCCCGGAGCGGGCGGATCAGAAGGCCAACCGTGTGCGGCGCAGAACCTAGGCACGGTCCGGGCCCAGGGCGTCGCGGACGGCGGTCAGAATGGCCTCGGTGTCGGCGCCCAGGGCGCGGGCGGACGAAGTGAAGTCACGGGCGAGAGTGGCGAGTTGGACAGTGTGCGGGCGGGTCGGGCCGGTGGGCGGCGCCGCCACCCGGGTGCCCGCGCCCCGACGGGTGCGGATCAGCTCGCCGGCCTCCAGCTCACGGTAGGCGCGGGCGACGGTGCCCGGTGCCAGCCCGAGGTCCGTGGCCAGCTGGCGCACGGTCGGCAGCCGGTCGCCCTCGGCCAGCCGCCCGGTGACGATCAGCGCGGCGAGCTGCGCGCGGATCTGCTCGTACGGCGGGACCTGGCTGGTGGTGTCGACGCGGACGGCGGCCTCACTCATCGTCGTAGGACCCCTCTGCCGCCGCCTCGTCGGCGACGGCCCGCGGTGCCACCACGGTGACCAGGGACCAGACGGCGGTGAACAGGTTCAGCAGGGCCAGCGGGTAGAACACCCAGAAGGTGAGCACGCCCAGCGCGCCGGCGCAGCCCGTCTCCGTCAGCGCGAGGGAGACCATCAGCACGGCGTACAGCTGCTGGCTGGACACCAACAGGCCCCAGGCGCCGGTGACCGCCCACGCGCGGTCGCGGCGCTGCTGCTCCTCACCCGGACCGTGGGCGATGCGGCGCAGGGCCCAGACGCAGGTGGGGGTGGCTATGGCGAGCGCGCCGAACATCGGGAGGGTGTAGTACAGGCCGGGCCAGGGGCCGGTGGTCGCCCGCATCCCGTTGCAGGTGAGGGTGAGGACCTTTCCCGTGCTGAAGACGCGGTCGGGGTCGACGGAGGCCGTGGCGGCCGTGATCACCAGCAGGACGACGAGGGAGAGCCCCTGGAGGGCGATCAGGGGACCCATGTGCGGCGGCACATGGTCTCTGACCAGGCGTGGTGCGAGACTCGCGGTGCGTACCGCCTCCTGGGGGCGCAAGGTCAGGGCGTCGGCGAGCAGGACACCCGCCACCGCGCACAGGCCGAAGGCCGTGAGGCAGAACACGACGCGCTGCTCGAACTCGACGTCCCCCAGTGTGGACAGCGCCTGCGCGACCACGAGGCCGATGGCCAGACCGGACCAGCGGGCGTAGTGGTCGGCGTGGTCGAGCAACCGGTACTGGGGCGGGGCGGTGTCGAGCATGCGGAGATCCCCCCGGATCATCTTGTATCAAGCGGTGAGTACAAGATGCCGTGGCCGGGGATCTTGTGTCAAACGTTCGATACAAGGCGGTGCGAGGGGGAGTCGGGTTCCGGAGCGGGGCGGTTCCCGTGACGCGACGGGGGAGCGGCCGGCGGACGGGGAGGCGGTCGGTTCGACAGGGAGGTGGTCGGCCGACAGGGAGGCGGTCGGCCGAACGGCGACCGGTCAGGTGACGGCGACCGGTTCAGCCGACGGTGATCGAGTCCAGCTGCGCCCGCAGGCAGACGTGCGACGCCTCGAAGGCATCCTCGCCGGGTACGGCGACTGGTATTGGGCAGACAACAGCAGCTACTCCACGTCGAAATGCCTGAACTTTCTCGGCAGCCTCCGCAATGACAACTACAAATTCGAGCTCACCATGTACAGTACGGTCAGCTGACGCAGCTCGATGGCCGCAGGCGGTCCCGTCAGCACCGAAGCCGGGACGACGTCCCGGAGCGGCCTCTCCGATGCTGCATACCCGCTGTGGCGAGGGAGAACAGAAGCGGCCGCACCCTCAACGGTGCGGCCGCTTCTCTTCGACGTTCATCAATTATCAGACAGGTTCTAGCCCTTCAGCCGCTCCCGCAGCTCCTCCACATCCGCCAGAAACCACGTCTGCCGCCCGCGGTTGCACTCACGAACGAAGTCCCGCAGCGCCGAACTGGCCTCCGTGTGACGGGAGATGTCACCGAGGACGACGATCCCCATGCCGTACTGGACGAACTT
This sequence comes from Streptomyces scabichelini, assembly GCF_011045015.1. GTDB lineage: Bacteria > Actinomycetota > Actinomycetes > Streptomycetales > Streptomycetaceae > Streptomyces > Streptomyces scabichelini. The sequence continues at coordinate 3,965 of NZ_JAAKZY010000213.1, read as the reverse complement.
CTGGACGATCCCTCCGGCGACACGAGTGCTCAACTGGAAGAACGCCTCATCGAACCGCTCGACGGGGATGACAACCCATTGGGCGCCCTGATACCCGGCATCGCCGATGAAATCCAGCGCGTCGCGTTCGCTGCGAATGGGTTCGCCCTCTGGGGCGCACATCAGGACGGGCACGTCGTGGATCTTCTGAAGGGTGGTCATGGCGCCAAGGGTACGAGTTGGCCGAGGCAGCCGAGAGAAGGGTTCATCGGCCAGCTCAACAGCCGTGTGGAGCAGAGTCAGTCGACCGTGGGCAAGCGGCGCGGCTCGATGCGTTCCTCGGCGGCCGAGTCGCCGTCGCGTGTCACGACGTACGCTCCCTTGCCGGGCAACTCGGTTACGGCTTCCGTCAGTTCGGTTCCGCGGTAGACAAGGCCCACTCCGTCGTCGGTGCAGTGTGTGACGGGGAGGGTGCCGTTCGCGACGAGCCGGTGCACCAGGGGGCGGCGGCCGGGGTCGGTGTCGTAGTGGACGCCGTTGCCGTACGGGAGGAAGCCCAACGCGTCGGTGAGCGGGCGGAGTTCGGGGCCGAAGGAGTCCGTGGTGCCGCCCTGGAACCAGCAGATCGAGCCCGCGCTGACGCCGCTGAGGACGACGCCCGACTGCCAGGCGCGGCGCAGGATGTGGTCGAGTCCGTGTGCCCGCCACACCGCGAGGAGGTTCGCCACCGAGCCGCCCATGACCCAGACGACGTCCTGGTCGAGGACGGTGCCCTCCACGTCCTCGTGGTTGGGCATCGGGAAGAGCTGGAGGGGCGTGAGGTCGAAGCCCGCCACGCGTGCGGCCTCGGACATGCGGGCGGTGAAGTGCTCGGCGTCGCCTATGGCCGTGCCCACGTACATGACGCGGGGGCGGCGGCCGTGGGCGCCCGACAGTTCGACCGCGTGGTGCACCAGGGCGTCGAACATGACCATGGTCCGGCCGCCGCCGGCCCGGTGGCCGCCGGAGGTGGCGAGGATGGTGGGCTCCCGTCCTTTCGAGGGAGAAGGGGAAGGGGTGGTGGCGGGTGCGGCGGTCATGGCAGGGGATCGTAGCGAGCCCTGTCAGGGCGTAGGCGCGTCGTCGTCCTCCGGGTCCCAGTCCAGCAGCCGCACCTTCGCCACCGTACGGACATGGCGGCGCATCGCCGCGGCCGCCTGCTTCGGGTGCTGGGCGGCGATCGCGTCGAGGATCGCGTGGTGCTGGGCCAGGGAGCGGGTGGGCCGGCCCGGCTGGCGGAGGGACTCGTTGCGGCTCTCGGTGATCTGGTCGGCGATGGAGCGCATGAACTCGGCGAGGATGCTGCTGTGGGCCGCCGCCGTGACCGCGGCGTGGAAGAGCCGGTCGCCCTCCACACCGTGGGCGCCCTCCTCGATCTCGCCCGCCATGTGGTCGAGGGCCGCGCGGATGGCGGCCAGATCGTCGTCCGTGCGGCGCTCGGCGGCCAGTTCGGCGAGCTTGGTCTCCAGGGCCTCGCGGGCTTCGAGTACGTCGGGGAGGCGCCGGCGGCGTTCGACGAGCCGCTCGACGGGTTCGACGTCGAGGCTGTCGCGGACCAGGTAGGTGCCGCCGCCGTGGCGGGCCTCGACCAGTCCCTGGACCTCCAGGACCACGATGGCCTGCTTCACGGAGGCGCGGCTGACGCCGAGGCGGGCCGCCAGGTCGCGCTCGGGCGGCAGGCGGTCGCCGGCGCGCAGGCCGCCCTCGGCGACGTACTGGCGCAACCGCTCAAGGACCTGCTCGTAGAGGCGCTGTTTCGTCATGGGGCGCAGGGCTTCGGTCATGGGGTCCCCCTTCGTCGGGAGCGTAACACCGTGGTCCAGTGGACGACTGGCTGAGCCAATTCCTGCGCGACCCCTTGACGTCCGTCCGCGTCGGACCCACGCTGTCCAGCGACCGAAGTGGTTCAGCCACTTGGCCAATCCAATAGCCCTCCATGCCGCTCCGGGGCCCAAAGACGGGAGCCCGTATGTCCGCCGAACTGATATCGATCCTCGTACTCGTCGTGGTGTTCGTGATCGCCACCACCCGTTCCATCAACATGGGCGCGCTCGCCTTCGCCGCCGCGTTCGGGGTCGGCGAACTCGTCGCGGACCTCAACGCCGACGAGATCTTCGCGGGCTTCCCCGGTGACCTCTTCGTCGTGCTCGTCGGGGTCACGTATCTGTTCGCCATCGCCCGCGCCAACGGCACCACCGACTGGCTCGTACACGCCTCGATCCGGCTCGTACGCGGCCGGGTCGCGCTCATCCCGTGGGTGATGTTCGTGCTGACGGGGGCGCTGACCGCGATCGGGGCGGTCAGCCCGGCCGCGGTCGCCATCGTGGCGCCGATCGCGCTGAGTTTCGCGGCGCGGTACGGGATCAGTCCGCTGCTGATGGGCGCGATGGTGGTGCACGGGGCGCAGGGCGGCGGCTTCTCGCCGATCAGCATCTACGGGTCGATCGTCAACGGGATCGTGGAGCGCGAGAACCTGCCGGGCAACGAGATCGCCCTCTTCCTGGCCTCCCTGATCGCCAACCTGGTCATCGCGGGTGTGGTCTTCGTGCTCTTCGGCGGGCTGAAGCTGTGGGCGCAGGGGGCGGTGCCGCTGGACGAGCCCTCCAAGGGCCCCTCCAAGGACGCCTCTGACAAGGACGACCTTCCGGAGGGTGGTTCCGGCCCGCGGCCCGCTGGTACCGCCGCCGGCACGGGAACGGGCTCCGGCTCTGGCTCCGGCACCAACACCGCCGTGGCGACCCGCCCCGACGCGCCCACCACGCCCGACACCACCCGCCTCACTCCGGCCCGGATCGCCACGCTCACCTCACTCGTCGCCCTCGTCGTCGCCGTCCTCGCCTTCGACCTGGACGCCGGTCTGACCGCGATCACCCTCGCCGTCGTGCTGAGCACCGCCTGGCCGGAGGACAGCCGCAACGCGGTCGGCCAGATCGCCTGGTCGACGGTCCTGCTGATCTGCGGTGTCCTCACGTACGTCGGTGTCCTGGACGAGATGGGCACGATCACCTGGGCCGGCGAGGGCGTCAGCGACATCGGCGTCCCGCTGCTGGCCGCGGTCCTGCTCTGCTACATCGGCGCGATCGTCTCGGCGTTCGCCTCGTCCGTCGGGATCATGGGCGCCCTGATCCCCCTCGCCGTGCCCTTCCTCGCGCAGGGCGAGATCGGGGCCATCGGCATGGTGTGCGCGCTGGCCGTGTCGGCGACGGTCGTCGACGTGAGCCCCTTCTCGACGAACGGCGCGCTGGTGCTGGCCGCGGCGCCGGACGTCGACCGCGAGCGCTTCTTCAGGCAGCTGATGGTGTACGGAGGGATCGTGGTGGCGGTGGTACCCGCGGTGGTGTGGCTGGCGCTGGTGGTGCCCAACTGGGGATGACCCGGGGATGACCTGGGGATTCCCGGGGAGGACCTGGGAGAACCTGGGAATGCCGACGACGCCATGAGTGACGTACCGCCATGAGCCACATACCGACGCATGAGCCACGTACCGACGCATGAGCCCCGTACGACGAACGACCAAGGAGTACGACGCGTGTCCCCTCTCTTCCCGGCCCTGACCGAGGCCCTGGCGGAACCGGACGGACCCGGTGCGCACCGGCCCGCCCTGCGCTTCGGCGACCGTTCCCTGACGTACGGCGAGCTGGCCGCCACGGCCGCGCCCCTGGCCGAGCGCGTCGCGGGAGCGGGCCGGATCGCCGTCTGGGCCACCCCCACCCTGGAGACCGCCGTCGCCGTGGTCGCCGCGCTGCTGGCCGGCGTCCCCGCCGTACCGCTCAACCCGAAGTCGGGCGGGAGCGAGCTGGGGCACATCGTGTCGGACAGCGCGCCGACGCTGGTGCTTGCCGGGCCGGACGATCAACTCCCTTCGCCGCTGGGTGAGTTGGGGCGGGTCGACATCGACGTACGCTCCACAGGGACGCCCCGCACCCCTGCTGATGCCAGCCCCGATG
>NZ_JAAKZY010000212.1 GCF_011045015.1 Streptomyces scabichelini | reverse complement strand
TGCCCTGACCTTCTTCCACGCCCTCGAACTGGGCAAGCGCGCCCCCCCAGGGGTTCAGACGGCCGTGGCGGCGCGCTTGCCCAGTTCGAGGGCGTGGAAGAAGGTCAGGGCACTCATGCCCATGGACGGCACGTTCTCCTGCATCAGCCGCATGCGGTGCGGGGCGTCGTGGAACTTGGGATCGAGCTGGAACTCGGCGGCCAGGGAGAACCAGGTGACCGGTACCGCACCGGCTTGGACCATGCGCTGCACCGCCGCGTTGTGTGCCTCGAGCGAGGGGCTGGCGGAGGCGTCGACGGCCACGTGCACGCGGTATCCCTCGCGCAGGCCGCCCAGCACCGTCTGCAGCACGCATCCGTCCGTGGCGACGCCGCCGACCACCAGGTTCTCCCGGCCTTCCTCCCGGACCGCCTGGGCGAACGACTCGTCCAGGAAGGAGTTGAAGTCGACGGCACGCTCGATGACCGGCTGGTCACCGATGGCCTCCAACAGCTCCGGGTACAGCGGGCCGGACGGCTTGCTCGACTGGCCGTTGGTCACGACCAGACCGCTTTCGTACCACTTCGCCGTCTTCGCCAGGCCCACGACGTTGTTGATGTGTTCGGCGAGGTTGTGGGAGCGCAGAAGGTTCGCGAAACCGACTGCGTAGTCGACGAGAACGACGGTGGTGTTGGCGGGGTTGAGGGGCTCAGGAGTCATGACGAAACTTCTTTCTGATCGAAGGAAAGCGGCGCGTTGGTCGCGCAGCGGTGGGCAGGTGCCTTGGCGCACTGGTGACCGCTTGGTCACTAACGGAGGTACGCCGACCCCGAGTCCAATTTCGAGACGGTCACTGAATCTGGAAGTGCGCTTTCGGTATGGAGGGACCATCGCCCACCGGGAGCAACACCGCGAGCGGCGTCGAGCCGCCGGCGAAGCGCCGACGGGCCCCTGAAGAACGCAGGGCCGCGATCGTCGCAGCCGCACGGGCCGCCTTCGCCGAGCTGGGCTGATGGCAGAGGTGGCCGGCGATCCCAAGTCGTTGCCGACGCGCATCGCCCGGTCATACGTCCGACGCATGAACCTCAGCGGCGGCAACGACTCGTTCGTGGCTTTGCTCCGTGCCGTGGCCGCAGAGGAGGAGACCGCCAAACGGCTGTTTGCCGCCATGCAGGAGGACAGTGTCGAGATCTACCGCCACATACGCACCGGTCCCAAGCTGGAGGAGCGCGTCGCCTCCGTGGGCGCCTACCTCATCGGTGTGACGTTCTCTCGGTTCATTTTCAGAAGTGGCCCCCGGGCCTCGATGTCGGACGAAGAGCTCACCCGCCATCTCGTTCCCAACCTCCGCAGTCCCCCAGATTGACTGACGCACCGTCATGAGGCTGCGGAAAAGCATGTCGTCCAGCTGCACCATGCGGTGCCCGGAAGTCGACCCGGACGTACACATGGCTGCCTCCTTCCCAGGCGGTGTCGACCGGATCCAGGCCCCGGGTCGGTATGTACCGGCCCGCCCTGGGACTCGCCCGACCGGCCCCCTTGCCGGGCCGAGAGGCCTACTCGCCTGACGGGACCTGGTGACCGCGTTTGTTGACGGACTGCTTGATCGCGTATGCGGTCGTGGTGAACGTGTCGATCTGTTCCGCTGTCAGGCCCTGTACGGAAATCTTCTCCAGGGTCCGCCACATGTCCGCGATGGGGTCGCGCAGGGCGCGTCCGGCGTCGGTGAGGTGCACGACCATGACGCGCCCGTCGTGTTCGGCAGGCTCCCGGGTGAGGAGTCCGGCGTCCTGCATGCGGCGCAGCGCCTTGGAGACGGTGGAGTGGTCGAGGCCGACGCTGTCCAGCAGTTCGGACTGGGTCTGGCCGTCGCGGTCGAAGAGCTGCATGAGGAGCAGTTCCTGTCCCGGGTGCAGGTTCATGTTGCGGAGCATGGCGGCGGCGTGGCCGCGGTGGGCGCGGGCGAGTTGGAAGATGGCGTAGCTGAGGCGGCCGTCGCGCGCCGTGCTGGGGGGCATGGGGGCGTGGTCGGTCGTCACGCTTCTCCTCAGGCGTCGTGGCGGGTGGGGTAGTCGGTGTACCCGGTTTCGCCGCCGCCGTAGAAGAAAGTCGGGTCGGGCGTGTTCAGCGGCGCCCCGGAGCGTACCCGCTCGACCAGGTCGGGGTTGGCCAGTGCGAGCGCGCCGACGGTGACAATGTCGGCCCGGCCATCGGCGACGTCCTTGGCGCGCGCCGCGAGATCGGCGCCCCCACGGTTGAGCACGAGCGCTCCGGGCCACAGCGACCGCAGAGTGTCCAGCAGTTGCTCATCGCCGGAGTGAATCAGATGCAGGTAGGCGAGGTCCAGCGGTGCGAGGGCGCGCACCAGCGCCGGGTACAGCTCGTGTGTGTGGTTCTCGCGGATGTCGTTGTACGGGTTGCCGGGGGACAGCCGGATGCCGGTGCGGCCCGCGCCGATCTCGTCGGCGACGGCGGCAGCGACCTCGACGGCGAAGCGGATGCGGCCATCGAGCGAGCCGCCGTAGCGGTCGGTGCGCTGGTTGGCGTTGGAGGAGAGGAACTGGTGGACGAGGTAGCCGTTGCCGCTGTGGATCTCCACACCGTCCGCGCCGGCCGCTATCGCGCTCGCGGCGGCGCGGCGGAAGTCCTGGACCGTCGCGGCGACCTCGTGGACGGACAGCGCCCGCGGCTGCGGCATCTCCTGCGGTCCGGACGCGGTGTACATCATGCCCGCCGGGCGCACCGAGGAGGGTGCCACCGGCTGCCGTCCGTGCGGGGTGTTGCCGGGATGGGCGATGCGCCCGACGTGCATCAACTGCACGACGATGCGCCCGCCGGCGGCGTGCACCGCGTCGGTGACCTTGCGCCACCCGGCCACCTGCTCCTCGGCGTGGACGCCGGGGGTGAGCAGGTAACCCTGCCCGTCGGCAGACGGCTGGGTGCCCTCGGTGATGATGAGCGCGTTCGAGGCGCGCTGGGCGTAGTACTCGGCGTTCAGCTCGGTCGGCACACCTTCTGCGGTGCTGCGGCTGCGCGTCATCGGGGCCATGGCCAGCCGGTGCGGCAGCCGGATGTCTCCGGCGCGGATGGGCTGCCACAGGGGATTCAGGTCGGTGGTGAGCATGAGGGATTCCTTCGATGCGGAAGGGATACGGAAGGGTGCGGTCTGGACGCACGACGGGTGCGTGCGGACACGGGCCCGCCGGCTGGTGGCAGGCGGCCGTACGGGGCCGGTCCCGCAGGTGCAAGGGCCGGCTCGTGGGAGAGGGGGTCAGTCGACGGTGAGGACGAGCTTTCCGCGGTTGTGGCCGGCATCGCTGGTTTGCTGGGCCTTGGCAGCGTCGGCGAGCGGGTAGGTCGCGCCGACCGTGGTCACCAGTGCGCCGTCGGCGGCCTGCTGGGCCAGTTCGGCCAGCCGGGCGGCCGAGCGCCGCGCCGGGCCCTCGGCGAAGACGACACCGAGTTCGCGGGCCCGGAAGTCGGCGGTCGTGACGATCCGGTCGGTGCCGCCGCGCAGGGTGATGGAGTCCTCCAGCGCGCCCTGGCCCGCAGCGTCGAACACGGCGTCCACGCCGCTCGGGGCGAGAGCGCGGACCCGCTCGACCAGGTCTTCTCCGTAGACCAGCGCGGTAGCGCCGAGCGAGGTCACGTACTCCTGGTTGGCCGGGCCTGCGGTGCCGATGACGTGGGCGCCGCGGGCGACGGCGAGTTGGACGGCGACGGTGCCGAGTGCGCCGGACGCGCCGTGGATCAGCAGGGTCTCGCCGGCCTTGACGTCGAGCAGGTCCAGGACCCGGTCGGCACCGTCGCTCGCCACCGGCAACGCGGCCGCGTGCGTCCAGTCCAGGCCTGCCGGCTTGGGGGCGAGGACGGCCGCGGTGGCAAGTGCGTACTGGGCGTAGGCGCCAGTGTCGGACCAGCCCAGCACCTCGTCACCCACCTTCAGCCGGTCGACGCCTTCGCCGACGGCGTCGACGACTCCGGCGATCTCCCCGCCGGGGACGGCGGGCAGAGTGGTGGGGAAGATGGCCTCCATGATCCCGGAGCGGATCTTTCCGTCGACGGGGTTGACGCCGGCCGCCCGGACGCGGACGCGGACCTGGCCGGGACCGGGCTCGGGAATTTCGGTCTCCGCCTCGTGCAGGACCTCCGTGCCGCCGAACGTGTCGAAAACGATGGCCTTCATAGCTGCTGTCTCCTTCGATGGTTTGACTGGTGACACCGATTAGGTGGCTGGACACATAAAACGTATCCCGATTATGTGGCTAGCCAAGTATCTGGATGGGTGCGTGCGGGCTGGATCCGCGGAGCTTCGGGCCGCCTGCCCAGGAGGGGCCTCTCGGGCAATGAAGACGGCTTCGGTGGCGAGATGGCGGATCTACCGGTCCTACCTGCCTCCGGGTCGGATGACCATGCTGGTTCCCTACCTGAGTCGGTCAGCCGGCCGATGGCCCGCGGCTCCCTCGGGTTCAGCGCGGCGGGCCGAGGATGGTACCGCCGTAGAGTTCGGATGCTTCCGCCAGGAGGGACTTGGGGATCTCGAAGCCGTCGGGGCGTGGGGTGGTGAGATCGCGTCCGGCGTGGCGGAACATGCCCTCGATGCCGCCGGGTGTGGCGATCATCAGGAGGTCTGCGCGGTCGGAGGTGATGCGGTAGCCGTGCGGGACGTTGCGGGGCAGGTACACGATCCCGCCCTCGCGCAGTTCGTGTTCCTCCTCCCCCGACCACACCAGGGCCGTGCCCTTGATCAGCATGAACACCTCGTCCTCGCGGGTGTGCAGGTGGAACGGCGGGGCTTCGCCCTTGGCGACGTCGAAGCGGCCCACGGTCAGCTTGCCCTCGGTGGCTTCCTTGTCGAGCAGCACGGAGAACGTTCCCCCATCGAGCCATTCGAGCTTCTGCTGCTGCTCGGGCTGCGCCAGATAGGCCATCGTCATGACTCGGCCCTGCGCACGCCGGCGAGGGCGGCCATGGGCACGGTGACCTCGGGAGCTGCGCCGTCGAGAACGCGGAAGCCGTCGGGCCATATGCGCATTCCGGCCTGGATGCCGGCCGCAGCACCGACAGCAGTCGGGGTCCAGAGCGTCATGTGATCCTCATTTCTTGTTCGAAGCACTCTTAGGACGTGCTTTGCCGCATCCGCGAAGCGACAACTTCGGTGTGTGAACCGAACGGCAACTGACGAGGCCTAATGGCCTACGGCTGCCAGGAGTTGGAGCTTTTCGTAGTCCGGTGAGCCGGGTACGGCGGAGAAGACCAGCAGTTCCTGAACCTGGTCGGGGTCCACCAGCCGCTGGCAGTACAGCTTCAGCTCACCCAACTCCCCATGCCGGTAGCGCTTGAGGTCGTTGTGGTGGGTGACGTCCACCTCGTGCAACCGCCAGAGGTCGGCGAATTCCGGGCTGACCTCCAGCAGTGCCGCGACGATGTCGCCGGCCCTGCCCTGAGGGTCAGCCGTGTACGCCGCCCGGATGTCCACGGTGCAGACCCTGCCCCGCAGGGCGTGATCCTCGACGGGATAGAGATCGCGTTGCGCCGGGTCGGTGAACCAGCGATAGACCAGGTAGCGGGACAGTCCGCTGAAGCGGGTGTAATCGCCCAGCAGGGCAACCGCCGGGCGGGTCTGCAGCAGCGTCTCACCGAACCGGGACATCACCAACGCGGGTGTGTCCGAGAGCCGTTCCACGATGCGCATCATGGTGGGGCTGACGTGATCTTCGCGCAGTACCCGCTGCGGCGCGGGGTGCCCGGCGAGGTCGAAGAGGTAGTCCCGCTCACTCAGGCTGAGATGCAGGCCCCGGGCGAGTGCGGCGAGCACCTGCTCGGACGGCATCGGGCCACGCTGCTGCTCGATCCGACTGTAGTAATCGACCGACATGCCGGCCAGCGCCGCCACCTCCTCACGCCTGAGCCCACCGGTACGACGCCGAGAGCCGCGGGGAAGCCCGACGTCCTCCGGTTGCAGCACCTCCCGGCGTGCCCGGAGAAAATCGGCCAGCAATGCCCGGTCCATCTCAACCTCCCGTGTGCGACTGATCAAGCATCGCGTGACCCACAACCCGGATGAAGGCCGTACTTATCCACGGACAAGTTGTCCGTGGCAAACCACACGATGGGGAGGGATGAGTCGCTTGTCGTCACACAACGTCTTCTGGCACAGAACGGCGCTCTCCGTCTCCAATGGTGTCGGCGGCTCGGTCGGCACCTCCGCCCGGTGTCCCCGCGGCCGGCTCGCGCCAGCTGCCCCGACCCAGTCCCGCAAGGTCTCGGGGTTGATTCCCAGACCGGCAGTGACCTGCCGGATCGTCGCCTCAGGCCGCGACCTGTACAGCGCGACAGCGTCCGCCTTGAACTGCGGCGTAAAGTGCTTCATGACCACGAGATGTCCGTTCTCGGATCCTCAGGATCCAGTGTCTCGTGTCTCGTGTCTCGTGTCTCAAGGAGCAAGGCCCCACCTCACGACCACGCCGCACAGGCCTAAGGTCAAGTTAAGGTGATCCGACTGCGCGCAAGGCCTTTTCCGGTACGGTGGATTGCGCCGACCTGCCAGTTCTTCGGCAGAGTTCGAGCAGGGCGTTGCGGGACGCGTGCGCGCCCGCCGGGCTGAGGTCGCGCACGGTCCGCTGGACCATGCTGGTGTGTGCCATGAGGATCTGCGCCGCGGGCGAGTTGGCCTGCCCGGCGCGTGGTTTCCCGGCGACCAGGGAGCGCAGGGCATCGCCGGGAAAGATGAAGATGCGAGTGCCGATCTCGGGCGTGGTGTGGAGTGATTCTCCGTCACGACGTGGTGCATGAAGTAGGTGCCGGCCGAGACGTACGCGTCACCGCCCTGATCGTGTGGGTCCTGCAGGGCTACTGCGCCGCGCAGCCCGGCGTACAGCCTGATCTCATCGTGCTCATGTCTCCCGACTGCGAGGGTGCTCACGGGGGAGGAGCCCCAGAGTTCGTTGACGGCGGTGTCCTGCAGGGTCACCGAGCGCATCGTTCCCTGGAAGCCGTCGGCGGTGGAAGCGCTGAATTCCGGCAGGGGTACAGGTCTCCCTGAAGATGTCGCCGGAATCCCATCTGGTGTCGCAAAAGTACAATCTTTCCTCGCACGGCTGTTCCTACCCTTGGCTGTACTTCAACCGTCAACGATCAACAGCCTGCGGATGCACCCGGCGCCACAGAGACCATGCCTTCCTTCGCGTGCTAAGCGACGCCACCGCGACCTCTCGGGCGAAAGCAGAAAAGACACATGAAGGCAGTGCGTTTCCATCAGTACGGCGACCTGGATGCGTCTCCTTCGCGGAGGTTGAGATGGACCGGGCGTTGTTGGCCGATTTTCTCCGGGCACGCCGGGAGGTGCTGCAACCGGAGGATGTCGGGCTTCCCCGCGGCTCTCGGCGTCGTACCGGTGGGCTCAGGCGTGAGGAGGTGGCGGCGCTGGCCGGTATGTCGGTCGATTACTACAGTCGGATCGAGCAGCAGCGTGGCCCGATGCCGTCCGAGCAGGTGCTCGCCGCGCTCGCCCGGGGCCTGCATCTCAGCCTGAGTGAGCGGGACTACCTCTTCGACCTCGCCGGGCACCCCGCGCCGCGGCGGGTCCTGCGCGAGGATCACGTCAGCCCCACCATGATGCGCATCGTCGAGCGACTCTCGGACACACCCGCGTTGGTGATGTCCCGGTTCGGTGAGACGCTGCTGCAGAACCGCCCGGCAGTCGCTCTGCTGGGCGACTACACCCGCTTCAACGGACTGTCCCGCTACCTGGTCTATCGCTGGTTCACCGACCCGGCGCAACGCGATCTCTATCCCGTCGAGGACCACGCCCTGCGGGGCAGGGTCTTCACCGTGGAAATCCGGGTGGCGTACACGGCGGACCCTCAGGGCAGGGCCGGCGACATCGTCGCGGCACTGCTGGAGGTCAGCCCCGAATTCGCCGAACTCTGGCGGTTGCACGAGGTCGACGTCACCCACCATCAGGACCTGAAGCGCTACCGGCATGCGGAGCTGGGCGAGATGGAGCTGTACTGCCAGCGACTGGTGGACCCCGACCAGGTTCAGGAACTGCTGGTCTTCTCCGCCGTACCCGGCTCACCGGACTACGAAAAACTCCAACTCCTGGCAGCCGTAGGCGCTTAAGGCTTGCCGGGAATCAACACGCTGGTTTGATCTTGGTGTTGTCTGAGTCCAGGAATCTGGCGATGTCGACTGGTGTGCGAAAACGAGCAGTTGAGGAAGGAATGCACATGCCGTGTGCTTCGACGAGCGGGCGGACGTCCTTGACCCCACGGCTGATGGTCATGGCGGTGGTGTTGAAGAGCTGCCAAAAAAGCCGCTCGAGCACCGCCGAGGCCATCGGCAGGCTGACGAGCAAGGAGCGGTACTCCTTCGGCGCGCAGTTCGCCGAGGTCACCGTCGACGTCACCACCGGCGAGGTCCGCGTACGGCGGATGCTCGGGAAGTCCGCGGCGGGCCGGATCGTCAACCCGCTGACCGCGCGCAGCCAGTTCGTCGACGACATGGTCTGGGGCCTGTCCATGGCACTCCACGAGGTCGGGGACCGGGCCACGGGTGGACACGTCGGCGCGGACCTCGCGGGCTACCACTTCGCCGCGAACGCGGACGTCCCCGTCATCGAGGCGGACTGGGTGGACGACCCGGACCCGGACGACCCGGTCGGGATCAAGGGCATCGGCGAGATCGGGATCGTGGGAGCCGCGGCGGCGATCGCCAACGCGGTCTGGCACGCGACCGGCGTACGCCACCGGCACCTGCCCATCCGGCCCGACCGTGTACTGATGGCCGGCCGAGATGCTTGACATCGCAACCGAACTGCTCCGGTGGGTGGCGGAGGGCCGTGACTTCGCCGTGGCCACGGTTGTGACCGTCGGCGGCAGCGCTCCCCGCCCGCCGGGCGCGGCGCTCGCCGTCGACGCCGACGGCACGGCTGTCGGCTCGGTCTCCGGCGGCTGTGTGGAGGGCGCTGTGTACGACCTGTGCGTCCAGGCGCTCCAGGAGGGCCGCGTGGTACGGGAGCGGTTCGGCTACAGCGACGAGGACGCGTTCGCGGTGGGCCTGACCTGCGGCGGGGTGATCGATGTCCTGGTCACCTCGGTCCGCAGGGACGCGCCGGACCGACAGGTGCTCGAGGCGGCGCTCTCGGCCGCCGCCGGTGGGGAGACCGCCGCTTTCGCCCGTGTGGTCCGGGGCCCGGCCGAACTGCTCGGCCGCGCACTGCTGGTCCGCGCAGACGGGGCGTACGAGGGCGGTCTCGGCGGCGATCCGCGGCTGGACGGCACGGCGGTGGCCGAGACCCGCGCGCTGCTGGAAGCCGGCCGTACCGGCACGGTCGACGTCTCGGAGGACGGCTCGCACTGCCTGGGCGGCGTGACGCTCTTCGCCGAGTCCAGTGTGGAACCTCCCCGCATGATTGTCTTCGGGGCGATCGACTTCGCGGCGGCGCTCGTGCGGACGGGCAAGTTCCTCGGCTACCACGTGACCGTTTGCGACGCCCGCCCCGTCTTCGCCACCCGGGCCCGCTTTCCCGAGGCCGACGAGATCATGGTCGACTGGCCGGACCGCTATCTGCGCGGCACCGGGACCGACGCCCGCACGGTCCTGTGCGTGCTCACCCATGACGCCAAGTTCGACGTCCCGCTGCTGGAGGAGGCGCTGCGGCTGCCGGTCGCGTTCGTCGGCGAGATGGGCTCGCGCCGCACCCACGAGGACCGCAACCGGCGGCTGCGCGAAGCGGGTGTCACCGAGGAGGAGCTGGCCCGGCTGCACTCCCCGATCGGCCTCGACCTGGGTGCCCGTACGCCGGAGGAGACCGCCCTGTCGATCGCGGCCGAGATCGTCGCGGCGCGCCGGGGCGGGTCCGGCACACCGCTGACCGGCGCACCCACCCCGATCCACCATGACCGCCCCGAAGGCCCAGGTCGGGTGACCGCACTGACGTCGGCAGCCGGATGACCTCCTTCTCGTAGCTCCTGCACCGCGGGCGAGCGGCGTCAGACGTACGCGGGACCGAAGGAGGGGCACCGGGGGAAGTCTCCAGTCCGGGTGCTGAGCTGGGCGTTGTCCTGGAGAAGACCCGGTGCGTGCAGCGCCGGTTTTTCCCGCTGAACTGCCGTACCCCCAGGGCCCGTCATCTGTCGACGGGCCACTACACACACGGAGGATCCGAGTGATTACCCAACGCACCACAGGGCGGCGTAAGCAGGCTGCGGCCGCCGCAGCCGTGGTCGCTGCACTGCTGTCCACGGCGGCGTGCGGCAGCAGCAGCAACAACGACGGCTCGAAGAACGACGCGGCCGGCTTCAACGCCGCGAACAACAAGGTCGCTCAGGCCTCCCTCGCCAAGAAGGGCGGCACGCTGAAGTTCGCCGCGACCCAGGACGCCGACTCGTGGGACACCACGCGCGGCTACTACGGCTTCATGTGGAACTTCTCCCGCTACTACAGCCGCACCCTGGTGACCGGCAAGGCGGAGCCCGGTGCCGCGGGCGCCGAGGCCACTGCTGACCTCGCCACCAGCACGGCGAAGATCACCGACGACGGCAAGACGTACACGTACACGCTGCGTGACGGGATCACCTGGGAGGATGGCAAGCCCATCACCTCCAAGGACGTCAAGTACGGCATAGAGCGCCAGTGGGCGCAGGACGTACTGTCCGGCGGTCCGGTCTACCTGAAGGACGTCCTCGACCCCAAGGGCGAGTACAAGGGCCCGTACAAGGACAAGTCCGCGGACAAGCTGGGTCTGAAGGCCATCAAGACCCCGGACGACAAGACCATCATCTTCAAGCTCCCCCAGGCCAACTCGGACTTCGAGGACATGCTCGCCATGACCTCGGCGGCCCCGGTGCGCCAGGACAAGGACACGAAGTCGAAGTACGGCCTGAAGCCGTTCTCGTCCGGCCCGTACAAGTTCCAGTCGTACACGCCGAACAAGTCGCTGACCCTGGTCCGCAACCCGGAGTGGAAGGCGTCCTCGGACAAGAACCGCAAGGCGTACCCGGACAAGATCACGCTGACCTTCTTCACCAACGCCAATGACATGGACCAGCGTCTGATCAACGGCGACTACGACCTGGACGCCAACCAGACCGGCGGGCTGTCGCCGCAGGGCCGCACCACCGCCCTGAAGCAGCACAAGGCCAACCTGGACAACCCGGTCTCCGGCTACATCCGCTACGCGGTCTTCCCGCAGAGCGTCAAGCCGTTCGACAACGTGCACTGCCGCAAGGCCGTAATCTACGGCGCCGACCACGAGTCGTTGCAGACCGCTCGTGGTGGCCCGGTCGCCGGTGGTGACATCGGTACCAACATGCTGCCGCCGTCGGTCCCGGGCGCCGAGGGCCAGAAGTACGACCCATACGAGATGGCCACGACGAACAAGAACGGCAACGTCGCCAAGGCCAAGGAAGAGCTGAAGGCCTGCGGTAAGCCGAACGGCTTCAAGACCACCATCGCGGTCCGTAACAACAAGCCTGTCGAGGTTGCCACCGCCGAGTCCCTCCAGGCCTCGCTGAAGAAGGTCGGCATCACCGTCGAGATCGACCAGTTCGACGGTGCGCAGAGCGCCGGCATCATCGGTAGCCCCTCGAACGTGAAGAAGAAGGGCTACGGCATCATCATCATGGGCTGGGGCCCGGACTTCCCGACCGTCCAGGGCTACGGTCTGCCCCTGTGGAGCAGCAAGTACATCCTTGAGAGCGGCAACAACAACTTCGCCCTGATCAACGACAAGAAGATCGACGGCCTCTTCGACGACTACGTCAAGGAACTCGACGACGCGAAGAAGACCGAGATCTCCACGGAGATCAACCACAAGGTCATGGAGGGCGGTTACTACATGCCCTTCGTCTTCGAGAAGTTCATCACCTGGCGCTCCAACCGGCTCGCGAACGTCTACACGACCGACAACTACGGCGGTACGTACGACTTCGTGAACCTCGGCCTGAAGAAGTAACACCCACCGGCGCACCCGCCACACGGCACGAAAGGCAGGTGAAGGCCGGCGCGGCGGGGGCGAGAACAGTGCTCGCTTACCTCATCAGGCGGCTCTTCGCCGCCACAGTGATGCTGGTGGTCATGGCGGAATCAACTGGTCGTCGCAACACCTTGATCACGAAGGTATGCGATGGGACGAGACCAGAAGCAGAAGATGCCGGAGGCGCCTGCGGGAGCGCGACGGCAGTGGGCAGCGGATCGGGCAATGCGACCGCCAATGCGTTCACCGGCTCGGCCGGAGCCGTCTCGTGCAGTGCAGCGCCACTTTTGGCGGCGGATCGCGTCGGGAGTGACGAGGGCAGAGGCCGCGGTGGCTGTTGGCGTTTCTATTTCCTTGTGGAGTTGGGTCAGCTCGGTCCGGGGCCTTGACCCAAGGCCGGGTAGTTAGCGTTTTCGCAAGTCACGCAAGCCAACTGAAGGATTTCTGACGCAGAGCAACGGAGCTCGTTGGTACAGGCAGTCGACCAAGACAGCTTGTCCCGAGGAGCTCCGTTGCCCCGTCATTGTGTCCTGCCGTCTGCGCTGACGGCCATCACCCGAACGGTCACCGTGGCCGCGGGCCGGTTCGCTCCCGGGCATCTGGGCGAGTTGACGGCGGTCGTGCCGTTTGAGCTGGTGGACGCGGTCCTTGCGGAGACGAGGACGGTGCAGCAGCGGCTGCGTGATCTTCCGTCCCGGGTCGGGGTCTACTTCCTGCTGGCGATGTGTCTGTTCCCCGAGGTCGGCTACCGGCTGGTCTGGGACAAGCTGACCGCGGGTCTGTCCGGGATGCCGGTGGTCTGTCCGTCGGCGAAGGCGTTGCGTGACCTGCGCCGGCGGATCGGCAGCGCGCCGGTGCGGGCGTTGTTCGAGGGGCTGGCCGGGTTGCTGGCCCGGCCGACGACGCCAGGGGCGCGGTTCGGCCCCTACCGGATGGTGTCGTTCGACGGCTGCAGTTCGCTGAGAGCCCCCGATTCCGAGCGGAACCAGGCCTGGCTGGGCAGGACTTCGCACCATGGCTATCCGACGCTGGAGTTGATGACGCTGATCGAGACCGGCACCCGGGGCCTGGTCGGCGCGGTTTTCGGACCCACCGCCGAGGGCGAGACGAGCTACGCCGGCCGGCTGCTGCACCTGCTGCCGCCGGACATGCTGGTGCTGTGGGACAAAGGATTCGACAGCAACGCCTTCCTCGCGTCGGTCACCGACACCGGCGCCCAGGTCCTGGGCCGGCTCCGCAGCAACCGGCGCACACCGGTCCTCACCCTCCTCGCTGACGGCTCCTACCTGTCGGTGATCGGCACCGTGAAAGTGCGGGTCATCGACGCTCAGATCGCCGTGACCTGCGCGGACGGCACGTCCTTCACCGGGTCCTACCGACTGGTCACCACCCTGACCGACGCCCGCCGTTACCCCGCCACCGCGCTGGTGGGCCTCTACCACCAGCGGTGGGAACACGAATCGGCGTACTACGCGCTCCGCCACACGGTCATGAACGGGCGCAACCTCCGCTCGGGCGACCCGGCAGGCATCGAGCAGGAGATGTGGTCCCTGCTCACGCTCTACCAGGCCCTGCGCACCGTGATGGTCGGTGCCGCCGAGTCCCTCCCCGGCACCGACCCGGACCGCTGCAGTTTCAGCATCATGCTCCACACCGCCCGCGACCAGGTGATCCAGGCCACCGGCATCATCCCCGCGGACACCGATCGGGACACGCTCCTCGGGACGATCGGCCGTCGGATCCTCACCGGCCTGCTCCCGCCCCGCCGGCAACGGGTCAGCACCCGCAAGGTCAAGTCACCGATGTCCCGCTACAGCGAGCGACGCGAAGACGGCCGCCCCGACACCAGCCGCACCGTCACCCACCTCAACGTCACGGTCCTCGAACCCGTGGATCAGTCACCCGCGTTGCCCCCGGCCTCCCGGGACGACCGGCACGCCATCCCGGCCGCGCGGAGCCGACACCGCATCCTGGCCCTCCTCCAGGAAGACCCCACGCGTCTTTGGCAGCCCCGCGACATCGCCGCCCACTTCGGCGACATCACCCTGGAGACCATGTACAGACAACTGAATCGGTGGGCCGCCAGCGGCCTCATCCACAAACTCGGCCCCGGCCTCTACGCCACAACACCATGGTCTCCAGCCCCACTTGCGTGACCTGCGAAAACGCTAACTACCCGGCCTTGGGCCTTGACCCCTGATCTTGGACACACGAGACACTGGATCCTGAGGATCTGAGAACGGACATCTCGTAGAACTGGGTACGGGCGGCCGGGGCAAGTCGGCCCCGGGGCCGCAGGGCGCAGACACCCGCCGAGCCGCCCATGCCCCTGGAGGCGGAGAACGCGGCCCTGCGCAAGAAGGTCCGCGAGCTGGAGGAGGAGCGCGAGATCCTGCGCAAGGCGGCGAAGTATTTCGCCGGGGAGACGCGCTGGTGAACCGCTTCCAGTTCGTCGCCGACCACCAGCGCCGCTTCGGCGTGAAGCGGCTGTGCACCATCCTGGGCATCGCCCGCTCGAGCTTCTACTACTGGCGCCGAACCGCAGCCGCGAGAGCGGCCCGCCAGGCAGCCGACGCGCAGCTCAACACCCGGATACGGAAAGTCCACCAGGGCTCGGACGGCACCTACGGCGTCCCGAGAATCACTGCCGAACTGCGTGAGGAAGGCGAGCGGATCAATCACAAGCGCGTCGCCCGCCTCATGCGCACGATCGGCCTGGCCGGACTGCGGCTGCGACGCAGACATCGCACCACCGTCACGGATCCGGCCGCCGCGAAGGCAACGGACCTCATCGGCCGCGACTTCACCGCAGAGGTGGTGAACACAAGGTACGTCGGCGACATCACCTATCTCCCGCTGGCAGGCGGGAAGTTCCTGCCCCTGGCCACGGTCATCGACCTTGCTTCCCGGCGCCTGGCAGGCTGGGCGATCGACGACCACATGCGTGCTGAACTGGTCATCGACGCACTGGCCGCGGCCAAACGATGCCGCAGCAGCCTGGCCGGGGCCGTCATGCACACCGACCACGGCTCTCAGTACACGAGCCGGGCCTTCGCTGACGCCTGCCGCCGAGCGGGCGTGGTCCAGAGCATGAGCGCCGTCGGCAGCTCGGCGGACAACGCACTCGCCGAGTCCTTCAACGCCACATGCAAGCGCGAGACGCTCCTGGGCCGCAATGCCTGGGCCGACGAGCGCGAGGCCCGCCTCGACCTGTTCCGCTGGCTGCACCGCTACAACACCGTTCGCCGCCACTCCAGACTCGGACAACGCAGTCCCCTCGCCTACGAAAGGGCACTTGGCTCGACACCAACTACCCTGGCTCCGGCCGCATAGCCCGTGTCCAAGAATCCGGGTCAAGGCCCCAACGGCTGGTGGACCCTGACGCGGGAACTGCTCGTCTTCTCCGCGACGCCCGGTTCCCCGAGCCATGAGAAGCTCCGGCTCCTGTCCGCCGTGCGGAAGTAGCCCGTCGGGCTTCCCGGATGCCGCGGCACTCGGTGGTCCGCCGTCTCGCCGCCCCCCTGTCCATCTCTGCCGCATCGCAGGCTTAACCACGGACAACTTGTCCGGGGTCAAGCAGGACCTTCATCCGGATTCCGGTCGACGACATGCTTGATCAGTCGAACGCGGCGACGCCGAGCAGTTGTCGCGGCTGGTTGCGCTGATCGACTCCGGTGAGCTGCGCGTTGATGTGGCGCAGCGAGTGCCGCTGGCGGTGGCCCGCGACTGCTCGGCCAGCCATCAGACCGTTCTGCCACTCACCCCACGCAGCGAAAGACCGAGATCATGACACTCGAATTCGACCCGGAAGTAGCCGACGTCCTGGCCCAGATGGGCGGAACCGACGCATTCCAGCCCCCACGTGATGACGTCGAGGGGCGGCGAGCCTTCTGGGAGCCGATCCTCGCAGCCTCCAGCACCGCCCAGCCCTTCCCCGAAGACGTCCGGATGAGCGACAGCTACGCCACCACAGACGACGCCGCCCGTATCCAGATGCGCTGGTACTCCAAGGAGGGCGCGACCCCGGGTCCGGCGGTGGTGTACTTCCACGGTGGCGGATACTTCTTCGGCCACATCGACCACTTCGACGGCACTCTCGCCCGCTACGTCTCCGCCAGCGGCGTGCCGATGCTGTCGGTCGAGTACCGCCGCGCCCCCGAGCACCCCTTCCCGACCCCGATCGAAGATGGCTACGCGGCGCTGCGCTGGCTGCACGAGCACGCCGCAGAACTCGGCGTCGACCCCGGCCGGATCGGCGTGATGGGCGACAGCGCCGGCGGCGGCCTGGCCGCCGCCGTGGCAATCCTGACGCGAGAGCGCGGCGGCCCGAAGATCGCCCGCCAGATCCTCATCATGCCGATGCTCGACGACCGCACCGGCGCCCCCGACCCCCACCTTGCGCCCTTCATCTACAACTACGGCGACCTTGTCACCGGATGGCGGGCTTTCCTCGGCGACGCCGTCGGAGGGTCCGACGTCCCGGCCACGGCGGCCCCGGCCCGGCTCTCAGACGCCACCGGCCTGCCGCCGGCCTACATCGAGGTCGGCCAGCTCGACCTGTTCCGCGACGAGGACACCGCCTACGCCACCAAGCTCAGCCGCGCCGGCGTACCGGTCGAATTCCACCTCCACCCCGGCGTCCCGCACGAGTTCGACTCCCTCGCCTTCACCTCCAACGTCGCACGGCGTGCCATCGCCGACCGCGTCCGGGTGCTGAAGTCGATCTGAGCCGCGACCACCGAACCATCCACTGCACGGAAAGAAATGCAATGACTCTCTGGACCCCCATCACCGTCGGCGCCATCGAGCTGCCGCACCGCCTCGCCATGGCTCCGATGACGCGTGACCGCTCCCGGCCGGACGGCGTCCCCACCGACCTCAACCGCGCGTACTACCGTCAGCGCGCGTCGATGGCCTTCATCATCACCGAAGGCACCCAGCCCTCCGCCGACGGCCAGGGCTACCTGCTGACCCCCGGGATCTACACCGAGGCACACATCGCCGGCTGGCAGGAGATCACCAGCGCCGTGCACGCCGCAGGCGGGCGCATCGTCGTCCAGCTCATGCACACGGGCCGCATCTCCCACCCCGACAACACCCCCCACCACCGC
>NZ_JAAKZY010000211.1 GCF_011045015.1 Streptomyces scabichelini | reverse complement strand
GGGGTGGGATGCGGTGGGGCGCACGGGCATGACCTCCTGCGGGCTCACTTCGTTGTGGCGCGGGGATGGCTGCCCGGTGAACGTAGGTGGAGTGGTCTAGTCAGGTCAATGCGTCTGCGGCGGATTGGGCTTCGGCGGCTTCATCGAAGGCTTTGGCAAGGGCGTAGGAGTCGGCGGCCTGGAGGTAGTAGGCGCGGGCTTCGGCGGGGTGACCTATGGTGTGGTGGGCAAGAGCCATGTTGTAGAGGGCCTCGCCCGCCCTGTACCAGTCCTCGAACTCCCGGTGGTTGTCCGAGGCATTGCCGAACGCTTCGATGGCCTCCTCGAATCGGTCTACCTTCGCCAGGGCGACGCCTAGGCCGTTCCAGAGCCTGTGTCGGCACCGAATGAGGAACCGCTGGGGGACGGGGAAATGCCGGAACGAGACGACATCACCGTTGGTCAACTGCTCCTCGCCGAGTACCAGACCATCAAGGACGAGCAGAAGGCGCGGATCGGGTTCCGGGACAACCTGCTGTACGTCACCCTCGCGGTCGTCGCCGCCGTCATCGCCGCGGCCGCCCAGGCCAAGCAGGCGTCGATGCTGCTCGCGATGCCGCCGGTGTGTGTCGTTCTCGGGTGGACCTACCTCGTGAACGACGAGAAGATCTCGGCGATCGGGGCCTACGTGCGGGGCGAGTTGAGGCCTCGGCTGGCCCAACTCGCCGGTACTGAAGGCGCCTTCGGCTGGGAGACCGCCCACCGCGGTGACTCCCGAAGGGCCTCCCGCAAAGCCATCCAGTGCGGGATCGATCTGCTCGCCTTCTGCGTCGTGCCGTTGGCGGGGCTCGTTGTGTACTGGGCCGGTGGTCAGGTCACCGGGGGCCTGCTGGCGGTGTCCCTGCTGGAGGCGCTCGCTGTCGCGGGGCTGGGTGCCCAGTTCCTGGTGTACGCCGGGGTGTTCAGCTCTTCTTGACGGTACGCCGATGGCCTTCGGGCGATCCGGGAGCGATCCGGACTGACCGGAGGCCGCCGCCGTGCCAACCGCCCCTCGCCGCCTACCCCTTGATCCACCGGTACTGCAACTCCGGCCTCCCCACCTGCCCGTACTGAGGACTCCGTCCCGCACGCCCCGCGTCCACCAGATGCTCCAGGTATCGCCGGGCGGTGATCCGGGATATCCCCACGGCCTCCGCCACTCCCGCCGCGGTCAGACCCTCCGTGGAGTCCCGCAGGGCCCGGGTCACCCGCTCCAACGTCGGCGCGCTCAATCCCTTGGGCAGTGCCGCCGGTCCCGGTGCGCGCAGGGTCGCCAATGCCCGGTCCACCTCGTCCTGGCCGCTGGCCTCGCCGGCCGCCGCGTGGAACTCCGCGTACCGCACCAGCCGGTCCCGCAGGGTGGCGAAGGTGAAGGGTTTCAGGACGTACTGCACCACGCCCAGCGAGACGCCCTCCCGTACGACCGTGAGATCCCGCGCGGACGTGACCGCGATGACGTCGGCGTGATATCCGGCCGCGCGGAGGGAGCGCGCGAGCTGCAGGCCGTGGACGTCCGGGAGATGGAGGTCGAGGAGCAGCAGATCCACCGGCATCCGGTCCAGCGCCCGCCGGGCCTCCGCCCCGGTGTGCGCCTTGCCCACCGCCGTGAAACCGGGCACCCGCCCCACGTACAGGACATGCGCGTCCGCCGCGACGGGGTCGTCCTCGACGACCAGGACGCGGATGTCCTTGGAGGGCGTGCTCATGCGGTGCCTCCGTGCGGAGTGGGCTGCGGAGCCGGCTCGGCCGTGGCCTCGGGCTCGGCGTGGACCTTAGTCCCCCTGGCCGAAACCTGCCCCTCTGCTGCCTGACCGTCTGCTGCCTGCCCCGCGGCCGACCGCACCGCCGACGGCAACGGCAACCGCACCTCGAACGACGCCCCGCCCCCCGCGGCCTCCGTCACGCTCAGCGTTCCGTCGTGGCGGCTGACGGCCTGCCGTACGAGGGCAAGGCCGAGCCCCCGGCCCCCGGGACCGGACGGCTTCGTCGACCAGCCGCGCTGGAAGACCGCCTCCGCGTGGGCCGGGTCCACGCCGTCCCCGGTGTCGGTGACCCGCAGCACAAGACCCTCGTCGTCCGCGAGCGCGGTGACCGTGACACGGGCGCCGACCGAGCCCTGCGCCGCGTCCACCGCGTTGTCGATCAGGTTGCCCAGTACCGTCACCAGGTCCCGCGCGGGCAGCGAGTCCGGCAGCAGACCGTCGTCGATGCTGCTGTCCTCGGAGACGACCAGCTCGACGCCCCGCTCGTTCGCCTGCGCGGCTTTGCCCAGGAGCAGCGCGGCCAGCACCGGCTCGCTCACCGCCGCCACCACCTGATCCGTCAGCGCCTGGGCCAGCTCCAGTTCGGCCGTGGCGAAGTCGACGGCTTCCTCGGCGCGGCCCAGCTCGATCAGGGAGACCACTGTGTGGAGGCGGTTCGCGGCCTCGTGCGCCTGGGAGCGGAGCGCCTGCGTGAAGCCGCGCTCGGAGTCCAACTCGCCCATCAGGGACTGGAGTTCGGTCACATCGCGCAGGGTCACGACCGTGCCCCGGCGCTCACCGCTCGACACCGGCGACGTGTTCACCACCAGCACCCGCGACGCGGTGAGATGCACTTCGTCCACGCGCGGCTCCGCCGACAGCAGCGCTCCCGTCAGAGGCGCGGGCAGCCCGAACTCCGCCACGGAGCGGCCGACCACGTCGTCATGGACGTCCAGCAGCTCCCGGCCGCCGTCGTTGATCAACGCCACCTTGAACTGCCCGTCCAGCATCAGCAGCCCCTCGCGCACGGCGTGCAGGGCGGCCTGGTGGTAGTCGTGCATCCGGCTGAGCTCGCCCGCGTTCATCCCGTGGGTGGAGCGGCGCAGCCGGGCGTTGATGACGTACGTGCCGAGGCCGCCGAGGGCCAGGGCGCCCGCCGCGACGCCGAGCAGGGCCGTCACCTGGTCCTGGACGCGCTCGCTGATCGCCTCGACCCTTATGCCCGCGCTGACCAGACCGACGATGTGGCCGTTGTCGTAGATCGGCGTGACGGCGCGTACGGACGGGCCGAGAGTGCCCGTGTACAACTCCGTGAAGGTCTGGCCGCGGAGGGCGCGGGCGGTGTGGCCGCGGAAGTGTTTGCCTATCTGCTTCTCGTCGGGGTGGGTCCAGCGGATGCCCCCCGGGTTCATGATCGTGACGAAGTCGACCTCCGCGTGGCGCAGCACCTGGGTCGCGTACGGCTGGAGGGTCTTCGTCGGGTCCTCGGTGCGGATGGCCGCTCGTACGGAAGGGGAGTCCGCCACCGCCACCGCGACGCCCCTGGCCTGACGGCCCGCCGCGTCCTCGGCCTGGCTGCGGTCGCCGATGTACGTGAAGAGGGCGTATCCGGCCACCAGAACGGTGACCAGCACGGCCTGCATGAGGAAGAGCTGGCCCGCGAGGCTGCGAGGCCGGGGGAAACGCATGGAATCAGTCTGCCTCGTTGCTTCCACGTGAACTAAATGAACGGAAGGGTGACCGCCCTCACACGGCAGGGGATAGTCACCGCAACCCCCGGACGTGAGCCGCACGCCGGTGATGCCGACGATGACGTCAAGGAGGCAGCCGTGACGAGTACGTCCAAAACGGCAGCTACCGCACCCGCTGGCAAGCGGGATCGCACCCACTACCTCTACATCGCGGTGATCATCGCGGTGGCCCTCGGAATCACCGTGGGTCTGGTCGCGCCCGACTTCGCTGTAGAGCTGAAGCCGATCGGCACCGGCTTCGTGAACCTGATCAAGATGATGATCTCGCCGATCATCTTCTGCACGATCGTGCTGGGCATCGGCTCGGTACGGAAGGCCGCGAAGGTCGGCGCGGTGGGTGGCATCGCGCTCGGCTACTTCACGGTGATGTCGCTGGTCGCGCTCGGTATCGGCCTGGTCGTCGGCAACATCATCGACCCGGGTACGGGCCTCGCGGTCACCGACGCGGTCAAGGAGACCGGTCAGGCACAGGTCACCGAGGCCAAGAACACCGAGGAGTTCCTGCTCGGCATCATCCCGACCACGATCGTCTCCGCGTTCACCGGCGGTGAGGTCCTGCAGACCCTCCTCGTGGCCCTGCTCGCCGGCTTCGCACTGCAGGCCATGGGTGACGCCGGCCAGCCGATCCTGCGCGGTGTCGAGCACATCCAGCGCCTCGTCTTCCGCATCCTCGCCATGGTGATGTGGGCCGCCCCGATCGGTGCCTTCGGTGCCATCGCCGCGGTCACCGGCTCCGCCGGTATCGACGCGCTGAAGAGCCTCGCCGTGCTGATGCTCGGCTTCTACATCACCTGCTTCCTCTTCGTCTTCATCGTGCTGGCCGCGCTGCTGCGCATCGTGGCGGGCCTGAACATCCTCACGTTCTTCAAGTACCTGGGCCGTGAGTTCCTGCTGATCCTGTCCACCTCCTCCTCCGAGTCCGCGCTGCCGCGGCTCATCGCGAAGATGGAGCACATGGGCGTCAGTAAGCCCGTGGTCGGCATCACCGTCCCGACCGGCTACTCCTTCAACCTCGACGGCACCATGATCTACATGACCATGGCCTCGCTGTTCATCGCCGACGCCATGGGTACGCCGATGTCGATCGGTGAGCAGATTCCGCTGCTCCTCTTCCTCCTCGTCGCCTCGAAGGGCGCGGCCGGAGTCACCGGGGCCGGGCTCGCCACGCTGGCCGGCGGCCTCCAGTCGCACAAGCCCGCGCTGGTCGACGGCGTCGGCCTGATCGTCGGCATCGACCGCTTCATGAGCGAGGCCCGCGCCCTGACGAACTTCGCGGGCAACGCGGTCGCCACGGTGCTGATCGGTACGTGGACGAAGGAGATCGACCGAGCGCGGGTCGACCAGGTGCTCGCGGGGGAGCTGCCGTTCGACGAGAAGACGCTGCTGGACGACGATGCGCCTGCCGACGATGTACCGGCGCAGCGTGAGGGCGGCGAGAAGGAGCTGACGAAGGCGTGACGCTCCGCGGGTAGGGCGGTACGTCGTCTGCGGGTCCGTTGTGGCTGGTCGAGCCCACGCGGCGGAGCCGCAAATCGATACAGCCCCGCGCCCCTTTCGGGGCGCAGCCCCGACGATAAAAACTCCGGGCGGCTGGGTGCATCCCCCGTCGCTCAGCCGCCCGGTTCAGTTGTTCGGCCCGGTCGCCAGCTCGGTGGCCGGGCTTACCTTTTGGTAAGTACCTGACCAAATAGTCGGTACTTGTGCGGAGTTGGGCGCCCGACCAGCATGGTCCGCATGGCAAATGACCTTGAAAACACCCCTGTCGACCTTGAGAAGACCCCTGTCGCCGTCCTTGGCCTGGGCGCCATGGGCCAGGCACTCGCCGCCGCCTTTCTGCGGGCGGGGCACCCCACCACCGTCTGGAACCGTTCCCCCGGAAAGGGCGACGAGTTGGTCGCGCGGGGCGCGGTCCGGGCGGAGAGTGCCGCCGAAGCCGTACGCGCCGCCGAGCTGGTCGTCGTCTGCGTGGTCGACTACGACGCGGCACAGGCCGTACTCGAAGCCGCCGCGGGCGAACTGCCCGGCCGAGTCCTCGTCAACCTGACCTCCGACACCCCGGAACGCTCCCGCGCCACCGCGAGCTGGGCGAACGACCGCGGCATCGACTATCTCGACGGCTCGATCATGGTGCCGATCACGATGATCGGGCAGCCGGAGGCGCTGATCTTCTACAGCGGTCCGCGGGCGGCTTACGACAAGCACGAGACCGCGCTCAAGGCGATGGGCGGGAAAGCCGCGTACCTCGGCGAGGACCAAGGGCTCGCCGCCGTCTACGACCTGGCGCTACTCGACTACTTCTACTCGTCCATCACCGGGCTGGTGCACGCGTTCGCGCTGGCCGGGGCCGACGGGGTGCGTGCCGCCGACCTCGCTCCGTATCTGAACACCATCACCGCGATCCTGCCGCCCATCGCCGCCGGCGCCGCGCGGGACGTCGACGCGGGCAGCTATCCAGGAGAGGACGCCAACCTCGGCATGATGGCGACCGCCGTGGGCCACGTCCTGGAGTGGGCCGAACATCGTGGTCTCGACGTGAGCACCGTCCGCCCGGTCAAGGAGGTCTACGACAAGGCCGTGGCACGCGGGCACGCCGCCGACAGCTGGACGAGCACGATCGAGGTCGTACGAGGCGACTAGCTCCGCTGGAAGTGCGGTTCGATAACTGCGGGTCCGTCGTGGCTGGTCGCGCAGTTCCCCGCGCCCCTTTCGGGGCCGCGCCCCAAGGGGCGCGGCCCCGAAAGGGGCGCGGCCCTCCTCCCCGCCTGAAACCCTTTGACGGGCCGACGCGCCGAGCCTCAGGCTGGAGAGCCATGAGCGCGACCGTTCGGTACGGAGGCGGGTATGGGGGACGAGCCGGAGACCATGGGCACGGACGACGGTGCGGCGGCGCTGTCGATGGACGAAATCAGCGACCTCTTCTACGAGTTCCTCCGAGCGGTCGCGCGGCCGAAGCGCAAGGCGGACGGTCGTGACCTCACCGAGCGGCTCCGCGCGCATCTGGGGACCGCGCCCCGGGACCAGCCGGTGGTCAAGGCCGCGTATCCCCCGTACGACCTGCCCAACGTCCATCTCGCCCTGGAGCGCTGGTTCGCCGCCGAGGGGCGGACGCACGAGCTGATCGGGATGACCGGCGCGGAGAGCCGCGGCGACCTCACGCTGGGCGAGATCCTCGAATCGGCGAGCCTCTACGACCGGTTCGTGCTCGGTGCCGTCGACTACGCGCAGATGCCGGTCTCGCCGGACGACGAACTCGCCTGCGTCTCCTTCGGGTTCTACCTCGGGCAGGAGAGGGAGAAGCGGTTCGCGCTGTTGCTGCGCGGACCGGCGGACGAGTACGGGCGCAACAAGGTCGAGCTCGAAGTGCTCGCCCAGGACAAGGAGTTCGCGGACCGGCTGCTCGCCGACATCGACGCGCTGATGCGCGAGCACAACATCTTCCGCGGGCAGATCCTCTCCTTCGAGGGCTCGGAGTTCGACGAGGGCCTCGGTCCGTTCCGCTTCCACCGCCGGCCCGCTCTGACGCGCGAGGAGATCGTGCTGCCGGCGGGACTGCTGGAGCGGGTGGAGCGGCAGGTCGTCGGGGTGGCCCGGCGCCGCGAGCGGCTGCGCGCTGCGGGCCAGCATCTGCGCCGTGGGCTGCTGCTGTACGGCCCGCCCGGCACCGGCAAGACCCACACCATCCGCTACCTGCTCTCCCACCTCCAGGAGTTCACGGTCGTCGTCCTCTCCGGCACGAGCATGGGCGCGATCGGCCCCGCGTGCCGGCTCGCCCGCATGCTCCAGCCCGCACTCGTGATCCTCGAGGACGTCGACCTGGTCGCCGAGGCCCGAGATTACGACGGAGACGCCCAGCCCCTGCTCTTCCAGGTGCTGAACGAGATGGACGGCCTCGGCGACGACGCCGACGTGGCCTTCCTCCTCACCACCAACCGCGCCGACCTCCTCGAACCCGCCCTCGTCCAGCGTCCAGGCCGCGTCGACCTCGCCGTCGAGATCCCCCTCCCGGACGCCGACGGCCGCGCCCGGCTCCTCGACCTGTACGGAGCCGGCCTCGACCTCGGCAAGGACATCGCCGAGGAGATCGTCACCCGCACCGAGGGCACCACCGCCTCCTTCA
Organism: Streptomyces scabichelini; assembly: GCF_011045015.1. Taxonomy (GTDB): domain Bacteria; phylum Actinomycetota; class Actinomycetes; order Streptomycetales; family Streptomycetaceae; genus Streptomyces; species Streptomyces scabichelini. Next base: position 9,460 of record NZ_JAAKZY010000211.1, on the reverse strand, counting down.
CCAAGGAGCTCATACGCCGGGCCGTACTGATCTCCGCGGAACGCGAGGCGGACCACACGGAGACGGACGACCTCCGGGCGGCGGTCGACGAACTCCTCTCCGACCACGACCGCCTGACCCGCCGCCTTCTGGGGGTAAAGCCCTCCGACGACGAGGCCGACGAGGACTGGCTGATCGAGGAGGAGGACGACTGACAGGCCCCGATAGGGGCGCGGGGAACTGCGCGACCAGCCACAACGAACCCGCACCTTCGAACCGCCCCCCCAGCGGAGCGCCACCGTTTGCCTTGACGTCGGCGTCAAGGATTACCGTCGCGGTATGCGAATCGGCGAGTTGGCGGCGCGGGCCGGGACCACGACGCGCGCCCTGAGGTATTACGAGTCGCGGGGGCTGTTGCCCGCGCGACGCGGGGCCAATGGGTACCGCACGTACGGCGAGGACGATCTGCGGCTGCTCAGGCAGATCAGGACGTTGCAGGACTTCGGGTTCGAGCTGGAGGAGACGCGGCCGTTCGTGGAGTGTCTGCGGGCCGGGCACCCGGAGGGCGACTCGTGTCCGGCGTCGCTGGCGGTGTACCGGCGCAAGCTCGGTGAACTGGACGCGCTGATCGGCGAGTTGCAGGCCGTGCGGGCGCAGGTCGGTGCGCAGTTGGAGAAGGCCGAGCAGGCGCGCGACGAGCTGGCGGCCGGGGCGGAGGTTCCGGGCGGCCCGGAACCCGTATGCGAGCTGGGAGGGCGGACGCGGTGATCAAGGCGGCAGGCGTGGCGGAAGTGACGGACGCGGACTTCGAGGCGGAGGTGATCAGGGCGGAGCTGCCCGTGCTGGTGGAGTTCACGGCCGACTGGTGTCCGCCGTGCCGGCAGATCGCGCCGGTACTGAGCGCCGTCGCCGCCGAGGAGGGCGACCGGCTCAAGGTGGTCCAGCTGGACGTGGACACGAATCCGGGAACCACGAACGCGTACGGAGTGCTGTCGATGCCCACGCTCATGGTGTTCCGTGCCGGCGAGCCGGTGAAGTCCATGGTGGGAGCCAGGTCGAAGCGGCGGCTGCTGGAGGAGCTGTCCGACGTCCTCTGACGCCGCAGAACGACAGGGGCGGGCAACGAGAAATCCCCCGAGCAATTGCGCTCGGGGGATTGCTTTGCGTATATTCAATGGTTCGCGACTTCAATGCAATTAGGTCGCGGAAGACGTTGAGTAAGCACAGTATATCCGGCCGGGAGTGGAATTGTCAAACACCGATTTTCCGGACGATGAATTCCGCCGCGAGCAGGAATTCATCGACGGGTTGTATGCGCGCGTCGACGCCCTGCGCGGCGGCACCGAGGCCTCCGTGGCGGACGCGCTCGCGCAGGGCCATACGCCGCAGCAGGCCCGCCTGGAGCGGGACATCCTGGTCGCGGAGCGGTCGGGGCTGCTCGCCGCGCTGAACGCGGTGGACGGTTCCCTCTGCTTCGGCCGAATCGACCTCACCACCGGAACGACGCACCACATCGGCCGGATCGGAATCCGCGCCGACGACACCGAACACACGCCGATCCTGATCGACTGGCGGGCCCCGGTCGCCCGCCCCTTCTACCTCGCCACCGGCCACACCCCGATGGGTCTGCGCCGCCGTCGGCACATCACCACAGAGGGGCGTGCTGTCACCGCCCTGCACGACGAGATCCTCGACCTGGGGGACGAGGAGCGCACCGGGCACGAGGGCCATGCCGGCGACGACGTCCTGCTCGCCGCCCTCAACTCGGCGCGCACCGGCCGCATGAGCGACATCGTGCAGACCATCCAGGCCGCGCAGGACCGCATCATCCGCGCCCCGCACCGCGGTGTACTGGTGGTGGAGGGCGGACCCGGCACCGGCAAGACGGCCGTGGCGCTGCACCGCGCCGCGTATCTCCTGTACGAACACCGGGAGCTGCTCGCCAGGCGGGCCGTCCTGATCGTCGGCCCGAACCCGGCGTTCCTCGGCTACATCGGCGAGGTCCTGCCCTCGCTCGGCGAGACCGGTGTGCTGCTCTCGACCGTCGGTGAGCTGTACCCCGGTGTGAAGGCCACGGCGACCGACACCCCCGAGGCCGCCGCCGTGAAGGGCCGCGCCGACATGGCCGACGTCCTCGCCGCCGTCGTACGCGACCGCGAGGCCCTGCCCGACCCGGTGATCGCCATCGAGCACGACCGGGACATCCTGATGCTCGACGACGATCTCGTACGCGTCGCGCGCGAGCGCACCCGTGAGACGAAGCTGCCGCACAACGCCGCCCGGGAGCACTTCGAGGGCCACATCCTCAACATCCTCACCGACATGGTCGCCGAGCGGATCGGCACGGACCCGTACGACGGCTCGAACCTGCTCGACGCCAGCGACATCACGCAGATCCGTGACGAGCTGGACGAGAACCCCGAAGTCTGGTCGGCCATCGACCAGTTGTGGCCGCGGGTCACCCCGCAGCGACTTGTGGCCGACTTCCTCGCCGAGCCCGACGGATACCTCTCGGAGGCGGACGCGGACGCGATCCGCCGTACGGTGACGCGTGCCTGGACCACCGCGGACGTCCCCCTCCTCGACGAGGCCGCCGAACTCCTCGGCGAGGACGACCGGATGGCCAGGGCGGCGGCGGAGAAGGAACGCAGCGATCAGATCGCGTACGCGCAGACCGTGCTCGACATCTCGTACGCCTCACGGACGTATGAGTTCGAGGACAAGGAGGACGGCGACTCCGAGGCCTCCGAGGTCCTGTCCGCGCACGACATCATCGACGCCGAGCGGATGGCCGAGCGCCACGAGGAGGACGACCACCGCAGCGCCGCCGAGCGCGCCGCGGCCGACCGCACCTGGGCGTTCGGGCACATCATCGTCGACGAGGCGCAGGAGCTGTCGCCGATGGCGTGGCGGCTGCTGATGCGGCGCAGCCCCACGCGGTCGATGACGCTCGTCGGCGATCCCGCGCAGACGGCCGACGCCGCGGGCGTCGGCTCCTGGTCGGACATCCTTGACCCCTACGTGGAGGACCGCTGGGAGCACACCCGTCTCGCTGTCAACTACCGCACACCGTCCGAGATCATGGACGTCGCGGCGGCCGTGGTGCGCGCCGAGCACCCCGGTTTCCAGCCGCCGAGTTCGGTGCGGTCGACAGGCGTACGGCCCTGGGCGCGGGTCACGGACGACCTGCCGGGTGCCGTGGCGAAGGCGGCCGCGGAACTGACCCCCACCGAGGGGCGGTTGGCGGTGATCGCGCCGCGCGACCTGCACCGGGCGCTGGCCGGGCGCCTCGACGGCGTCACGGCGGGCGAGGAACCCGACCTGACCCGGACGGTGGTCCTCCTCGATCCTCGCCAGTCCAAGGGCCTGGAGTTCGACGCGGTGCTGGTGGTCGAGCCGTCCCGCTACGGCACCAGTGACCTCTACGTCGCGCTGACCCGGGCGACGCAGGCGCTGGGCATCGTGCACACGGGGGAGCTGCCGGAGGCGCTGGCCGCGGCGTTCTGAACGGAACGGCGCGGCCAGCTTTTACGGGGGTATCGCCGCATCCTCCGCGGACATCACCGGACATCACCGAGTCGTAACAGTTCACGTCATGGTCACAGCTTGTGCATGCGTGGTGCTGTAAGCGTGTTCGCATGGAACCTCAACCGTTCGCCGAGGCTCCGGCCGACGCGCTCCCACTCGAGTCGTTGCGCGTCGAGCCGTTGCTGACGTCGGCTTTCGACACCGACCCGGCCGGTGTGTACGCGCAGCTGCGGCGTACGTACGGGCCGGTGGCGCCGGTCGGGCTGATGGGCGTACCGGTATGGCTGGTTCTCGACTACCGCGAAGTCCTGGAGGTGCTGCGCAACGAGAGTGTGTGGCGGCGGGACATCCGGTACTGGAGGGCGCGGGCGGAGGGGCGGCTGCCGCAGGACTGGCCGTTGCTCGCGGGGTACGAGGTCCGGCAGACGATGTTCATGGACGGCGAGGAGCATCTGGCCGCCCGGCAGACCTACCACTCCGCCCTCGGCCCGTTCCAGGACGCGCGCACCCCGCAGGGGTGGGAGCTGCGTTCGGCCGTCGTGGCGTACGCGGACGAGCTCGTCGCCATGCTGGCGGCGGAGTCCGGTTCCGCCGGGTTCATGGACCTGGCCGCGCAGTACACGAGACCGTTGCTGCTGATGATCACCACTCGGCTGTTCGGCTGTCCCGTCGAACTCGGCGACGAGATGGTCATGGACCTGTGGCGGATGCTCGACGGCGGGCTCGACGCGGGGCCCGCCACCGGGCGGGCGCTCGCGGCCATGACCCGGCTGGCAGCCCACCGGCGGGCCGTGCCCGGCGACGACCTCACCTCGTACATGCTCCTGGCCGATCCGTCGCTCTCCGACGAACAGCTCGGCCGTGAGCTGTTCATGAACGCCGTCTACCTCAACGACATCACCGGCAACATGGTCTGCAACACCCTGCTGGAGGTGCTGCGGGGCAACGCCACGGTTCGGCGGAGTCTGTCGGCCGGGCTGATCGGCGAGACGATCAACCGGGCCGCGCTGGCCAACTCGCCGGTGGCCAACATGTGCTTCCGCTTCGCGGCGCGTGATGTGCGGCTGGGCAACTTCTGGGTGCGGGCCGGTGACGTGGTCTCGCCGTCCGCCGCGGCGGCCCACCACGATCTGATGGCGATCGGGTCCCACATCGTCGACTCCACGGTGAGTACGCGGGCGCATCTGGGCTGGGGTGCGGGGCCGCACCAGTGTCCCAGCGCTGCCCGCGAACTGGCCGGCGCCGTCGTGTCCACGGCCGTGGGCCGCATCTTCGACCACTTCGCCAAGGTCGAACTCACGCTCCCGCCCGACCAGTTGCCTTGGCGCTCGGGCCCCGTCGTACGAGGCCTGCGCCTCCTCCCGGTCCGCTACGAACTCAGCGACAGCCGTCCGGCCCACGCCGCCCCGCCCCCTGGCCACACGGCCGCGAACGGAACTCCGCAGTCCGACACCTCGCGGTCGTCGGCGCACCACGCCAGGGGCCTGCTGTCGGCCCTGCGCCACCTGATGTTCGGCACGCGCAAGGGGGGTTGAGGGGGGTGAGTTCGCCCCCGCCGCCCCTACCCGTTCCCGTCCACTCTCCTGGGGCTTCGCCCCAGACCCCACGGGGCTGCGCCCCTGGACCCCCTCGGGGCTCCGCCCCGGACCCCCGGTCCTCAAACGCCGGACGGGCTGAATTTCCCCGGACGGGCTGAATTTCCCCCGGGCGGGCTGATTTCAGCCCGTCCGGCGTTTGAGGACGAGGCCGCCAGGCCGATCAGCGGGGGTCTGGGGGCGCAGCCCCCAGCGGGGTCCAGGGGCGGAGCCCCTTGGTATGGGACGGGTAAGGGCGGCGGGGGCGAACCCCCCTGCGCTACGCCGGCCGCAGCCACACCGTCGCCAGCGGTGGCAGTGTCAACCGGATGCTGGCAGGGCGGCCGTGCCAGCCCTGGGCGTCCGGCTTGATGGGGTCGGGGTTGGCGACGTCGCTGCCGCCGTAGCGGGCGGAGTCGGTGTTCAACGCCTCGTGCCAGGCGGGGACGTCGTCCGGGACACCCAACCGGTACTCGTGCCGGACCACCGGCGAGAAGTGGGACACCGCCAGCAGCGGAGCACCCGCCGAGTCGAAGCGCAGGAACGCGAACACGTTGTCCTCGGCCGCATCCCCCGTGACCCAGGCGAACCCGGAGGGATCCGTGTCGAGCTCCCAGAGCGCCGGAGTCTGCCGGTACACGGAGTTCAGCCCGCCGACGAGGTCACGTACGCCGCGATGGTCCGCCTCCGCACCGTACGCCGGGTCCAGCAGCCACCAGTCCGGCCCGTGGCTCTCCGACCACTCCGCGCCCTGCGCGAACTCCTGGCCCATGAAGAGGAGTTGCTTACCCGGGTGGGCCCACATGAAGCCCAGGTACGCGCGCTGGTTGGCGCGCTGCTGCCACCAGTCGCCCGGCATCTTCGACACCAACGACCGCTTGCCGTGGACGACTTCGTCGTGCGAGATCGGCAGGACGTAGTTCTCGCTGTACGCGTACACCATCGAGAACGTCATCTCGTTGTGGTGGTACTTCCGGTGTACGGGCTCCTTCGAGACATAGCCGAGCGAGTCGTGCATCCAGCCCATGTTCCACTTCAGGCCGAAGCCGAGACCACCGAAGCCGCCGGGCCCGATGTCGTGGGTGGCGCGCGTGACACCGTCCCAGGCCGTCGACTCCTCGGCGATCGTCACGACGCCGGGCTCACGCCGGTACACCGTCGCGTTCATCTCCTGGAGGAACGCCACCGCGTCCAGGTTCTCCCGGCCCCCGTGCACGTTCGGCGTCCACTGCCCCGGCTCGCGCGAGTAGTCGAGGTACAGCATCGAGGCGACGGCATCGACCCGTAGTCCGTCGATGTGGAACTCCTCGCACCAGTACACGGCGTTGGCGACCAGGAAGTTGCGTACCTCGCGGCGGCCGTAGTCGAACTCGAGGGTGCCCCAGTCGGGATGCGCGGCCCGGAGAGGGTCCTCGTGCTCGTACAGCGGCCGGCCGTCGAACTCGGCCAGCGCCCAGTCGTCGCGCGGGAAGTGCGCGGGCACCCAGTCCATGATCACGCCGATGCCGGCCTGGTGGAGGGAGTCGACGAGGTACTTGAAGTCGTCGGGGGTGCCGAGCCGGGCCGTGGGTGCGTAGAAGCCGGTCACCTGGTAGCCCCAGGAGCCGCCGAAGGGGTGCTCGGCGACCGGCATCAGCTCCACATGCGTGAAGCCCAAATCGGAGACGTAGCGGGGGAGTTGATCGGCCAGCTGACGATACGTCAGCCCTGGACGCCAGGAAGCGAGATGGACCTCGTACACGGACATCGGCGACTCATGGGCCGGCCGGTCGGCCCGGCGGGACATCCACTCCCCGTCCTGCCACTCGTGGTACGAGGCGGTCACGACGGAGGACGTCTTGGGCGGAACCTCGGTACGCCGGGCCATCGGATCGGCACGCATCGTCTTGGAGCCGTCGGGCCGCGTGATCTCGAACTTGTAGAGCTCGCCCTCGCCGAGCCCCGGCACGAACAGCTCCCACACCCCGGAGGAGCCCAGCGACCGCATCGGATAGGCCGTGCCGTCAAAGAAATTGAACGTCCCGGCCAGGCGCACCCCGCGCGCGTTCGGCGCCCAGACCGTGAAGCGGGTCCCGGTCACGCCCTGGTGCTCCATCGGCTCGGCACCGAGCGCCTTCCACAGCTGCTCATGGCGCCCCTCGCCGAACAGATGCAGATCGAGGTCGCCGATGGCGGGCAGGAAGCGGTAGGCGTCCTCGACGTCCTGGACGGTCCCGTCGTACTCCACCAGCAGCCGGTACGCCGGCACCTCCCGCAGCGGCAGCACCGCCGAGAAGAACCCGTCCCCGTCGTCGTGCAGCTCGGCCCGCAGCTCGTCCGCGACGACGGTCACGGACTGCGCGTACGGCCGCAGCGTCCGGAAGACCACACCACCCGGCACCGGATGTGCCCCGAGCACGGAGTGCGGATCATGATGCGCGCCGCCGAGCAGTCGCTCCCGGTCACCGCGATCGAGTACGGCCAGGGGGCGCACCTCTCCACCGGGATCCACCGCGGCCTCCGCCTCGGACCGTGCGTCCCCACCGGGCTTCGTCGGAGCTTCCGCGGCCCGTACGTCTTCCTCCGGCCGGGATTCCGGAGTATCCGCTGGCTTGGGTACTTTCTTCATGGCCTTGGCCTTCGCGCTCTTCGGCTTGTCGGCGGCTGGGTTCGGGCGGGGTGTCACAGGTGGGGTCTCCTCGGCGGGGTGAGGTGGGGCGGATCAGGATGCCGCGGCGCCGCCGGCCAGGCGGTGGACCGCGGCCAGCGGTACGGGCAGCCAGTCGGGCCGGTGCCGGGCCTCGTACACGACTTCGTAGATCGCCTTGTCCGTCTCGTACGCCCGCAGCAGCACAGGCTCGGAGCGCGGGTCACGGCCGCTGACCTCGGCGTATCCGGTGCAGTACGCGGCCCGGCAGACATCGGCCCAGTCGGCCACGAGCGGCTGGCCGGAGTGCGCCGCGTAGTCGAAGGAGCGGAGCATGCCCGCGACGTCCCGCGCGGTCGGCTGCGGCAGCCGGCGCTCGGCGAGCGGCTTCGACGGCTCGCCCTCGAAGTCGATCAGCGACCAGTCTCCGGCCGGGTCCCGCAGACACTGCCCGAGATGCAGATCGCCGTGTATCCGCTGGGCGGTCCAGGTCTCGCCCTCCGCCGCCAGCTCGGCGAGCGCGTCGAACGCGGACCGCAGACCGGGCGCGTACGGACGCAACGCGGGCACCGCCTGGACGGCCGCCTCGAGCCGCTCGATCATGCCGTCGACGAGCATGTCCATCTGCGTGTGGCCCAGCGTGACCGTGGGCAGCGCCCGGGACAGCGCCGTGTGCACCTCGGCGGTGGCCCGCCCGAGCGCCCGCGCCTCACCGCTGAAGTCCTCACCCTTGGCGAGCTCGCGCAGCGCCAGGTCCCAGCCGTCCGTGGCTCCCGGCACAAAGCGCTGCAGCACACCCAGTACGTACGTCTCAGCGTCCAGGTCCGCGACCATCCAGCCGGCCGGCGCGGGCACCCGCGGGCAGTCCTCGCGGGCCAGCGCCAGCGGCAGCTCCAGATCGGGGTTGATCCCCGGCAGGATCCGGCGCAACAGCTTCAGGATGAACGTATCTCCATAGACGATGGACGAATTCGACTGCTCGGCCGTCACCACCCGTGGCACAAGATCGTCCTGAAGTTCCTGCCGTGTGTCGCGCTCGAAGCGCAGCCCGCCGACCTGCGTCCTCGTCCGCAGTGCCTCCAGGAGCAGGTCGGCGGCGCGCGGGTCGTGCAGCGCCTCGTACACGGTCCGCCCGGCCAGCGGCCCTTCTTCCGGGTGGCCGATCAGCGCGGGCGCCAGGTGCGGCGGGAGCGTCTCGCGCACACCGATCAGGAGCTGGTAGCAGTCGCCGGGATGCGGGAGGGCACCATGCGTGGGCGCGAGCGGCTGATGGGCCCGTACGAGCAGATGCAGCAGCCCCAGCTTGGCGTTCCACGGCAGCAGCTCGACCGCCGCGACCTGGGAGAACCCGGTCACGGGCCGCCCCTTGCCCGCGAACCACCGCTGCCTCGGCAGCCACTCACGCAACAGCGGATCGAGGGACGCGAGGAGGCCCGGGCTCGTGACGGCGGGGCGGATGACGGCTTCCGACATGGCGTCGCGTCCTTTCCCCGGTGGGCGGGGTGTTACTGATGCGTGCCCAGGGTGGGGCGAGGAAAACCGCCCCCGCCGCCGTTTTTGTGCAGCTCCTCGCGCCCCTCAAGGGGTGCGAGGAGCTGCGCGAGCGGAGCGCTCACGCGACGTCTTTGCGCAGTCGGAACCAGTAGAAGCCGTGGCCGGCGAGGGTGAGGAGGTAGGGCAGGTCGCCGATGGCGGGGAAGCGGACGCCGCCGATGAGTTCGACGGGGTGGCGGCCGTTGAAGGTCTGCAGGTC
>NZ_JAAKZY010000210.1 GCF_011045015.1 Streptomyces scabichelini | reverse complement strand
GGGCGTCGGGGTCAGGCCGGTCGTCCATCCGGTCCGAGTGGTCTGTCCGGGCCAAGCGGTCTGTCTGGTCCGGGCGGGCTGTTCGGTTCAGGCGGTCTGTTCGGTTCAGGAGGTCGTCGGGGGCGTCGCCGCCGTACGTCGTGATCCGCAGCCCGGGGATCTCCGCCTTCGCGAGGTCGTCCACGGCCCGGATGTCGCACAGCGCGTGCCCGACCCGGGCGATCTCGCACATCGTGGCCAGCTCGTGGGGGCGCTGCTGGGCGAGGACGGTGACGGCGACCGCGCCCGCCTTCAGCACGGCCAGCCAGCAGGCGGCCAGCCACGGTGTCGTGGGCCCGCGCAGGAGGACACGGTTGCCGGGCACCACACCGAGGTCGGAGGTCAGGACGTGCGCGATCCGGTCGACCCGGGCGCGGAGATCGCCGTACGTCCATACGTCGCCGGACCCCGTACGGAAGACAGGACGCTCCGGATCGGCGTGGTCGAGGAGCTCGGCGGCGCAGTTCAGCCGTTCGGGGTAGCGCAGCTCGGGGAGGTCGAAGCGGAGCTCGGGCCACTGGCCGGGGGGTGGGAGGTGGTCGCGGGCGAAGGTGTCGACGTGGGCCGAGGTCGTCGGCCGCCAGGTGTCGATGGCGTCCCTTGGGTCCATGGCGGTTCGCCCCCTTGTCGTGGTGGGCTCGCGCATCGAGCGTATCGTGTTGGTGACGACAGTCAACGGCCCGCGATAGCCTTGCGGTGTGGCCCGACAGGGGAGAGGGGACCGGCAATGACCGCATTCTCGCTCGATCCGGCACAAACCGCCTGGTGCGCAAAGTTGAGCGCACTCGCCGCCGACTGTCTGCGTCCCTTGGCCGAGAAGGGCGAGCCGGGCCACGTCAACCGCCCGCTCATCGCGGAACTGGCCCAACTCGGCCTCCTGAAGCGCCTGTTCACCTCCGGGGCGCTCGACCTCTGCCTGATGCGCGAGTCCCTCGCGTACGCCTGCACGGAGGCGGAGACGGCCCTCGCCCTCCAGGGCCTGGGCGCCCACCCGGTGTACGCGTACGGCACCCCGGCCCAGCGCGACCGCTGGCTGCCGCGCGTGGCCGGCGGCACGGCAGTGGCGGCCTTCGCCCTGAGCGAGCCGACCGCGGGCTCGGACGCGGCGGCCCTGACGCTCCGGGCAGAACGGCACCCCTCGCAACGGGACGCCTCGCAGCGGGCCCAGCGGGATGTGCCGAGGCGGGCCGGGCAGGGCGGCTCGACTGCGGGCGAGCCGGGTACTCCCGCGCGTGCCCCGGGCAGTGGGAGCCGTGGTGCGGCGAGCGCCGCGGGCAGTGGGGCACCGGGTGCTGCGGGCGGCCGGGCCAGTAGGGCACCGCGTGCCGAACCCGCCACCCCCTTGGGTGCCGAACCCGACGGCGTCCACCGTTGGCGGCTCACCGGTGAGAAGTGCTGGATCTCCAACGCGCCCGAAGCCGACTTCTACACCGTCTTCGCCCGCACCACGCCGGACGCCGGCGCCCGCGGAGTGACCGCCTTCCTCGTGCCCGCCGACCGGCCCGGGCTCACCGGCACCCCCCTCGACATGCTCTCCCCGCACCCCATCGGCGCCCTCGCCTTCGATGCCGTACCGGTGAGCGCGGACGATGCCCTCGGGGAACCCGACCATGGCTTCCGCGTCGCCATGAACACCCTCAACCTCTTCCGTCCCAGCGTCGGGGCCTTCGCGGTCGGGATGGCGCAGGCCGCGCTGGACGCCACGCTTGCTCATACGGCTCGACGAGAGGCGTTCGGCGGCAAGTTGAGCGACCTTCAGACCGTGGCCCACCAGGTCGCCGAGATGGCCCTGCGGACGGAGGCGGCACGCCTGATGGTGTACGCGGCGGCAGCGGCGTACGACGAAGGCGCCCCGGACGTGCCGAAGCGCGCCGCGATGGCGAAGCTGCTCGCCACCGAGACCGCGCAGTACGTCGTCGACGCGGCCGTCCAACTGCACGGCGCCCGCGCCCTGCGCCGCGGCCACCTCCTCGAACATCTCTATCGCGAGGTACGCGCCCCACGGATCTACGAGGGTGCCAGCGAAGTCCAACGGGCTGTCATCGCAAAGGAGTTGTACAGGGAGTCGGAGGGCAAGGAGTCGGACGGCAGGAATCCGGACGACGGCAAGGCGCCGTACGCGAAGGGGCAGCGCGCATGACCACCGAGCGCGTCAATCCGCCCGGCCTCTCCCCGCCCACCGGCTTCTCGCACGCCGTCACCACCACCGGCTCCCGCGTCGTCTACCTCGCCGGGCAGACCGCGCTCGACACCGAGGGAAAGATCGTCGGGACCACACTCCCCGAGCAGTTCGAGCGCGCGCTGGCCAACCTCCTCACCGCCCTGCGCGCGGCCGGAGGCAACCCCGGCGACCTCGCCCGCGTCACCGTCTACACCACGGACGTCGACGACTACCGCGCCCACGCCCCCCAACTCGGCCGTGTCTGGCGGACGTTGGCGGGACGCGAATACCCGGCGATGGCCGTGCTCGGAGTCGTACGGCTCTGGGACACACAGGCACTGGTGGAGCTCGACGGGGTCGCGGTCCTCTCTTAGCGCCTGTTCTCAGGCCCTGTCGTGGTCCTCCTGCACGGCCTCGTCCACGATGCCACCGTCTGGCGCAAGGTGGTCGCCGACCTGCGCGCTGACCACCGGGTCATCGCCCCGACGCTGCCCTACGGCTCCCATCGGCGCCCCATGGACCGGCCGATCTCGCCGGACGTCGTGAACGACCTGATCGTGGAGTTCCTGGACCGGCTGGACCTGCGGGACGTCACGCTCGTGGAAAGCGACTGCGGACGGGCCCAGACCGTGGCCGCGCGGCATCCGGAGCGTCTGGCACGGCTCGTACTGATCTCGTGCGAGGCCTTCGACAACTACCCGCCGGGCCTGCCCGGGAAGATGCTCGCGCTCGCCTGCAAGGTGCCCGGCGGTGTTCCGCTCATGGTCCGCACCCTGGGGCTGAAGCCGCTGCGCCGGCTGCCCGTCGGGATCGGCTCGCTCACCAAGCGGCCCGTGCCGGACGAGATCGTCGACGGCTGGCTGCGACCGCTGCGTACGCAGAAGGGGATCCGCGGGGACTTCCGCCACTACGGCACCCACATCCGCAAGACCGAACTCCTCGAGGCCGCCGAGGGGCTGCGGAAGTTCGACAAGCCCGCGCTCGTCGTCTGGGCGACCGAGGATCTGATGATGCCGCGCGAACACGGCCGGCGCCTGGCCGAACTCCTGCCGCAGGGCCGGCTGCTGGAGATCGAGGACTCACGGACGCTGATCGCGGAGGACCAGCCGGAGCAACTCGCCTATGCCCTGCGGGAGTTCATCGCTGAAACACACTGACCGCCGCCAGGCGGGGACGGTCGGTGGCCAGGCGCTCAGGCGGCGATGCTCAGCTGCCCGACCGGTACGCGGTGCGGGGCGACGACGCGGCCGTCGGGCAGCAGCTCACCCGTGTCGTCGAAGATGATCGCGCCGTCGCACAGCAGGTACCAGCCCTGCTCGGGGTGGGCGGCGACGATGTGCGCGGTGTCGCGGCCGGAGCGGCCGGAACGGTCGGGGTGGCCGGAGCTGTCGGAGAGGTTGGACGACGGGCAGGAAGGCCGGTGAGTACACATGGCGCACCTCCGCGTGCGACGGGGTCGGGCGGCGTGGTCGCCGCCTCATAGGTAGACCATGCTCCGGCCGTGAACTCATCGGAACCGCTGCCCGAGAAGCGTGACAACACGCGGACAAGACGCGGACACGCCTCGGACGTCCCCGGGACGGACGGCACGAACCTCCGCCGAAGGGGTGACGATCACAGCCATCGCGATTGATCGCCGCGTATCGCCGGGAACCTCCTCGCAAGGAGGTAATCCCATGTTCCTACGTCAGCTCGTCGGCGGGGCCGCCGGTGCGGTGCTGCTGCTCGCCGCACCGTCCGCGACCGCTCTCGCCGACCCCGCCGCCCGCGCCGACGCCGGCGACATGGTGACCATCGACAAGATCGGCCGGGTCGCGGCGGACGGCACCGTCACGCTCTCCGGCACCTACCGCTGCGCGGACGGCACCGCCCCGGTCTTCGTGAGCTCGTCCCTGGCCCAGGGCGACATCAGCTACGTACAGCAGAGCATCGGCGGCACCCGCGCCGTCTGTGACGGAGCCGATCACCGCTGGACGAACACCGGCCAGACGGATCCGGGTCGTTTCAAGCCCGGCCCGGCCCGCGTAGAAGCCTCCGTGGTGGAACTCCGCAACGACGGCTGGCTCCCCCTGCCGCACATCCGCGTGACCAAAGAACAGGGCATCTCGCTCACCGAGAGCTGACGTCACGTACCGGAGGGACTCGGTCAGGGATGTTGTCGGTCGTGGTGCCCTGTTTCAACGAGGAACAGGTTCTTGAGGCGTTCAACGACGAACTCCACGCGCGGCTCGACGAACTCCAGGAGCCGTACGAGGTGGTGTTCGTCGACGACGGCTCCACCGATGGCACGCTGGCCCTGCTGCGCGCGTTCGCCTTCCGCGACCCCCATGTCCGCTATCTGTCCCTGTCACGGAACTTCGGCAAGGAAGCCGGTCTGCTCGCGGGCCTGCGCGAGTGCACCGGGGACCACATCGCCATCATGGACGCCGACCTCCAGCATCCGCCCTCCCTGCTCGGCCGGATGCTCGACCTCCGGCGCGAGGGCTTCGACCAGGTGGTCGCCCGCCGGACCCGGGACCACGACGGCCCCCTGCGGACGCTTCTGAGCCACGGCTACTACCGGCTCGTCAACCACTGGGCCGACATCGAAATGGTCGACGGCGCCGGGGACTTCCGCCTCCTGTCGCGCCGTGCCGTGGACGCGCTCCTGGACCTGGGCGAGCGCAACCGCTTCTCCAAGGGCCTGTTCTCGTGGATCGGCTTCAGCACCGTCTTCTTCGACTACACGGACACGCCACGCGCCGGCGGCCACAGCAAGTGGAGCTACCGCAAACTCCTCAACTACGCGGTGGACGGCCTGGTCTCCTTCAACAGCCGCCCGTTGCGCCTGGCCATCCACATCGGGCTCCTGCTCTCCGGCCTCGCCCTCGCCTACGCCGCCTGGACGGTCGGCGCCGTGCTCATCGGCGGCATCACCGCACCCGGATACGTCACCCTGCTCGTCGGGATCACCGGCTTCGGCGGAATGCAGATGGTGCTGCTCGGCCTCATCGGCGAGTACGTCGGCCGGGTCTACAACGAGTGCAAGCAGCGGCCCCACTACCTGGTGAGCGAGCGCCCGCCCGCGGACGTCACCCGTCCGCCCGCGCTGCGGACCCGCTCCTCGTGAAGGGGCAGATCCTGCGGTTCGCGCTCGTCGGAGCCGTCAACACCGGGACGTACTACGTCATCTACCGGCTGCTGTGCCTGTGGCTGCCGTATCTGGCCGGGCACATCCTGGCGACCCTGCTGAGCATGATCGGCTCCTTCTTCATGAACGTGCGCTTCACCTACCGCACCGACCCGACCTGGCAGAAGTTCGTGCTGTTCCCGCTGACCAATGCCGCGAACCTCGTCCTGACCACGGCCGGGGTCTACGCGATGGTCTCCGGCCTCGGCATGGACGCGCGCGTCGCCCCGCTGATCGCCGCCGTCGGCGCGATCCCCATCACCTTCCTGATCGCCCGCCGCATCCTGGTGTCGGCGTGAAGGCCCGTTTCGCCGGACCCGGCCTCGCCGCGGCGGTCGCCATGGCCTCCTTCCTGATGGCGGGCGCGGTGCGCGGCACATACCCCTTCGGGGACCGCTCGCGCGCCGTCAACGACCTCGGCAACCAGTTCGTGCCCTTCCACGCCCACTTCTGGGATCTGCTGCACGGCACCTCGTCCGGCGATCTCTTCTTCAACTGGAACAGCGCCTTCGGGGTGCCCTACTGGGCGGACTTCGTCAGCTACCTCGGCAACCCGTTCTCGCTGCTCGTCGCGGCCTTCCCGCGGCGCCAGGTCGACCTGGGCGTCTATACGGGGGAGTGTCTGAGCATCGGCCTCGCCGCGGCGGTCATGGTGCTGTGGCTGCGGCGGCTGCGGCCCGGCCCCTGGTGGCAGGCGGGGCTGCTGGGGGCCGCGTACGGACTGTCGGGCTGGACGCTCAACGACGGCGCGTTCGACCCGATGTGGCTGTGGGGCCTGACGGCGTTCCCGCTGATGCTGCTCGCACTCGACCGCTGCACCCGCGAGCGCGGCTGGCTCTGGGCCGTTCCGATGGTGGGCCTGGCCTGGGCCGGAAACTTCTACACCGCGCTGATGGCCGCCGTCGGGACGGTCGTCGTCGGCGTCGTGCTCGTGGCCACGCGCGAGTGGAGCCGGACGGGGCTGACGCGGTTCGCCGGTCGTGCGGTGCTGGCCTTCGTGCTCGGTACGGCGCTTGCGGCGCCCGTGATCTGGCCCTCGTATCTGGCCGCCGCGGGCGCCCAGCCGATCCCCGCCGTGCCCTTCAGCCCTCCGCCGCCACTGGAGTACGTACTCCAACTGCTGCCCGCACAGCGGGGCTTCGGCAGCCTGCCGAGGTTCTTCGTGGGCATGCTCGCCCTGCTGCTGGTGTTCGCCTTCCCGCTCAGCGGGCACATCCCCCTGCGTACGCGGGTGGCGTGGTGCGTGGCGCTGATCGCCGTGGTCGCCTCCTTCTGCTGGCTGCCCACGGTCAAGGTCTGGTACGGGCTCTCCCAGCCCAACGGCAGCCCGTACCGCGCGACGTTCGTCCTCACCGGCCTGCTGGTGTCGGTCGCGTGGCTCTGCCTCGCCCACCGGCCACGGCCAGGGCCGCTGCTCGCCGCCGGTGCGGTCACCTGCGTCCTCGCCGCCGTGTCCGTACGGAACGAGAACGGTGTGAGTCACCTGACCTGGCTCGTGGTCCTCGGCTCGGGCGGGCTCACCCTCGTACTCCTGCTGCTGCTCGCCCGGAAGCGCGCCCGTCCGCCGACCCGGCCACTGGCCGCCGTCGCGCTCGCCGCAGTGGTACTCGCCGAGTCCGCCGCCAGCGGCGTCGCCGTCGACCAACAACGCCACACGCTGGCCTTCTTCACCCCCAAGCCCACGTGGAGCGCCCGGCACGACGCCGTACGCGAGACCGTCACCCGGCTCGGCGGCTGGCCCGACCGCCGCACCGTCACCGGACCGCCCGAGATCGTCAACAACGACCCGCAGCTCCTGGGCGGCGAAGGCCCGGCCTACTACAGCAGTTACGTGCCGAAGCAGACCGCACGCCTCATGCGGCGCCTCGGCTACTCCTGGACCATGTACGGCCGTCACCTGATCCCCCAGGACAACCCCGTCGCCGACGCGATCTTCTCCGTCGGCGCCCGGATCCGGCACACCGAGGGTGCGGGTCACGTACGCGTCGAACGCTTCCCCGCGCCGCCGCTCGTGACCGTCCACCCGCGCAAGGCACACCGACCACCCGACGACTCCTCGGTGTTCGTCCAGCAGCAGGCCGTGCTGGGGCACGAGGTGTACGAGCTGCCGCGGATCTCCTTCGCGGGACCGGACGGCTCGGCTGCGGGCGCCCCGGCCCCGCCGCGAGCTGGACGCCCGTACCGGCTGACCGCCGCGCGGGCCCCGTACCGGATCACCGCGCGGTGCCGCCCCGGCAGCCGCCTCTACGTCGACGGGTCCTGGACCGATGCCATGATCGCGGGACCCGGTGGGACGTCCGTACGGCTGTGGGGTGAGCGCCCCGAGAAGGCGGTGGCCACCAAGTCGCTCGGCACCGTCCCGGGGGACGGCCGCGTCACCGTCACCATCCCGACCGTCTTCCAGGACACCGAGTTGCCGCGCTCGCCCATCGGCTGCCTCGACCCCGGCACGCTACGGCGGGCGGTCGCGGACCTGCGGGCCCGGGGCGCCACGCACGTCGCGGCGGGCGGCCACAGTGTGCGCGCCACGCTCCCGGCCGGTTCCGCGGGCACGGCCGTCATCGCCACCGCGCGTACGCCGGGCTGGCGCTGCGCGGTGGACGACGGCCCGATGCGCGCCCCGCACAGCCGCCTCGGCCTGCTGGCGGTACCACTGCCGGACCCCTCCGGGCACCGACTCCACTGCTCCTTCCGGCCCCCGGGCCTGCGCGCGGCGACGGCTGTGAGCGTGGGGGCGGGCGCGGTGGCGCTGCTGCTGTGCTGCCGTACCCGTATCCGTGCTCGTACCCGTACCCGTACCCGTACAAGGAGACGGGCGGGATCTTCTGTTATGCGACGAGTTCCTTGGTGATGCGGTTCAGCATGAAGGCCGAGGACTCGCGGGCCCGTTCCTCCCAGGCGAAGACGCAGGACGTGGCGACGCCGTCGAAGTCCAGCTCGCGCAGGGTGCCGAAGAAGGTGTCCCAGTCGACCTCGCCCTGGCCGACGTCGAGGTGCTGGTGGATACGGGCCGGGGTGCCGGGCGGGTTGAGGATGTAGCGCAGTCCGGACGAGCCCTTGTGGTTGAAGGAGTCCGCGATGTGCACGTGCTGGAGCTTGTCGCCCGCGTAGCGCATCATCGCCGCTATGTCCGCCGTCGGGTCGGCACCGGACAGGTGGAAGGAGTGCGGGGCGCAGTAGAGGTAGTTCACCCAGGGCTTGTTGATGGCGCGGACCAGGTCGACCGCGGGGGTGTTCTCCTCGCAGAAGTCGTCCGGGTGCGCCTCCAGGTTGAGCGCGATGCCCTCGCGCTCGAACAGCGGCAGCAGCTCGTCAAGGGAGCGCCAGAACGCGGCCTCGCTCTCGGCGGCCCGTTCGGGGCGGCCGTTGAACTCGGAGTTCATCAGCCGGCATTCGAGGTCCGCGGTGACCTCGATCATCCGCTTCCAGTAGCGCACGGCCGCCTGCCGCTCCGTCTCGTCGGGTGAGGACCACTTGTACAGCGGCAGCACGGAGGACAGCTGCACGCCGTGCGTGCGCAGGGAGTTCTTCAGTTGCGCGATGCGTTCGTCGTCCGCGCGCGGGTGCACGAAGAACGGCATGAAGTCGTCACGCGGGGACAACTCGATGTACTCATAGCCGAGTTCGGCGACCGTGCGCACCATGTCGTCGATGGGCAGGGCGCGGAACATGTACGGGTCGAGGGCGATTTTCATGCGGTGCCTCCGTAAAAGGCGGGCCGGGGCTTCATGTCGACGGTGACGAGCCGGCCGCCCGAATCCAGGGACTGGACGGTGGCGTCGGTGATGACGGTCGCGGCGTAGCCGTCCCAGGCGGACGGACCGGTGGGCTCGGCGCCCGCCGCGACCGAGGCGATCCACTCGCGGAACTCGGTGTCGAAGGCGTCGGCGAAGCGGGCCTTCCAGTCCTGCGGCACGGCGGTGCTGTGCCGCCCACGCGTGCGGATGCCGACGGCGGCCGGGTCGGGCAGCCGTACGAGGCCTTCCTCGCCCACGGTCTCGCACTGGATGTCGTAGCCGTACTGGCAGTTGACGAAGACCTCCAGATCGATGCGGACCCCGTTCGCCGTCTCGAAGAGCATGATCTGCGGATCCTGAAGGTGCTCGAACCGCCTGCTCGTGGCACGCGGACTGACCACCTGGGCGGAGACGATCTCGTCGTCCAGCAGCCAGCGCAGTACGTCGATCTCGTGCACGGCCGTGTCCTGCGCGGCCATCGCGGAGTGGTACGCGTCGGGCACGGTCGGGTTGCGGTGGGCGCAGTGCACGATCAGCGGGGTGCCGATGGAGCCGGCGGCCAGGACCTCCTTCATCTGGCGGTAGCCGGGGTCGAAGCGGCGCATGAAGCCGACCTGGACGAGACGGCGGCCGTGCGCGCGCTCGGCCTCGACGACGCGCAGGCAGTCCTCGGCGGTGGTGGCGAGGGGCTTCTCGCAGAACACCGGCTTGCCGGCCGCGACGGCGTTCAGGACGTGCTCGGCGTGCGTGGGGCCCCAGGAGGTGACGAGGACGGCGTCCACGTGGGGCGAGTCGATCAGGTCGGCGCCGGTCGGCAGGACGGTGGCGCCGAACCGGGCGGCGGCCTGCGCGGCACGGCCCGCGTCGATGTCGGTCACCGCGGTGACCGAGGCCCCGGTGACGACCTCGGTCAGGCGCCGTATGTGGTCCTGGCCGATCATTCCGGCGCCGATGACGCCTACGCGTACGGTCATGGGTCGTTCCCTTCAGGGGATCAGGAGAAGCGCGCCCGGAGTTCGGCTTCGAGGCTTTCGAGGGTGCGGCCCTTGGTCTCGGGGACGTAGAGCTTGACGAAGGTGAGGGAGAAGAGCCCCGCCACCACGAACAGGAAGAACGTGCTGGAGATCCCGATGCCGGAGACCAGCGAAGGGAAGACCAGACCGATCACGAAGTTGGTCAGCCACAGCACCACGGCGGCGACGCCCATCCCGAAGCCGCGCATCCGCATCGGGAAGATCTCCGAGAGCATCAGCCAGGTCACCGGCGAGATCGCGCCCTGCTGGAAGGCGAGGAAGGTGACCGTCATGGCGAGCACGGCGTAGGCCCGGCCGTCGCCCGAGGGCAGCGTCAGCGAGAACACGCCGATCATCAACAGGGCCGCCGTGGTGCCCATCTGACCCGCCATCAGCATGGGCCGGCGGTTGACGCGGCCAAGGAGCCAGATGCCGACAAAAGTAGCGAGCACGGAGATGACACCGTTGGCGATGTTCGCGGTCAGTGCGCTGTCCGAGGCGAAACCGGCGTCGGTGAGGATCTGCGTGCCGTAGTACATGATCGTGTTCACGCCGGTGATCTGCTGCACGATCGCGATGCCGAAGCCGATGAACATCAGCTTGCGCACCCAGGGCGTGGACCGTATGTCCTGCCAGCCGCCGAGCTTGGCCTGATCGTCCTTGACGGCGAGCGCGGTCACCTCGCTCAGTTCGGCCTGGGCCCGCTGCTCGGACCTGACCTGCTTGAGCACCTCGAAGGCCTCGCCGAAGCGGCCCTTGGAGGCCAGCCAGCGGGGGCTCTCCGGCATGACCAGCATGCCGAACCACAGCACGACGGCCGGCAGGGTCGCGATCACCAGCATGTAGCGCCACACACCGCCGGACTCGCCGCCCACCCGGGCGATGACCGCGTTGGAGGTGAAGGCCAGCAACTGCCCACTGACGATCATGAGTTCGTTGCGGGTGACCAGCGCGCCGCGCCGTTCGGCGGGCGAGATCTCCGCGAGGTACACCGGCACGGTCACCGAGGCGCCACCGACCGCGAGACCGAGCACGAACCGTGCCACCACCATCACCGCGGTGGTCGGGGCGAGGGTGCAGCCGAGCGCGCCGACGAAGAACAGCACCGCCAGCAGCAGGATGTTGCGCCGCCTTCCGCGCGCATCCGAGAGCCGGCCGCCGACGACGGCCCCGAGGGCCGCGCCGAGCAGCAGCGAGCTGGTGACCATGCCCTCGGTGACCGGGGTCAGGCCGAGGTCGTCGGTCATGTACGGCAGGGCGCCGTTGATGACGCCGGTGTCGTAGCCGAAGAGCAGTCCGCCGAAGGTGGCGATGACCGTGATGAGCCGCAGCCGCCTGGAGACCGCCGGAGGGGCGTCGTCCGTGACCGGGGTGGCGGTCTTCGGGGCTTGTGCCGCGTCGTCCCTGATGTCCATGGCGCCTCCTTACCGGGTGTTGTCGGGGCGTCGGGTTCCGGTCAGGCCGCAGCCGGCCAGGTGCTCACGCGTGCGTACGGCGATGGGCAGCGGCACGTCGGGGGCGCACGGGTACAGGTCCTGCTCGACGATCACGAACAACTCGGCGTCGAGCCGCGCGAGTTCGGCCACCACGTCGGCCGGCTTCGGCACGCCCGCCGGGGGAGAGACGCACACGCCACGCTTGACGGCCTCGCCGAACGACAGCTTCTCGGCGGCGACCTGGGCGAGGATCCCGGGGTCCATCTGCTTGATGTGGACGTACCCGACGCGCTCGCCGAACCGGCGGATCAGGTCCAGGTTGTCGCCGCCGCCGTAGGCCACGTGCCCGGTGTCCAGGCAGAGGTTGGTGTAGCGGCTGTCGGACTCGTTGAGCAGCCGCTCGATCTCCGGCTGGGTCTGGACGTGGCTGTCGGCGTGCGGATGGATGACGAGCCGTACGTCGTACTCGTCCAGGAGCAGCTTCCCGAGCCGGTCGGCGGCCCGGCCGAAACCCGCCCACTGCCCGGCGGTCAGCTCCGGCGACTCGGTGAACCTGCCGGTCTTCTCGTCCCGGTACATCGGCGGGATGAAGACGAGGTGGTGGGCGCCCGCGGCGGCGGTGAGCGCGGCGACCCGGCGGACGTGGGCGAGCATCTCGTCCCAGGCCTCCGGGCGGTGCAGCGCGCCGAAGGCGGTGCCGCCGGAGACCTTGAGCCCGCGGGCGTCCAGCTCGGCCTTGAGGCGCTGCGGGTCGGTGGGGAGATAGCCGTACGGGCCGAGTTCGAGCCACTCGTAGCCGGCCTCGGCCAGCTCGTCGAGGAAGCGGCTGTACGACACCTGGTGCTCGTCCTCGGGGAACCAGACGCCCCACGAGTCGGGGGCCGAGCCCAGGCACAGGTTGCCTGCGACGGTACGAAGCGGGGATGGCGCCGTTGCCATGGGGTGCCCTTCGGGTTGAGATCGACTTGCTGGTTTCCCTTTGCTCCGGAGACTCCGGAATCGTCACGGAAAGAGCTACCTGGCGCGCTCTACTAGCGCGCTCTAGTGCGAGTACGATGGCCCCTGTTCAAATGTCATGTCAATAGCTTGTTGCCGGGGGATTTCGTGCCCGCCCGCTGGAGTGGGCGGCGTCGGAGGGTGGGTTCACAGGTGGTTGCGTCGGGCAGGCAGCGCCCCACGATGGCGGATGTCGCCGAGAAGGCGGGGGTGTCCCGGGCGCTGGTCTCGATCGTCTTCCGCAACCAGCCGGGGGCCGGCGAGGAGACCCGTGAGCGGATCCTGCGCGTCGCCGACGAGATCGGCTACCGCCCCGACAGTGCGGCCAGGCTCCTGGCGCGTGGGCGCAGCCGCACGCTCGGCGTGATGTTCACCGTGCACCAGATCTTCCACACGGATCTCATCGAGGGGATCTACCCCGAGGCCGAACGGCTCGGCTACGACGTCCTGCTCTCCGCCACCGCCCAGGGCCGCAGCGAGGCCAAGGCGGTCGAGGCGCTGCTCAGTCACCGCTGCGAGGCGCTGATCGTGCTGGGCTCCGACGCCGAGGCCGACTACCTCGACGAACTCGCAGGGCGCGCGGTGACCGTCTCGGTCGGTCGCCGGGTGCCGGGCGCCCGCGTGGACTCCGTGCACAGCGCCGAGGGCAAGGGCGTACGGCAGGCGATGGACCATCTGGTGGAACTGGGGCACCGCCGGATCGTGCACATCGACGGGGGCCGTGGCCCCGGCTCGGCCGAACGCCGACGCTCCTATCGGGCCGCCATGCGCCGGCACGGACTGGACGCGGAACTACGGGTGATTCCCGGCCGGCACACCGAGGAGTCCGGCATCGAGACCGGCCGCCTGCTGCTGGCGGAACGCGACCGGGGGCAACCCCTGCCGACGGCGATCCTCGCGGGCAACGACCGTTGCGCCATGGGCGTGATGATGGCCCTGGCGCGGGCCGGCGTCGAGATCCCGCGTGACCTCTCCGTCGTCGGCTACGACGACAGCCACCTCTCCCACCTGATGCCGATCGGTCTGACCACCGTGCGCCAGGATTCGGTGCTGATGGCGGAGCACGCGGTGCGGTTCGCCGTGGAGCGGCTGGAGAAGCCGGAAATGGAGCCGCGAGAGGCCGTGCTGGACCCGAAGCTGGTGGTGCGGGGCACGAGCGGGCCGCCTCCGTCGGGGGCGGCCTGAGTTCCGGGGCGGTGTCGCCGCCGCTGAGCGCCGCTGATCTCGTTGCTCGGTACCCCTTCCGGCCTAGTCATCTCCCTCCTCCAGCAGCCCCGACGTAGCCACCAGATACCCCAGCTGCGCCCTGCTCCCGCTCCCCAGGAGGACCGACGCCTTCTTTAAGTGCTCCGCGACGCTTCGGCGGCTCATGCCGAGGCGGCGGGCGATGGAGCTGTCCGTCTCGCCGGAGACGACCGCGCGCAGGATCGTCTGCTGGAGGTCGGAGGCGACGGCGGGGCCCCGGCGCTCGGCGGCGTCCGCGGGGTTGATGGGGGTCGAGCGTTCCCAGGTCTGCTCGAAGACGCGGACCAGGAAGCGGACGAGGGCGGGATCCCAGATCTGCAGGGCTCCGTCCGCGGTGTCGTCCGACAGCGGGATGAAGGCGACCGAGCGGTCGCAGACGATCAGCCGCTCGACGACCTCCGCCAGGGTGCGGACCTCGGCTCCCGCCTCGGTGACCCGCTCGATGTACGCCATGGTCGGCCGGTGCGTGTGCACGGTGTGCTGGTAGAGGGTGCGCTGCCGCACCCCGCGCCGCAGGGCCCCCAGGTCGCGGCCGAGGGCCTCGCGGAGCGTGGCCTCCGCGCGGCCCCCGCCCGGCTGGGCGGTGAGCAGTTCGTGCCGGCAGTCGCCCACAGCGGCATCCAGGGCCGCGCTGATCACGGTCTTCTCGGTCAGCCGGACCAGCGCGGGCCGGGCCTCGCGCTGCTCCCGCGCGTACACCGACTCGAAGGCGGCGAGCCGAGAGGACGCCGCCCGCAGGGCGCGGCGCTGCTCGGCCAGCCGGTCCTCCATCGCGGTCAGTACGGCGAAGCGCGCGGCGTCCGGCGACACGGGCAGGGAGAAGCCGGGCGTGTCCGCGTCGGCGACGACGAGTCCGAGTTCCGTCAGGCAGCGAGGCACCTCGTCGGCCGGCACCCGTCCCTCGCGCAGCGCGGTCCGGTACACCGACAGCGCCTGTGGGCAGGGCCGGGTCGGGCATGTTTCGCGGCAATCACACGTGCGTGGGTCGAAATGATCAGGCTTCACAAGTGTGCAGATTACATTCGTGAGCCCTCGCCCCTCGGGACGAACTCCGCACCGCCTGCCTAGGGTTCGGCGACGAGCACCGCGCCCTGTTGCCGCCCGCGAAGGAAGTCGAGAATGCCGGAATCCGTGACGGCGGCGGTGCGGGAACGCCGGTACCGCATCCTGATCACGGGCTACGCGCTGTCGTCCTACGGCAGCTATCTCAACGTCGTCGCGCTCAATCTGTACGTCTACGCCGTCACCGACCGCGCCCTCGCCGTCGGCGCCTTCATGGCCGTACGCCTCGCCGCGGGATTCGTCGCGGGGCTGCTCGCCGCTCCGATCCTGGCCCGGTGGTCGGCGAAGGGCGTCATGTTCTGGGTGAACGTGATTCAGGCGGCGGTGCTGGCGGCCCTGGTGGCGGCGCCCGACTCGCTGCGCACGCCCGTGCTGTTCGTCGTCTCGGCGGTGGGCGGGATCACCGGCACGGTGTTCCTGGTCGCGCTGCGCAGCGCGGTCATCCCGGAGATGGTGGCCGAGGAGCGCCGTACCTGGGCCAACTCGCTGATGGTGAGCGGCCGTTCGCTGGCGATGGTGGCCGGGTTCGCGTCGGCCGGTGTGGTCGTGGCGCTGCTCGGATACACGGCGGCCTTCCTGCTGGACATGGCGACGTTCCTGATGTGCGCGGTGGCGGTGGCCCAACTGCCCGCCGCCCGGCGGCCGAAGCCGGGCCCGGCGGAGGATGGGAAGGATGCGGAGGATCCGGCCGGGTCCCCGGCGAAGCGCCGTCGGCTGCCCGCCGCGGTCATGGTGCTGGCCGGCGCGCCCGTGCTCGGCCTGATGGTGCTGCTGCGGGGCGTCGACGCGCTCGGCTCGTCCTCCCACAACGCGGCGCTCCCCGTGTACTCGACGGACCTCGACACCGACAGCCCGGCCACGTTCGTCAGCGTGTTCTGGTGTGTGTGGGCGCTCGGCAACATCCTGGCCCAGCAGGTGATCCAGCGCCTGCCGCGCCGCTCGGAGCAGGCCCTGGGCGCGCTGGGCTTCGGGCTCGGCACGATCGTGATGTCCGGCGCTTTCATCCTGGCTTTCGCCGGGCTGCCGTTGACCGCGACCGTGCTGATCGCGCTGGTCGCGGGCGCCGCCGACGGACTGACCGAGGTGTCGTACACCCAGCATCTGCAGACCCTGCCGGACAACCTGCGCACACACGCCTTCGGGCTGTCGGCGACCGTGGAGAGTTTCGGCTTCGGCGCCGGAATGATCGCGGTCGGCGGCGCGCTCGACGTGTTCTCGCCGCTGTCGGTCGTCGCGGTCGCGCACGGCGTGGCCATCGTGATCGCCGTGGTCTTCGTGACCCTGGTACTGCGCCGCCGTACGACGGCGGGATCGGGCGCGGGGGCGGAGGCGCACGCGGAGGTGTGAGTCGGGCCCGAACAGTTGAGGCGGGTGAGGCGGTGAGGCCGGGGAAGGGGGACAGGGGTGCCGGACGACCGACGCGTGGCGGTCATCGGGATGGCGCTGAGATTTCCGGGGGCGGAGACTCCCGAGCAGTACTGGCGTGACATCGAGGCGGGCGTCTCGCACGTACGGCGTTTCACCCGGGCCGAGTTACGGGCCGCGGGCGCGCCCGAGGACCTCCTCGACGACCCTGACCTCGTCGGCGCCAGCGCGCTGCTGGACGGCGTCGACGGATTCGACGCGGCGTTCTTCGGGATGAGCGGGCGCGAGGCGGCGGTGACCGATCCGCAGCAGCGGCTGTTCCTGGAGTGCTGCCACCACGCCCTGGAGGACGGCGGCTACGCCGGCTCCGACGCCCGTATCGGGGTGTACGGCAGTGTCGGGTACCGGCTGTACTCCCTGCACAGCTATCTCGCCAACAACCTCGCGGACACGCCGGGCGACGACTGGATCGCGCAGAAGCAGATCCAGGTCGGCAACTATCCCGACTTCGCGGCCACCCGTGCCGCCTTCCGGCTCGGGCTGCGCGGCCCGGCGGTCAATGTCGCCACCGCCTGCTCCAGCGCCCTCGTCTCGGTCCATCTGGCCTGCCAGGCGCTGCTGGCGGGCGACGCCGAGCTGATGCTGGTGGGCTCGGCGGCCCTGCATCTGCCGCAGATCACCGGGCACCGGCACGTCAAGGGCTCCACGATCTCCCGGAGCGGCACGGTACGGGCCTTCGATGCGGACGCCGACGGCACGGTGGGCGGCAACGGCGTCGCGGCCGTCCTGCTGAAGCCGCTTTCGCGGGCGCTGGCCGACGGCGACACCGTGCACGCCGTCATCCTCGGCTCGGCGGTCACCAACGACGGGGATGGGGATGGGGG